>JAFOXR010000028.1 GCA_017391675.1 Muribaculaceae bacterium
AAACCTCACTACGCCTTACTTGACGGAATGCGAGGCGTAGCGGCATTAATGGTTATATGGTATCACATTTTTGAGGGATTTGCAACTAGCCCCATAGACCAGACTTTCAACCATGGCTACATGGCAGTAGACTTTTTCTTCATCATTTCGAGTTTTGTTATAGGCTATGCCTACGATGATCGTTGGAAATCCATGAGCACATGGACCTTCATGAAACGGAGGCTCATTCGTCTTCACCCCATGGTGATACTCGGAGCTGTATTAGGTGCAGTAACATTCATCATTCAAGGATGTGTGCAATGGGACGGCACGCACATTCCTTATTCGGCTATCATGCTCTCGCTACTTTGCGGAATGCTGCTCATTCCAGCGGTGCCCGGCAGTTATGCCGAGGTGAGGGGCAACGGCGAAATGTTTCCGCTCAACGGTCCTAGCTGGTCGCTTTTCTTTGAATACATAGGTAATATTCTATATGCCTTATGGCTCAGAAGACTGTCAAGCAAGTCGCTGTCATGTGTTGTAACGGTAACGGGCATAGCACTTGCTTCCTTTGCCGTTCTTAATATGTCGGGGTTCGGTCATCTGGGTGTGGGCTGGACTCTAGCCGACAACAACCTTATTGGAGGATTTCTTCGCATGGCATTTGCTTTCTCGGTAGGATTGCTCATGTCACGCAATTTCAAACCCGTTAGAATAAAAGGTATTTTCTGGATATGCAGTATCATTTTGTTTATCATCTTCTCGATACCTCACATCGGGGGAGAGAATGGCACAATAGGCAATGGCATTTACGATTCGCTATGTACCATCGTAATTTTCCCGATACTTGTGTATCTCGCTGCATCGGGTACAACAGATAACCAATTAACCGGTTCAGTGTGCAAATTCCTGGGAGATATATCGTATCCGGTATACATTATCCACTATCCGTTCATGTACCTGTTCTACGCATGGCTTTGGGAAAACAGCATACCGTTCAGTGAGTCATGGCACATTGCTGTTGCTCTTTTCTTTGGAAATATCACGCTTGCCTATATCTGCCTGAAACTTTATGACATTCCAGTGAGAAACATGCTGTCAAAGAAGCTTTTCAAACACAAATGACAACCCTTATGTAACAAAAAAATATGCTACCTCGCTTATCGCAAGGTAGCATATTTAGTTTTAGATATATGCTCAGATTTTAAATCTTCACTGTTGTTTCCACGCCGTTAAGACTTTCATTCCATGCACGGTCAAGCACTGTAACAACAACAGTATACTTGCCTTTCTTCAAGTCCTTAAGTTCATAAGTTACCGAAGCCTTTCCTTTCTTGTCGATAACCGTATTAACATCGGCAAAAACAATAGCCTTCAAGGCCTTTGGATTTTCAAGATTCACATTCTCGCCATCAGCAAACACATACACGCCATAAGCGTTAGCCTCCTGCATCACACCTGTAGGAATAGGCATCTCCCATGATAGAATCACATTACCGGCTTTGTCTTTCTTGCTCTTCAACTTAACGACCTCTTCAGGAGCTACATTGTCCATCCATGAGTAAGTAGGGATAATAGCTTTAGTATTCTGTTCCTTTGTTGCTAGTGAGTCGGCAATACCCTTGAAGTTTCTGGTAACCGAGTATCCGGGCCACCAGCAGTTGCCATGAATGTTAGGCAATTCACGAGAAAGAGCTATCTTATGGGCGAGCTGATTAGGGTCCTTGCTTCCGTTGATGTCCTTCACAGTCATTGTCTTGTGAACATCTTGACCTATATACATGTGGCGGCCATTAGCATAGTCGTTCCACCAGTAAGCAAGTTTTTCTGAAGAAGCCACTTCCTTTTCAAGCTCCCAGTATAGCTGTGGCAACATATAGTCAACCCAGCCACGTTCTGTCCACAAGATCACATCGGCATAAAGTTCGTCATAGTTCTGCAAGCCGTTAGTGTCACTACCGCGCTCGTCATTTCTCTTGTTTCGCCATATACCAAATGGGCTTATGCCTAAGCGAACCCAAGGCTTGTGCTTCTGTATCACTTTGTGAAGTCCTTCGATAAGAAGATTCACATTCTGACGGCGCCAGTCACCGCGTTCCAAGTCACCGCCATATTTAGCGAATGATTCGGCATCGGGGAATTCCTGTCCTTTTACTGGGTAAGGATAGAAATAGTCGTCCATATGGATAGCGTCCACATTGTAGCGGCTCACGATATCGGCTACCACTTCTTGAATGAATTCACGGTTTTCTGGCAATCCTGGATCAAAGTACATTTTGCCGTCGTAAGAGACAAAACGCTCAGGGTGCTTATAATAGATATGGTTTGGTGCTAGTTTTTCATCTTTGCTAGTTGTGACACGGTAAGGGTTAAGCCATGCATGAAGTTCCATTCCGCGCTTGTGGCTCTCAGTGATCATGAACTGCAAAGGGTCCCATTCTGGCACTGGGGCAACGCCTGGAGTGCCTGTCAAGAAGCGGCTCCATGGTTCAAGCTTTGATGGATAAAGAGCATCAGCCGAAGGACGCACCTGGAATACAACTGCGTTGTGACCTGTCATTTGCAGGCTGTCAAGCAGTCCCTTAAGATACTTTTGAGTCTGTTCAGGATTCATCTTAGCATACTGTCTTTGATGCACTGTGTGCAACCATGCTCCACGGAACTCTCTCTTTGGTGCTTGTGCCGATGCCACAGAGGCTACCAGCAGCAATAGCAGCATTGATAATAGATTCTTTTTCATGTTAAGTTCTTATTTTTTAGTTTCTATTTTAATATTCATTTCCCGTGATACAAAGATAGTGAAATATATTCAAAAAAAAATTGGGAACCTCAATGAAGTTCCCAATTTTCAGTACCCGGAGCGGGACTTGAACCCGCACAGCTGCAATAGCCAAAGGATTTTAAGTCCTTCGTGTCTACCATTCCACCATCCGGGCAGCCTCTTTCAGCTGAATGAGTGCGGTAAACACACTGTGTACTTCTGAAAAGCGGAGCAAAGTTAGCACTTTTCTGCGCCTTTTCCAAATTTTATTTCATGCAGTTACCGAAAAAGATGATTTTTCATCAGTTACGCTTCTCTTTTCCAAGCCTTTCGGTACTTACAGAATCTCAGTCTTTGCATCATCGGCACTATACCACTTTGAATACATCAGGTAGTTGTGCGCAATTTTCTGGTTTATCTCCTTACCCTGTTCAGGAGATACCATTTTCACGAATTTAGCAGGAACTCCTGCCCACAATTCATAAGGACCAACTTTTGTGCGGGCTGTAACCACACTGCCGGCTGCAATTATTGCGCCCTCGCCGATTTCGGCATCATCGAGCAATGTGCTGCCCATTCCTATAAGTGCATAGTCATGAACTTTTGCGCCATGAATAGTAACATTATGTCCCACCGATACATGATCTCCTATCTCTATCGTTGATTTCTGATATAGAGTGTGAAGCACCGAGCCGTCCTGGATATTCACGCAGTTTCCTATCGTGATGGTGTTGACATCGCCGCGAAGCACTGTGCCGAACCAAATGCTGCAGTCATCGCCTATCGTGGTATCACCTATAATTGTAGCATTATCTGCCAAGAAGCAGTTCTTGCCTATCTTAGGAGTAAATCCTCTTACCGATTTTATTAATGCCATAGTTTATTGAATTTTTGCTGTTCGTTTATTAAGCCAAGCCTGTTCTTCTTCATTAAGATAAGGAGTAAGTCGGTTGCGCACCTCGTCATGATAAGCGTTCACCTGTTCAATTTCCTCACGGCTCAGCATAGACAAGTCGATAAGATTGGTATCGTAAGGGAACAGTGTGAGTGTTTCAAACTTCAAGAAGTCACCAAATTCCTCGCTATGTCCTGCGGGAACGGTAAGCACTAGGTTTTCAGTACGGATTCCGTATTGTCCTGCCTTGTATAGCCCTGGTTCGTTGCTAGTTATCATGCCAGGTTTAAGCGTTGTAGGATTCTCGTTCAGACGAATATTTTGCGGACCTTCATGCACTCCTAGGAAATGTCCCACTCCGTGACCTGTACCATGCAGATAGGTCATCATTTCATTCCATTGATAAATGCGAGCCAATGCGTCAAGCTGGCTGCCTCTTGTTCCCACAGGGAATTTGGCGCGGCCCAGAGCCAAGTGGCCTTTAAGTACCAGCGTATAGTCATGGCGTTCGCTCTCGGTAGGATTTCCTAGCGACATTGTGCGAGTGATATCGGTAGTTCCGTCAAGATACTGAGCGCCTGTGTCAACGAGCAGTAGCCCCTCGGCCTTAAGAGCCGAAGCCGTTTCTGGCTTGGCAGAATAATGCACGATTGCGCCATGTTCCTTATATCCGGCTATCATGCCGAAACTTTCGCCGCGATACAGTTCGCTCACGCTACGGCATTCGATTGCCTTATTGGCAACATCTACTTCAGTTATTTTGCCAGTGCCGGCATTTTCTTCAATCCACTTCCACAAGCGCACCAATGCAGCACCGTCGCGCTCCATGGCATTACGGGTACCTGCTATCTGCACCTCGTTCTTGATAGCCTTAAGCGGAGCAACAGGCGATTTGGCATACACCTTATAGCATTCTAATGCACGACCTAGTGTATCGCTCACCTGATTAGGATCAAGAAGAACAGCTGTTGATGGCTTCACTTTTTTCTTAAGATAATCCTGCACCTCGTCATAAGCCACCACACTCACGCCAATGCCGTCGAGATACGCTGCCACTTCGGCATCAATCTTCTCGGCATCGACAAACAGCACCTTGTCGTCCTGAGACAGATATAGATAAGATACTACTAGGGGATTGCATTCCACATCGGCACCGCGAATGTTGAGAGTCCATGCTATTTCGTCAAGCGCAGGCATGAAGATTGCATCTGCACCCATATTCTCTACCTGTTCAAGAACTCTTTCAATCTTGCTCTCGGCACTTTCGCCCGCATACTTGATATCGTGCACAAATGCCTTGCTCATTGGGCGTGCCGGACGGTTTTCCCATATCGTATCGGCAGGAGCAAAATCGGTAGCAAAACGAAGACCGTTTGCCCCGCAGAATTCCTCTAGCTGATTAGCCTTGTTCAACGAGAACAATCGGCCGTCTACGGCTAGTATTTCATCATCGTTCATTTCCTCGGCAAGCCATTCGGTTATGGTAGCCTCGCCAGGAATATCTTCCTTATGCAAATCAAAGCCCGAGTCCTGCAACTGATCGGCCGCTTGAAGGAAATAGCGTGAATCGGTCCACAGCCCTGCGGAATTCAAGGTTACCACTGCTGTACCGTTACTGCCTGTGAATCCGGTAATCCAGTCACGCACCTTCCAATGCGGATTCACATACTCACTCTGGTGAGGATCGGTACCGGGAATAATCACCGCGCTCACCTTTACCCGACGCATCGCATCGCGCATTGCCTCAAGATTCTTCACTGTATCTTTACTCATATATGATATGATTTTAGTCTATTTATTTTCTATCTAGGCAAAGATACACAAAATAGTGAGCTTATCACACATCATTAACATAATTATATCATTACCCTGAAATAATCTCGCGAATAATGAAATTATGTCCTTACGGACTTCACTGTCAACTCACAAAAAAAGCTCGGCAGATTTGCCGGGCTTCAGTTTATTTCATATAGTCACTATCCGTAATATCGCTACTATCAGAATTTAGCGGCTTTCATTGTGCCGTCGGTCGCTAGTGCTGTGTGGAATGCAAATGCCGACTGTAATGTGTGAGGTGTGTGACCGCCCTTAGCCAATGCCAAGTATTCACGAAGCAATGGACGATAGTCGGGGTGCGCACAGTTTTCAATCACTTCTTTAGCACGCTGGATTGGCGACTTGCCACGCAAATCGGCAATACCCTGGTCGGTGATAACGATATCCACCGAGTGCTCGCTGTGGTCAAGGTGGCTCACCATAGGCACGATGTTGCTTATAGCTCCTTCCTTAGATTCCGATGGACAGCTGAAGATTGAGATATATGCGTTGCGGGTGAAGTCGCCCGATCCGCCAATACCATTCATCATCTTAGTTCCCGAAACATGAGTAGAGTTCACATTACCGAAAATGTCGGCTTCAATAGCAGTGTTCATTGAGATAACACCTATACGGCGAACGATTTCCGGGTGATTGGAGATTTCGCATGGGCGAAGCATCAACTTGTCACCTAGCTTGTCGATGTTGTCAAAGAACAGCTTGTTAGCATCATTGGAGAATGTCATTGAGCTAGAGCTAGCGAACTTACACTTTCCGCTCAACAGCAAGTTAACTACTGCGTCCTGCACCACCTCGGTGTACATTTCAAACACAGGCACCTCTGGATTGGACTCAAGGCTAGCAAGCACTGCGTTGGCAATGTTACCCACGCCCGACTGCAATGGAAGGAATGTCTTAGGAATGCGTCCTGCGCGCATTTCGCCTAGCAAGAAGTCGCACACGAAGTTACCGATGCGCATTGTCTTCTCGTCAACTGGAGAGAATGCACCGCCACCTATCGAAACGCTAGTCTTCACCACGCCCACGATTTTCTTAGGATCCACCTTAAGCACTGTGCTACCTATGCGGTCGCTTGCCTTATAGATAGGAATTTCGCGACGGTAAGGAGGGTCAAGAGGTACATAAATATCGTGCAAACCGCGTATCTCGGCAGGTATCTGGTCATTGATTTCTATAATAATCTTATCGGCAAGAGCTGCAACAGTAGGGATATTTCCCACACCGGTTCCAAGCACAATTTCTCCGTCATCACTCACCGATTGAGCCTCGATGATTGCCACATCTATTTTGCCGTAAGTACCTTGACGGATTTTCTGAGCAAGTTCACTCAAGTGAAGGTCAAAGTAATTGACAGCTTGCTTGTTTGCACCCGCACGCAAGTCTTTACAACCCTGATAAGGAGTGCGCTTGTCAAGAGCATTGGCACGAGTAAGCGCGCCATCGGTAGCATCATTGGTAGATGCACCTGTGAAAAGGTTAATCTTGAATTCGCGTCCGGCAGCATGTTCACGCTCTGCCTTCTCAGCGATGGCAGTAGGCACCACCTTAGGAGTTCCCGCAGCGGTAAAACCTGAAGTACCAACATTATCACCATGTTTTACATATTCCGCAGCTTCTTGAGCTGTAATGATAGGAAATGCCATAATCTGTAATGTTTTTAATCGTTTATATAATTATTTTTTGATTTCTCCCGATATAAAGTATTATCCGTCAAAAATAGCAATTATTTTCCGAACTCCCCACATAATATTCAAAAAAAAGGTCGGTGAACATTATCCACCGACCTTCAATCAACCTTAATATTTTCTATTATTCAGGCAACACCAATTTACAAGGTTTAGCAAGGTAAGGTCCATTATCAGCTCCCATACCCACATATAAATCACCCAAATCAATTTCATTACCAGTCTTTGTACCAAGAGTATATGAAGGGCTAGTACTTAATTGTCCAAATACAGAGCCAACATAGAATTCTCCAGATCCCCAGTCAATACCCATTGATGCCTCTGATACAAATACAGCATTAGGATCAATAGCATCAATAGTGATATAGCATGGATCTACAGTAACTTCACCTTCAGCCACCCATGGACATACTCCAAGTCCATAAGCATTCACCACGCGGTAAACATCGAAGCCTATAGCCTTTTCCACTTCTACTTCCCATTGTTCTCCTGCTTGTACCTGGAAAAGAGTGCAAATCAAACCATCTGACCAAAGACCAGTTCCTAGAGGTTCCCAACTATAATCCTTAGAAATTGCGAAACTAGTTTCGGTTACAGCTAATTCTGAATTATCCGCATTCAATTTCAGACTAACATTTACTTTTAGCCCTACTTCCAATGCTGACGCATCAATCTTTATTGTAGTTTTAGTTTGACCTTCTTCAAAAACATAACCATCTACTTTCAATAAGTCTGCTAGAATATTATTTCCTACACTAACAGTCATTTCCACTTCTCCGCTTTCTGCTACATCTCCATTAGCTCTTAATAAATCAATATATGCGTAAGGAGAATCAGCAGTAACAGTTACAGCGCTCAATGAACTTGAAGTAAATGTCAATCCAGATGCGCTACCAGTCGCGTTTTTGTATATCTCACCTTCATTCTGTTGGTCACATGATGTAAACATAACGACAGAAAGTAGACATAATAATGCTGAAATCTTATTTATAAATTTCATAATGTATTTGTTTCTAATGTTAATAAATACTTTTCATTATTTAGTATCACCTACCGGATTTTGATCTACTGTAGGATCCATATTAACATTGCCATCAAATTCGCTTTGAGGGATAGTCAATACCCACATGTAACTTTCAGGATCGTCGGTAGGACGATTGTTTAGTAAAGCATCAGTAGGCCAACCCATATCAGTTGTACGGCGGAAACCTTGCTTCAAACGACGAATGTCATAAATACGACCAAATTCACCCCATAGTTCAATACGGCGTTGTAGAATAATTTCCTCAAGCAATGAGCCTGTTTCGTCACTTGTTAATGCACCTAAAGCAGTACCAGTTTTTGAACAAGTATATTCAGGATCACGGTATGACATAAATGTGTTAAGAATACTTATTGCATTTGATTCTTCTCCCAAGCGGCAAGCCGCTTCAGCAGCCATCAAGTACATTTCTTCTATACGCATCCAGATATAATCACCCATCCATGTTTGAATATCACTAAACTTCATCTTAGTTTGTTGATATCCACCATTTCCGTTATTAGAATCTGTTGGATCCCACCATGCCTTGCGCGCATCGGTTGCACTTATTTTTGCATACAATTCTTTATTGATTTGTTTCAATGCACTAGCTCCATAAGCACCTGCATCTGGATCCATGTGGCTAAACAAACTTGCATACATACCTGATTGATCGGAAATAACTTCAGCACCCCACATTACATTTCCTGCTGCAGTGCTATTCAATCCAGCAAAATCTTTCACTTCTTGAATCTCACAGGAACTACTATTAATTGCTTCTGTTGCTGCATTAAAAGCTGTAGTCCAATCTTCCATAACCAATGCAATACGCGCTTGAAGACCAAGAGCAACAGCATGGCTGATATGGCTGATGTGCTGTTGTTGAGTTCCGTCAAGAAGAGTAACCGCCTTTTGAATATCATTCTTTATCAATTCATAAACCTGTGCTACTGTTGAACGAGGTTGACCTTCAGTTCCAGCTACCGTAGGTTCTACATATAAAGGACAGCAAGGTTCTGTTTCGTGACCTACATATGTTCTAGCAAATGTTTGAGCTAGCATAAAATAAGAATATGCACGGATTGCATAAGCCTGACCAATAACATTGTTTACATCCGATTCTGCACCGCCCATAGTTTCTTCTGCAGCAATAATGTAATTAGCATTAGATACCCATATATAATATGCGTTCCATAAGTCGTATGAACGCCATGCACTTGATGTATATCTTGCCTTTACATTATAAACACAATCATACCAGAACCAACCACTACCCATGTCGTTCATAATGTGGTCTTCGCCCATAAGGTCCGCCATCAAATTATAAGCACTAATGCCAAAACACTGGTGTGTATTGCCTGACACAGACCAACCTGCGGTATACATAGAACGATATATACCATTAAGTGGAACCAAAGCAGAGCTTGCTGTTTTCATCAAGCCATCGCCCGACATCGAACCTGTAGGCAAAGTTTCAAGAGCATCATCATTACATGAAGCCAAAGAACCACAAGCCAACAAGCCAACAAACATATATTTGAAAATATTTTTCATATTGTCTTTGTTCTTTAAATTATTCAATAAATTTAGAAATTAACCTCAATACCCACAGTGTAAGTTTTGTTAGGCGTATAAGCGTAGTCGGTTGAACCGTCGAAATCATATTGTGGGTCCATACCTTGCAAATGAGAGAATAGAGCCAAATTATCAACAGAACCAAATACACGCACAGAATTAATGCGAGCCTTCTTCATCAAGTTTTTAGGCAAACTATATCCTAATGTGATATTCTTGATTGCATAATAAGAAGCATCTACAAGGAATCTATCGGTAGTAGTATATTCACCTGCAACCTCAACACGTGGAACATCTGTTATATCACCAGGCTTTTGCCAACGACGCAAAATGTGTGAGTTCCAGTTATTGTTATAATACATATTGTTCATAGATGCTGCATACAAAGAATCATAAATTTTACCACCAATAGAATAAGTTGTCAATATAGACAAGTCAAATCCTTTCCAAGAGAAATCAGTACCTATTGAACCATATAAATCTGGTATACGGCTACCTAGATAATATTTGCTGGTTGCGGCTTTAGAATAATCACTGCTGATTCTTTCATTAACAATATTTCCTTGTTCGTCCTTGTCATAAACCCAATACAATTGCGCACCTGTTGCTGGATCTACACCTGCAGATTTTGCCATGTAGAATGTATTAAGTTCATTTCCTTCCTTAATACTGTAAACACCGTTGATAATTTCAGGTGATTCTGCAGTTAGTTTTAGGACTTTATTCTTAACAGTAGAGCCCATTACCGATACATTCCATGTAAAATCTTGAACCATAACAGGAGTTGCTCTTATTTCAAATTCAATACCGCTATTGCTTATATCACCAACATTGTCATTATAACCAGAGAAACCGGTAGATAGAGCCATTGGGTAACTCAACAACATATCGGTAGTTTTCTTATTGTAATATTCAATGTTGAAGTTTAAACGGCGATTAAATAATGCAGCCTCAACACCAACATTGAAATTGCCACTTTTTTCCCAAGATATTTCTTTATTTTCAAGTGTTGAAACAAGACCTCCTATTTGATTTGCATTTGCATAGCTTAAATTATAAAGACTTTGCCATGCATAAAGACTGCTTAATTGGTCATTACCTTGTTCACCATAACTAGCTTTTAAAGACAGATTATCGATCCATTCTACATCTTTCATGAATGCTTCTTTAGATAGTCGCCAGTTAGCACCTACCGACCAGAATGTACCCCAACGAGCATCTTTATGGAAACGAGAAGAGCCATCTGTACGGAATGATGCATCTACATAATACTTTTCGTCATAGTTATAATTTACACGACCCAACCAAGATTCAATACGGTAGTTGTTACTATATGAATCGGCACTGTACATTGTAGTACCTGGACGCAATTCTAAAATGCCATCAACCAAATTTGTCTTACCAGCGTCCATGTATTCATATTTATAAGCATAGAATTCATGACCTAACAATACATCAATATTATGTGAATTGAATGAACGGTTCCATGTAAGCAATTGATTGAATGTATAGCTTTGAGTGCGTCCATTGTATTTCATCAATAAACCACCAGCATTTGCTTGATTACCATGGTACATATTCATATAAGACTTTTGCAACTGGTTGCGATAATCAAGACCAAAATTCACTGCCAATTTCAATCCCTTAAACACACCAAATCTTTCAGAATCAGAGCCAAAAGTAACACCAGTGCGAACACTTGCAGCATCAGTCTTAGTATCGGCCTTATCATCAAGCAATCCACCTAGCGGATTGAAATCGTTATAGCTACCAGGACGACCGTCTTCACCATAGTCAAGTTGAGGCTTATTGTTTTCATCTAGCACATTTTTACCCTCTGCATCTTTAATATAAACAGGGAATAGAGGTGAAACAAATTGAGCTGAATACCATACATTTGATGTTGAACTTCCATCATAATCACTAAAATTCTGCATTGAATGTGATAGCGATGTATTCAAATTAGCAGAGAACCAATCTGTAACATTTGTACTCACATTAGCACGAGCATTGTAACGCTGGAAACCAGTGGTGGTCAAGATACCATCTTCATTAAGATAGCCTAAAGAGAACATATACTTCGTTTTGTCCGTACCTCCACTCACTGAAACTTGGTGTTCGTGACGCAAAGCATTATTGTTCATCAACGCATCCATCCATGGCTCATTCCATGCAGCTTGAGCATCGCTACGAACTTGACCTGTTGCTGGGTCGATAATTTCACCCCAGGTATAATTTTTGAAAGGATTGTAGGCTTCTCCTCCCAATAAACCAGACAATGCATTTACTGCAGCAGTTTCTGCATCAGCCCAAGAATATCCAGATTTGAACACATAGTCATTTCTCTTTGCTTCATAACTTAATTGAACAAAGTCTTTTTGGTTAAGCATATCATATTCCTTTATTGCACGAGAAGCCCAACCTACTGTAGAACGCCAATTTACAGAAGCTTTACCTTCTTTACCTTTCTTGGTAGTAATCATAACGACACCATTAGCACCACGCGCACCATAAAGAGCGCCTGCAGATGCGTCTTTCAAGATTGTCATGCTCTCGATGTCAGACGGATTAATTGAGCTCAACGAGCCATCATATGGAATTCCATCTACAACATACAATGGTTCACTTGACGCATTAATAGAGCCATAACCACGCACTCGGATTGTTGCCGAAGATCCAGGTTGACCAGAGCCTGTTGTTGTCAACACACCTGTTACTTGTCCTTCTATTGCTTTAGTTACATTAGTAATTGGACGAGATTCCAATTTTGTAACATCAATAGAAGAAGCAGAACCTGTTATAGAAGATTTCTTAGCAGTACCATAAGCTACCACTATAACATCGTCTAGTTGAGTGTTTGCTTTCTCAAGTTCGACCTTAACATTAGCAGCTGCAGGTACTACCTTTGCGTCATATCCTACATAGCTTACTAAAATGTTCTTAACATTGTCTGGAACATTGAAGCTGAAACGGCCTTCTAGGTCGGTAGCAACACCATTATTGGTACCATCAGCCATGATGGTTGCACCGATTAGAGGTTCGCCAGTACTTGCGTCCAAGACTGTTCCCTTTACAGTTTTAGCTTCGATTGCTGAAGCAAAAACCAAAGAACAAACTGCACATAATAAAAATAACAGCTTTCTCATAAGTTTTAGTTAAAAATTATACATATATTTATTATACTCTCGTTATTTTCCTCATAAATAAACAACCTTTCATTTCACACTCTCGTCTACTTTAAATCCCTTCACATCAGGCTAATAGCAGACTTTAGGGAATTTTTAAAAACAGACCTCGCTTCACAGCGAAATCTGTTTAAATTTGATTGTTTTATTTATTTTAGTCTAATTATTAATACTCCTTTTTCCTTAATCAGTCTATTTGAGGATTTAGAATCTAAAATTATTTTTCTTGTTATCCATTGATTATTAATGCTTTCTGATTCCATTCAATCAAATAACTCTTGACTTGTAATTTTGATTTACAGCTCAGCAGATTCTTTCATATATCACACTCTTGTATAAATAAAGAAATCTTAAATGATCACATATAAATTAACATATTGTTTAACTTACACACTTTATATATAGTGCTGATTCATGGTGAATTAGCTGTGTTAACTTTTAGTTTATAAGCGTGAAAATTGTTAAACAATTATAAATCAGCAGTGGCATTTATTGTTAATTAATCCAAATAATATACCTTTGCGGTTATCAATTTAGTCATAAGTTATTAATCCTCAAATAGACTGTTTGAGGATTCTTTTTTCCCTAAAATCAACAAAAAAAGCCGGCAGGACAATCATCACGATCATGCTGCCGGCGGAATATCAATCTATAAGTATTGCGAATTACTTATGAGATGTCCATTTATTATAAAGCTGTTATTTTATTGGGTATTGTTTATCTAATCTTAGTCAATTGGCCGTTTTTAACCGATGATATGATGCTCGGATTTCCACGATAGCTTATGTCACCGCTACCGGTAACGCTAGCCGAGAGTTCTTTCTGGGCATGGCATTCTATAGAACCCGAACCTATTACCGACGATTTCACCTTAATTGCTTCAAGGTTCTTTGCTGAAATATTGCCTGAATTGGTCAAATTGAGTTCTGCATTATCACAAGTGCCGCTCAGCTTCATGTCGCCCGACCCCGTAAGTACTGCCTGCACATTATTAGCCATAATACGGTGAGCTTCCAAATCGCCCGAACCTGCCACGCTCAAAGACAATTCGAGAGCCGCCACCTCATCAATATCTATATCACCCGAGCCTGCTACGCCTGCTTTTACTTTCTCGGCTGTGAGAATGGCGCAATTCACATCACCGCTGCCGTTAAGTGCCAGACTTATATTGCCTGCCTTAGCCTCACGGCGGAAAAGCACATCGCCACTGCCGTTGAGAGTGACAGTCACATGAGAATTGCTATGCACTCCATTGAAATTCACATCGCCGCTGCCATTAAGGGTGACATCAAGACGGTCGGCACGCAAGTCGCCATTCACATTGAATTCGCTTGATCCATTAACCAGCACTTTATCCAAAGCCGATGATGTTACATACAGCTTGGCATGACGCAACTGGCGGTTGACTTCATTTCGTGCGGCATTATCTAGCTTGTCGGAAAGTTTCATCTCCAGTGTATTACCCACCACACCTATTATTACATGCTTCTCGTAGTCCTGCGGACAAATAAGTTCTACCGACGGCTTATCGCCCTGAGTGAATTCCACATCAATCACGGTGCTATTGCTTATTCCTGCAAACTGGCCCTCGGCATTTATTACAGTCGATGCCAACGGCACATGCTTCTCGTCACTCATGTTTTCACAGCCAGTCACGGCACAAGAGGTCATTGCAACGCCCGACAAAAGCAGGCATGATATTGAAATCATTATTTTTCTCATTTTCTTTATTATTTAAAGTAATTATTCCGTTAAGTCGTCGGCTTTTTTTAAGCCGAATCTATACATTAGACGCATCGGGACAGCATTTCGTTGCATCTGAATACATTTTTTTCATGAAAAATGTAACTTTTTTTAAAAATCGGCGTCTAATATAGAAAACTACACAAACTTTTTAATATGAAAAAGACATCATTACTTTTAGTATTGCTGATTATTTCAGCTATCAGTGTTAATGCCCAACTCCTATGGAAAATTTCGGGCAACGGGCTAGAAAAGCCGTCGTACATCTTCGGGACTCACCACATAGCACCCGCCAACTTCACCGACAGCATTGCCGGATTCAACCGCGCCTTTGACTCATGCAGCCAACTTTACGGGGAAATAGATATGGCCGACATGGCTTCTCTGCAGTCACAGGTATCGGGATATGTTATGGCTCCGCAGGACAGCACGCTAAACAAGCTATATTCTGCCGAAGACTTCAGCATCATTACCGAAGGTATCAAGAACATTCTGGGTGCCGATGTAAACCAGTTGCTAATGATTAAGCCTGTTGCCATTTCACAGATGATTGCCCAAGTGTTCTCAATGCAGGCATTCCCTGGCTTCAACCCTCAAATGCAGCTCGACGCTACTCTTCAACTTCGCGCTAAAAACACCGGCAAGACCGTGAAAGGACTAGAAAGTGCCATTTCGCAATGCGAACTGCTTTTCAACGAGCCAATGAAAGACCAAGCCGAAGACTTGCTGAAAATGATTAAAGACCCCGAAAAAGCTAAACGCCAAACTAAGGAACTTGCCGACAGCTATGTGAATCAGGACCTTGAAATGCTGAAGAAAGTGATGCTTGATCCTGAAATGGAACAGACCGAAGAGGATTTGGAGAAACTCATGTATAATCGAAACCGAAACTGGGTGAAACAAATGCCCGAAATCATGAAGACAGCCCCTACTTTCTTCGTGGTAGGAGCCGGACACATCATTCAGGACGGAAAGGGAGTACTTGACTTGCTTCGCAATGCGGGCTACACTGTTGAGCCTGCAAACAAATAACTCACGGAGAACAGAACAGCCAGATTGTACTCGGTAGTTTTACTTGCAGTGCGGTTGCAAAGTTTACGGGAAATGCTTATCTTTGCACCGCAATTGCATCGGGATGTAGCTCAGTCCGGTTTAGAGTACTCGTCTGGGGGGCGAGTGGTCGCAAGTTCGAATCTTGTCATCCCGACTTCAAATAAAGCATTGATAATCCAAATTATCAATGCTTTATTGTTTTTAAATAACTACTGCTGAATGTTCACATTTTCTTTCGGTTAAGTATAAATGCCAGAAATAAATACACGACAGATTGAATCCACAGCATTATA
Source organism: Muribaculaceae bacterium (assembly GCA_017391675.1). GTDB lineage: Bacteria > Bacteroidota > Bacteroidia > Bacteroidales > Muribaculaceae > RGIG4576. The sequence goes on from JAFOXR010000028.1 coordinate 16,027, forward strand.
TATGGTGTGCTTTGCTGTGCCAGGGTTGCTCCGGCGGTGTTGAGTCCCACATAACCAGTAACGCCCCATGTTGATGGCAAGCAGTCTCCTGCCAGTCGCCACAATTCGGGCATTGCATACCTAGGCCACGACACCCCCGACAAGAAGATAAAGACTATCGAGGTGAAAACAAACACCAGGAATGTGGATTCTCTATCGGGCACAAATGCCTGAATGGTCATGCCAAAGAATATCACAGCCAACAATAACGGCACAAAGAACACCGCAATGTCAACCACACTGCCATTCATCGGGAAAGAGAATATAATAGGAACGAAATGCAGCACAAATATCGACGGTACTATCATTATAGTAAAATAGCACAATGCCCTGCCTATTACCGAGCTCAACGCACCTGCATCAACCAACAGAGGGTCTTTCCCTCCGTTACGCAAAGCACGCTCCCTTGACGATGCCCCAAGAAAACATATAGCTAGAATGATGCTCTGCTGAAGTATCAGCACAAGTATCCCGGGAAGAACTGCCGATGCTAGTCCTTGCGACACATTCCCGATGGGCTCCAGTTTGTAGGGAATTGGCATACCGGCCGACTGCTGAGGCATGACGCTCAGTTCTGCTATGCGTTCGGCCTGCACCTTTGCACCCATTTCGCCTGCAACCGAGGTCACTGCCATCAGCACGCTCTTATACCGCAACAGCAGGCTCATGTCGCAGAACACCTCAACGACAGCGGTCTCGCCCCTACCCACACTGCGGGAGAAGTCCTCAGGGAAATGCACCACAGCATAGCATTCTTTCTCTGCCATAGCCCGGCGGGCTTCCGGCATACTGGAAGCATAACCCTTCACCTCTACATATTGCGATGCATCAAGGTGGCGGGCATACTCACGGCTCATTCCTGTGCGGCTGTCGTCAACCACCACTACGGGAACATCTCTTGCCAACTCGGGATTATAGATTGCCGAATACACTATAGGGTAGGCAAACGGAAGAAACAGAAAGAATATCATCACACCGAGGTCGGCATAAACTACGCCGAACTCGTGCTTCCATGTGCGGTACATATCGGATATAAACTTCTTCATATCACCTTGTGCATTAAGGAACATATACTACCGGCTTGGTCATCGCCTTCTTCAACCTCGGAAGGAATGCAACCGAAACCAAAGGGAATACCAGCAACGCGGCATAATAATAACGGGAGAACACAAAGCCCAGTCCATTCAATGCCTGATCGGCATAAATCAGAAAATAATACCTCACAGGCAATATATAGCTGAATACAGCCAATCCTGGGTACATATCCTCCACTGGAAACGAATAGCCTCCCAATGAGAACGCCAGCATTCCCACAAGTGAACACACCGACAGAGAATACCTGGGATTCGGCAATACCGAACACACTACAACGGCAAATGACTGAGTGGCTATAACCAGCAGCGACATAGCCAGAAGCATGGTCCACATTTCTCCATTCATCGGAAATTCGACTATACCATAGAATATTACTTGCATTATCCAGCCCACCAGAGTAAACAGCACTGCTACGGGGAACAGTTTGCCGAATAAAGCTATCGCAATTGAGCCACCGCCTGCAGCGATCCATTCGCGAGAAGTACGATGCTTCACTTCAGTTGTTATCACATAGCAGGTCACAAGCATCACCATAAGAGCAAGTGCCCCAGGCGCAAACGAATTAACAAGATACACTCCATAGTTCATTGTAGGGTTGCCAAGCAAATGCACTTTATTGACAAAGGGCTGCAACGCAGGTTCTATCCTTATTTCAGGAACGCCCTCGCCCTGCAGCATTCCCTGGATTAAAGCCCCATTAGCCAGCATCGACATTGTAGTGAACCCTTTCACGAGCAACGAGCCAGGAACGATATAGCCGAAATTGATATAATAGGTCAATTCCGGGTGCCGTCCCGACAGCGATTCGCGACCGAACCCTTCGGGTATCATAAAGAAGCCCATAATCTTGTCCTGTTTCACATAATCCATAGCTTCGGCATAGCTATCCAGTTTGTAGCATATATCCACTTGCTGCATGCTTCCCAGTGTGCGAATAAGCGAGCGCGATGCATCGCTGTGGTCAAGGTCCACTACGGCACTCGGCACATGCTCAGCCACGCCTTCGTCCATTAACGACAGCAGAAAAGCAGCAGTGCCTAGCGGTATCGCCACTATACACAGCAGGTAGAATACTGGACGCTGTGCCAAAGTAAGGCAGCCCCTTCTCACCGATGCGGCTATGTAACTTATAAGCCTTTTCATAATCTCACACGATTATACAGTTCCATGCAGGCATTCATCGCATTACATCAACAGTTGCAAACCTTAATCATCGGCAAGCAGAACACTCATTCCCGGGCGAAGGTTCTCAACACGCTCATCGGGGCGAGCCTTCACCTCAAATGTGCGGCTATCATATTCTCCTGCAGCCTTTGTCGCGCTCCACACTGCATAGTCACCCATGTCACGGATATAGAATATACGCGCATTCACCTCCTTCATGTCCAGACCAGGTATTTTCACGCTTATCTCCTTGCCCATATTAAGTTTATTGAGCATCTCTTCCCTCACATTGAAAGTGATCCACATATCGTCAATTTTCAGCACATTCATTATTGGTGTTCCGGCTGCTACCAGTTCGCCCACATTAGGATAAATGTCCGAAATTTCACCGTCGCAAGGTGCTACAAGATACTGGTCTTCAAGAATTGATTCCACTTCCATCACGCTCCCCACCGCTGCGTTCTTCATTGCAAGGGCTGCCTGCTTGTCTTCCTTCTGTGCACCTTCAACAGCCATATCATACTGCGATTTTGCTGCAGCTTCCTGTGCAGCAGCCGCACTATAGGCTGCCTGAGCCTCATCACGCTTCTGCTCCGACACCACTCCTTGCTTGTAAAGATTTTCCATGCGGTCGTAGGTTTTCTTTGCTATCGTGTGTGCCGCCTGAGCCTGGAACCATAAATCCCGAGCAGAATTTATAACCTGTACTCTTGCTCCAGCATCAACCTTACGGTTCTGCGCCGATGCGGCATCTTCCATTGACTTTGCCTGATACAGTTTGGCATCTACAGTCGAAGAATAGATGTGAACAAGCGTGTCGCCGCTCTTCACCCTATCCCCTTCCTGCACAAAAAACTCTGCCACTCTGCCGGGTAATTTACCCGACACGCGCACCGATGTAGCATCGGCTTGCCCCTGCACTTCCACACTAGCAGGCTTAATTAGAAACATGCCTGCAATGAACAGCAATAGCAGCACTGCCACAAGTATGCCTAGAGCTGCAAGAAGACGGCGCTCTTCCCGTTCCATTTCCTTTTTATATTTAATATCTTCCATAATCAATTATTTTTCTTCCACATTCAACTTTCCCAACACTTTATCCAGATAAACTTCGCATAGCCTCATGTCAATAGCTGCATCAATGGTCTCCGACTGCGACTTGAGCCAAGCCGTTTGTGCCTCCATTACATTCTCGGCAGGCAGCACTCCTTCCCGGAAACCAGCCATCGCCATGCGCAGATTCTCTTCGGCCTTCTCGCGATTAAGCCTCATCACCTTGTAGTTCTTTGCCGCCTCGCTCATCTTGTATGATGCCTGACTCACTTGGAGTGCGATTTTGTCCTTAGCATCGGCCAACTGCAAGCGGCTTATCACGGCATCGCTTTTAGCGGCCCTGTACTTATTGTAATTGCTGCCCCAGTGCCACAATGGTATCTTCACCATTGCACCCACGCTGAACATTCCGCCAAACTCATTCTTGAATCCGTTGAACGAGTTGGGATTGGTAACGCTGTATGCTCCCACTATCGCAACCTGCGGCAGCATTGACGCGCGCTCAGTCTTTGCCTTCTGCTCGTATATGTCAACAGCCAGTTCAAGTGCCTTTACATCTTTCCTGCTGGCATACACATCGCTCATGCTGTAGGTCGCAGGGACCGTTTCGGTTACCGTATCTTCCTTGTCCTCATCTTCAAGTGTGAAAAGCGTATTTACTGGCATTCCACACTGCTGAGCCAGGAGCATTCTTGCAAGAGCCAGACCGTTTTCCACCTTTACCATATCTACACTTGCTTCATTAAGTTTCACTGCCACGCTCAGTGCGTCCGATTTCGTTGCCACACCTTGCTCAAGCATCGCATTCACATTCTGATTAAGCGTATCAAGCAACGCCACATAACTGCGGGCAAGTTTTTCCTTAGCCTTAAGCGATACTACTTGCCAATAGGCTGCATCTACATTATACACCACCTCTTCGGCCGCCATATCCCTTTCCAATACGGCAAGCGACTCGGCATATCGGGCTATTTTATTCAGAGCCCGTATCTTTCCGCCCATAAAAACCGGCTGGGTGAGAGTAACAGCTCCGGCAAACACATTGTGTATGTCATATGTGAGAGCACTTTTAGGCAGCAACGCCACTTGGCTAGGGACAGGCTGCCCATTCACTACTACCGGAGCGCCTTGGGGATCGGTAACAATATTGTAGTTATACTTTCCCGTAGCTGCATCAAAACTCTTTGTGGGCAGCATTGCATCATGCTCGATAAGCGCCAGTTGCTTCTGGTTGTATACATAGCTGCCTTCAAAATCCAATGACGGCAAATAGGCTGCAGTAGCCGATTTCTTCTGATATCCGGCACGCTTCACCTTCTCACCAGTAATAAGCAGCTGCTTATTATGGGACAACGCCATGCGACGGCACGAATCCAAAGATACTGCCTCACTTGCACACATGGCCACAGGCAACCACAGCATTGCAAAAAACAGTTTTATTCGCATTGTATTATACTTGTTATACTATAACTATAAACAAAGATTCCGCAACTCGGTTGCAGATTGAAATGCAAATATAAGTTATCTCGAAAAAAAGTGTTCGGCTAGCATGACTCTTGGTTTACAAATAAGAGAATCGGGACAAAAAAATAAGGGTGAGCCAAGTTTTTTTGACTCACCCTATTTAGGCTTTTAAGAAAATCGTTTTCAGCATATCATTTCATCATGAAACTGCGAGAACCCAGTCTATAATTGTCGGCAAAAACCTCAACTCGATACTCGCCTTGATTCAATGCCACATCTACATTCCAGTAGATTGTAACCTGCATTTCCTGACCGTCATATTCAATCTTCTTGCTATCGGTATAAGGCACATCGGCATCTTCAAATACAAATGTTCTGCCGCCACCAAGCAACGAACCTTCCGGATTGGTAATGCGCACGAACAGTTCTTTTTCTCCCACAGGAGTTGAGTTATTTGGAGAAATGGTGAAGGTAACCATCAACTGCTTTGCTTTCTTTATCTTCTTTTCGGTCTTGCCGTTCTTTTTCAAGCAAGTCAAGTTAAGATTGGTTATGTTCATCTTCTCGGCAAGTTCCATGCGCTCTTCAAGATGAGCTGTCTTTTCTTGTGCAATATTCACTTGAGAAGCCAGTTTCTTGTTCTCGGTCTTTATCTGAACATTCTCGGCACGAAGACCTGCATTCTCCTTGTTCAACGAATCGATAATCGCAATATAATGACGCATAAGACCCTTAAGCGACTTTATTTCGTCCTGCAGTTCCTTTATGCGCTTATTGCTTGTAATCTTCTGCGTTTTCAACTCTGCAAGAAGCTTTTCAACCTTGCTCTTAGCCTCGGTGTACTTGTGCAGGATTGAATCGTTCTTGATGAATTGGGTTTGGCTTTCTAGATTCTGATACTGAGTATTAAGGTTTTCATACTCCCCAGCCAACTGCAACTGCTGATTTTCAAGCTGGAGCAGTTCGTTAGCCTTTTCCATTTCATTATTGGATTTTACAATAGAAAACACAAAAAATACAAGCAAGAGCACAGCTGCCGCCGCGCCTGCTATTATCAGTTTCTTCTTAGTTTCCGGAGTCATATATTCTATTAATATATTTCGTGTATTTTAGTAAATTTTCCTTTTCGAGTGCAAACTTAAACAGAATTTTCCACTTAATCAACCGCTTAGCTATAAAACTTCTTAAAACAGCCGTGCTTAAAGCGTGTGAGCGCAAGAGATCTGCAATCAAATCTCATACAATTCGGCAGGCGATACCGAAGGCGTCTTTATAGGCTTCGGCGGTGCATCTTTCTTCTGTATTTTCTGCTTTATCCTGGGCTTTTTCTCCTTAGCCTTCTCTTCTTTTAAACTCTTAATCAACCGCTTAGCTTCCTTTTGCGAATCTCGGGTATAGTTTACTGTAACCTGAACGCCAAGCGAAGTTTTCTTAGACATCAGGTTATATATGTTTGCAGTAGAGCCGTCGGGCAAAGTACCTTCAAGACAGAATCCCTTGAATGAACCATTTTCATATTTGTAGGTGCGCGTGTCATACATATTATATCCCGATGCCGTTCGCTGCAAGTCGCGTTTCAAGAGGTCATCGTTTACCCCACTGGTACGCAACAGATGCACGATAAACGCCATATCCTGCCACACCATTTCCAATCGGTTACGGGAATTGTAGGCAATACGGCCGCCCTCGGGAGCATCAAACACTATATCGCGTATCCAGCGGTATTCAGTTGCGCACAACGAACCAATAGCACACAACGCCAAAACCGCACTTATAATATACCTTTTCATCTCTTTTCTCTATTTACCGCCATAAAGGTACAAAAATATTCTCTGTTAGCTATCCTAAATCACACAGCAACTCTAAATCTCCCCTAAAATAATAATGAAAACAGATGATTATTCTAAATGAGAAAGCCAACTTGTCCCCAATTCGAAGACAGGTTGGCTAACGATTCCACCCTCACAAAATTCAATTAGGCTTTACAATTAGTGGATTATTTTCAAATGGCTATAAACAAAAAAGAGTTACATTTCTGTAACTCTTTTCTTCGTCGGGGTACCAGGATTCGAACCTGGGACCCCCTGCTCCCAAAGCAGGTGCGCTAACCGGACTGCGCTACACCCCGATTGCATTCTTTCGGAATTGCGAGTGCAAAGGTAAGCACTTTTATCCAATTCCGCAAATTATTTTTTAAAAATATTTTCATTTTACCAGAAAAAACATTTTTTGCCGTTCTTTCCGCTATAAAAACGCTCATGAATTGTCACAGATACGGATACTCAACCTTCCAAAGGAATAAGGCATTTCCTGGCATAGATGTACCTGCACTGCACCGGTCTTTCTTTTCGATAATCTCGCAAAACTCTTCAACCGATATCTTACCGCGGCCCACATCAACCAGAGTTCCCACTATCGCTCGCACCATGTTGCGCAAAAAGCGATCGGCTGTAATCGTGAACACCCATTGTTCGCCTTCCTGCTCCCATCTTGCATAAGTAATCCTGCAATTATTCGTAGCCACATCGGTATGCAGTTTAGAAAAACTGGTAAAGTCGGTATAATCAAGCAATCGCAATGCGGCCTCATTCATCTTGTCAAAATCCAGAGGAAACAGGGCTCTCCAACTAAATGGATACAGAAAAGGAGACTTGCTAGTGTGAACAAAGTATTTATAGGTGCGGGCAGTAGCATCAAATCGGGCATGCGCATCGTCATGCACACTAATGATATCATGCACTGCTATATCTTTTCCAAGAATGCTGTTAAGTTTGGAAACAAGAGCGGGCACATCGGCAATAGGCTCTCCCACATCAAAATGAGCAAACATCACAGCCGCATTCACACCGGCATCGGTACGCCCGGCTCCGGTAACAGCCACAGGCTTGCGCAGAGCCATCGACATGGCCTTTTCCACGCATTCCTGCACCGATACCGCATTGGGCTGTGACTGCCACCCATGGTAGCCAGCACCATTATAAGCCAGTTTCACGAAGTAACGCATCGCTAGTCTCGCTCTAGATATGTGTAGCCATAAAGTCCAGAACGATAGTTGCTCAAGAATTCACGGCCTTCTTCGGGGGTAATCTTTCCGCTCTTCATAGAAGCTGTTACCCATGATTCCACATTGCGAACAAGCTTCTTGGAATTATACTCAACATAGTCAAGCACTTCGGCTACGGTTTCGCCCTCTATCACCTGATCTATTTCATAGTGATCCTTATACACATCGATATGCACTGCATTTGTATCGCCAAAGAGGTTGTGCATATCACCAAGGATTTCTTGATATGCTCCCACCAGGAACACGCCCAGATAGTAAGGTTCACCATTCTTCAATGCATGAACAGGCAAGAAATTGGAAGCACCTTGCGATGACACATAGGTACTCACCTTTCCGTCGCTATCGCAAGTGATATCCTGCAATGTGGCGTGGCGGGTAGGCTTCTCGTCAAGACGAGAAAGCGGCATTATAGGGAACACCTGGTCAATAGCCCATGAATCGGGCAACGACTGGAACAACGAGAAGTTACAGAAATACTTGTCGGGCAAGATTTTCACCACCTTGCGCAATTCTTCAGGTGCATGCTTCAATGTGAGTGCAATGTCATTAACTTCTCGCGCAATGGACCAGAACAACTTCTCAATAATCGCACGAGTACGCAAGTCAAGAAGACCTAGGCTGAACAGGTCAAGCGCTTCTTCGCGTATCTGCAACGCATCGTGCCAGCTCTCGAATATTCTTTGCTGATTAAGCTTGTCCCAAATCGCATAAATCTCACGCGCCAATTCATGTTCGCCCTCTTCCACTACATCATCATCGTCCCACTGAGGCACATGAGTGGTTTCCAGAACATCTAGAACCAGAATAGAGTGGTGTGCAGTGAGCGAGCGTCCCGACTCAGTAATAATATTAGGCTGTGGAAGATTGTTTTTCTCGCAGGCATCAACCAACTGAGATATGGAGTCATTGGCATATTCCTGAATAGAATAATTCATGCTGTTCTCACTGGCACTGCTTCTGGTTCCGTCATAGTCGACACCAAGTCCGCCACCTATATCCACAAATTCTATTCCGAATCCCATTTTGCTCAGCTGCACATAGAACTGGCATGCTTCACGCAAAGCATTCTTGATATGGCGTATTTTAGTGATTTGGCTTCCAATGTGGAAATGTATCAGTTTCAAGCAATCCTTCATGTCCTTATTTTCAAGGAATGCAATAGCTTCCAGCAGTTCGCTTGAGTTCAAGCCGAACTTGCTGCTGTCGCCTCCCGACTCTTCCCATTTACCGCTACCGGAGCTAGTCAACTTAATGCGCACCCCTATGTTAGGACGGATACCTATGCGCTTTGCAACGGTAACTATGAGCTTCAGTTCGTTAAGTTTTTCGGCTACGATATATATGCGGCGGCCCATCTTCTGAGCAAGAAGGGCTAGTTCTATATAGTTCTCGTCTTTGTAACCGTTACATACGATTACCGACTTGTCAGCAATATTCAACGCCAGTACGGCATGAAGTTCGGGTTTCGAACCTGCCTCAAGACCAATATTGAATTTCTTGCCATGGCTCACGATTTCTTCTACAACCTGGCGCACCTGATTCACCTTTATAGGATAAATTATAAAGTTCTGTGCCTTATAGTTGTACTCTTCGGCTGCCTGCTTGAAACAGCGTGAAATCTTTTCGATACGGTTATCCAATATATCCGGAAAACGCAATAGCACCGGCGGGGTAATATCACGCAACTGCAGTTCATCTAACACATCTTTCACATCTACTGCAGCATATCCTTCTTTAGGTGTAACTTGGACATGGCCTTTGTCATTGATTGAGAAATAAGAGCGTCCCCAACCCTTGACATTATACAACTCGGCACTGTCCTCAATGCGCCATCTTCTCATTGTTCAATATTGTATAATCTTGTTATATAATTATTAAAAACACATTGCCCATTTCTTATGCTGTAAGAAACGGCAAGCAAAGATAATTCATTATTACAAATTTTCGGAAGTATAACTCTAAAAATACGAGTTTTTTTAAGTAAAAAGCTAGAAATCGTTTGAATTTGACAGCAAATCCAAACTTCAACTTATTTCTTCTTGGAAGATTTTATATTTTCAAGAATGTTCCGGTTCCATTCCGTACGCTCACGATCGAATATCCAGCCCCACTTATTGAAGTACTTTATCATGTTATAGCTGTGAATCATGAGCATGCGCAGACTCTTGTAGGAAGCTGCACGATGAGCGTGTACGATAGTCACCTCAGGCCAGAACATAGTGCGATAGTGCTTGTGCATGCGGCGAGTGATATCAATATCTTCGGGATACATGAAGAAACGCTCGTCAAACAGGCCTATTTTCTTGAAACATTCGGTACGGAAGAACATGAAAGAGCCTTGATGATAAGGCAAATTCATTGGTTCTTTATGGCCAAAGCCATAAAGCATGAAATCATGATTGATTTTCTCCGCCATGCTCTGGAACATGAAACGGCGAGAGATAAGGTTAAGCGGCGAAGGCAACAAGCGGCAGCCATACTGTAAAGTACCATCGGGATACACGACATTTGGCTGAACCTGAGCAACATCTTCATTGGCATTCATATATTCCACCAGGCGAGGAAGCACTTCTTCCCCGAAATACACATCGCTGTTAAGCACCAGGTGGTATTTCATATTCAATGCCATAGCCTTGCGGATAGCAATGTTGTGTCCGGCACCATAGCCCACATTATCGCTACCTATGTATTCCACCTTGTCAACTCCCTTGCAGAAGTCGGCAATGGACTGCATACGAGAATTGTCCACAATAAAAATTCGCCTCACCAAAGGCGAATCCAAAGAATCCAGACAACTCTTCAGCTCCGAAATTTCAGTTTTATATGTTACAATAGATACTGTTATCATTATCTTTCGATGCCCGTACACACGGAATTAACACTTTATATACTAAAGGCGCACAAAATTAGTCATTTTTTATTGAATAACGGCATTTTATAACTTATATTTTTGTATCTTTGCATCAAATTAGAGTAAAATCATATTATTCATATATCAATATACTTAAGTATTATGGTAAATTTCAAAGAACTTGGTCTAGTGAACACTCGTGATATGTTCGCTAAGGCAATCAAAGGCGGATATGCAATCCCTGCCTTCAATTTCAACAACATGGAGCAACTTCAAGCAATTATCAAGGCTGCTTCTGAAACTAAGTCTCCTGTGATTCTACAAGTATCAAAGGGTGCTCGCAACTATGCTAACGCTACCCTTCTTCGCTACATGGCTCAAGGTGCTGTAGCTTACGCAAAAGAACTTGGTTGGGCTAATCCTCAAATCGTTCTTCACCTTGACCACGGTGACAGCTTTGAACTTTGCAAGGACTGTATCGACTGCGGTTTCTCTTCAGTTATGATCGACGGTTCTCACCTTCCATACGAAGAAAATGTAGCTCTTACAAAGAAAGTTGTTGACTATGCTCACCAATATGATGTAACAGTAGAAGGCGAACTTGGTGTATTGGCTGGCGTTGAAGACGAAGTGTCTAGCGACCACCACACTTACACTGACCCTGAAGAAGTTATCGACTTCGCTACTCGCACAGGTTGCGACAGCTTGGCTATCTCTATCGGTACTTCTCACGGTGCTTACAAGTTCACTCCAGAACAATGTACTAAGGACGAAAACGGAAAGCTTGTTCCTCCTCCATTGGCATTCGATGTATTGAAGGCTGTAGAAGAAAAGCTTCCTGGATTCCCTATCGTTCTTCACGGTTCTTCTTCAGTTCCTCAAGACGAAGTTGAAACTATCAACAAGTTCGGTGGTGCTTTGAAGGCTGCTATCGGTATTCCAGAAGAATGGCTTCGTGAATCAGCTAAGAGTGCTGTATGTAAAATCAACATCGACTCTGATAGCCGTCTAGCTATGACTGCTGCTGTTCGTCAAGTATTCGCTGAAAAGCCAGCAGAATTTGACCCTCGCAAGTACCTAGGTCCTGCTCGCGACAACATGGAAAAACTTTACAAGCACAAGATCATCAATGTTCTTGGTAGCGACGGAAAGGCTGAATAATTTCCATTAGCACATACATTAAATAAGGTTGCCAAAAAAATGACGGCAACCTTATTTGTTTTATATATTATTTATTGTGTATATTTGCATTGTAATTACACAGGCGTTCATGCCTACTTTTTGTTTAACTAATAACTTATATTTTGGACACAGACCCGTTATCGTGCATTTTATCATTAATATTGGCATCGGCTGGTATTGAACAGTCTATCATTTCTTTCAATGCACCCACAACTGCCAGCATAATTGCTGGACTAGTCGCCATCTGCAGCTTATGCGTTTCGGCTTTTGTTTCGGCTTCAGAAATAGCATACTTCTCTTTAAAAGACACCGATTTTGAGAAATTCGAGAGCCAACGCACACTGGATATGGTTAAAAAACTTCTCGCAAATCCGGAAAAGTTGCTAGCTACGATTCTTATTTCCAACAACCTGGTGAATGTAACCATCATCATTCTATGTAATTTCGTGATGAACCAGGTACTTGAAGTGAGAAGCAGTGTACTGGACTTCATCATTCAATCGGTATTCCTCACTTTTCTCATCTTGCTTTTCGGAGAAATTATACCTAAAATATATTCGTCAAACAACAATATCCGTTTTGCATCATTTGCGGCTAACGGCTTGACTTTCCTTAGCAAATTGTTCAACCCTATTTCACGCATCATGGTAAAAAGTACCATTATAGTGAACAAGGTTGTTACCAAACGCGCCGACGACATTTCCATGGACGATCTGTCACAAGCCCTTGAACTGTCGGAGGTGAATTCCGAAAACGAAAAAGAACTGCTTGAAGGCATTCTCACATTCGGCGACAAGACCGTTGCCGAAATCATGCGCCCACGCGTAGATGTAGTGGACATTGACTTCAAAGCCGATTTTGACGAAGTGGTGAAAATCGTAGTGGAAAACGGATATTCACGCATGCCGGTATATGAAGACAACAACGACAATATAAAAGGCGTACTGTATGCCAAAGACCTTTTGCCCTACATAGGGAAGCGTTCTAAGGACTTCAACTGGACAACACTGCTGAGACAGGCATACTTTGTTCCCGAAACCAGAGAGATAGGCGACTTGCTGGAAGATTTCCGCAAGACAAAAGTCCACATGGCTATCATCGTTGACGAGTTTGGCTGTACACAAGGTATCGTTACTCTTGAAGACATTCTAGAGGAAATCGTTGGTGACATTAACGACGAATATGATACCGACGAAGATAATTCCTACAAGAAAATAAACGACAACACTTATATCTTTGAAGGCAAAACCCTTATCAATGACTTCTACAAGATTACCGATATTGAAGAGGACGCTTTCGAAGAGATTGAAGATGATGCCGAAACTATCGCTGGACTTATTCTTAACTTGAAAGGCGACTTCCCAAAAGAAAAAGATACAATCGAGTATGGAAGATTCCAGTTCCAAGTACTGAAGGTTTCAAAGCACCGCATCGTGAGCGTAAAGGTAAAAATAAATTAATCTATGCTATTGGATAAGGAAACCATATACCTTGACAATGTTACCGTTTACTTTTGGAAAATAGAAGAAAGCCGAAAGGAATTGGAAGAACTTTGCAAAAAATCATCGGTTTCCGTATCACATATCACAGAAATCAAGTGCGACCGACGAGCATGCGAAAAGCTTGCAACGCTTCTCATTATCAACCACACACTAGGCAACAATGCCGAATTGTGCCACAATGAAGACGGAGCCCCTTATATCAAGAATGCGCCTCTGCACATCAGCATATCCCATTCTGCGCACTATGTTGCGCTAGCCTGTTCTGCAGCTCCCGTTGGCATTGACATTGAGTATAAAGCAGAGCAGGTGCTGCGAGTAAGAGAAAAATTCCTCAACGATAGAGAACTCGCTGCAACAGGACATGACGACAAGGTCGCCAACATGATGTTCTGGACAGCAAAGGAAGCCGTGTACAAGATACATGGCAAGAAAGGTATTGATTTCAGGAACGGCATCTACCAGGACACTCGCATCAAATCCGTTTTCCGCGCTGTTGACGGGAGAAAAAGAACGCCCTACAAAGTGCAGCATTTCAACATAAAAGGCAATTTCATGCTTGCAATAGCTGCACAAAAACTCGTAAAATCAAAAAACTAAGCATATATGAAGAAACAATTATTCATCAGTTTATTAGCATTAACAGCCATTATCGGCGTTAATATCGAATCGCAAGCCTGCACAAGCCTGCTTGCAGGGAAAAAAGCGACGACCGACGGTTCTACTTTAATCACCTATGCAGCCGATGCCCACACTCTTTATGGAGCATTGAAATTCATACCAGCAGCTACTCACGAAAAAGGTAGCATGAGAGAAGTGCGCGACTGGGACACCAACAAGCGTTGGGGTGAAATTCCTGAAGCTGAACAGACCTACAAAGTAGTAGGAAACATGAACGAGCATCAGCTCACTATTACCGAATCCACCTGGACTTGCAAAGACGAACTTGTCGATACTACCGGTATCATCGACTACGGAAGTCTTATCTACATCACGCTTCAACGAGCTAAGACTGCTCGCGAAGCCATCAAAATAATGACTTCTCTCGTTGCCGAATATGGCTACAACAGCCACGGCGAGTCTTTCTCAATAGGCGACCCTAACGAAATATGGGTCATGGAAATGGCAGGAAAGGGAGGCAAGGAAAAAGGTGCCGTGTGGGTAGCCCACCGCATTCCCGACGACTGTATCACCGGCCATGCCAACGCTCCTAGAATACACACTTTCCCTCAAAACGACAAAGAAAACTGCATCTATTCAAAAGATGTGATTTCATTCGCTCGCAAAATGGGTTACTTCAATGGCAAGGACAAGGACTTCGACTTCGCCAAGGCTTACGGTGTGTGGGATTTCAGTGCATTGAGAGGCTGCGATGCTCGAGTATGGGCTTTCTTCAACCGCTATTGCTCTGGCATGGAAAAGTACCTTCCATACATCAATGGTGATAAAGATGCCGAAATAATGCCACTTTACATCAAACCAGACAAAAAAGTAAGCGTACGAGACATGCAGAATATGATGCGCGACCACTTTGAAGGCACTCCTTTTGACATGACTCAAGATGCAGGAGCAAAGATTTTCTGGGATCTTCCTTATAGATTCCGCCCTATGTCTTTCAAAGTTGACGGCGTAGAATATACCAACGAACGCGCTATTGCTACTCAACAAACTGCTTTCGTGCTAGTGAGCCAGATGCGTTCATGGTTGCCTAACGAAATAGGCGGCATTCATTGGTTCGGTGTTGATGATGCAAACACAAATGTTTTTGTTCCAATGTACTGCTGCATCAACAGCGCTCCAAAGAGCTATGACGAAAAGACTGCCGATATGTACACCCTGTCATGGGAATCGGCTTTCTGGGTGAACAACTGGGTAGCAAACCAAGCCTACAGCCGTTACTCATTAATGATTGACGACATACGCAAGGTTCAGAAGACCATAGAAGACAACTTTGAGCAAAACATGGCCAATGTTGAAGCTGAAGCCTTGAAACTGCACAAGGATTCTCCCAAAATGGTCGTTCCTTATCTTACCAAGTACTCTCACTCAGTTGCCGAATACGCTACTGCCGAATACAAGAAACTTGGCGAATACTTGCTTGTAAAGTTCCTTGACGGGAACCGCAAGAAAGAAGCCGACGGCAAGTTCAAAAGAAATCCCGACGGATTGCCCGTTCAACCAGACTTCCCTGGATACAACGAAGAGTACCTTCGCGCAATCGTAAAAGATGCAGGCGAGCACTTGAAAGTTACATTCTAAAACGACATTATAGAAAAGAAACGCAACTGTTATGGTTGCGTTTCTTTTTGTATTAATCAGTCATTAATCCTTGCGTTCTACCTTTATATTATAGCTCAGCACCCTTATTGATACATCATAGGCAATTGCTCCTTTTCTTGACTTGCTTTTATAATAATAGAAGTTCTTCCCTTCATCAAAGGTCTTCACACTTGCTTGCCGCGAAGTGTAAGGCGGCAAATCACAAACGACATTCTCCCTGCGTTCATGAATGAGCGTACCTTCCATATCAACATAACGGAACACAATTTCTATTGACGACAGGTGCATATTGCTGCAGTTTGTGAGCATAAAGGTCTCTTTTGAAGCTCCTGCACGCTTGGCATATCCTCTCATTTTCACTATTCCATTATGGAATGCCAATGCATTTTCCACTTTCAAGGAATCTTCTATGGGGAATTGCTCCACCTCTGCATTATTTGCCGGCACTAGATTCTTTCTTGTCGTAACTTCTCTAGCAACCAATGCCGTTGGCAACATTACTGCACTAGCCAATACAACTTTAAAATATTTCCATTGCATACCCATTCCAAGCACTTTATCTTACAAATAACGGACCTTATCACCTTCAATAGCAGGATACACCTTTCGGAAGCCCTCAGGGACCTCCACCTCTTTCTTCGTTGGAACTATAGATATTCCTCTGAACAGCCGCGGCAAGAAACGGGAAAAGTTTATGCGCACCTTCACTTTCACTTCGCTGCGTTCAACCAGAAGTTCTCCGCTATCCTCTTTAAAAGTTGCCACACACATCTGCGGATTTTCCAGAATGTCATAATCCTGTTCGCAGTAGAGCCACATGCGGAATTTATCACGCGCTCCACTTTGCACGCAATAGCCAATCACAGTACCAGGCAGCAACGACATATCAGCCGCGCTCACAAGCACTATTCTATAATCGGCAATCATAGCTGTCACAGCATCACTGCAACGCTCGATCACCACTGTCATTTTTTCATCGGGATAATACCATATGCCCTCTATAGGCTGCAGGTCGGCAGCATCACAACGGCTCTTCACATCATCTTCTTCATATTCCGCCAGCACTTCGCTTCTGAAAGGGATTTTATCTCCTCTTTCAGCAGCCCTAACGACCGACGATGCCAGCATTACCAGCATCACAACGAAGAATATATGGGAAAAGGCCTTCTTCACGCCACAAATAGTCTAAACCTACATTGAGAATGTGTAATTGAAACCGAAGCTCAACACTTCATTGAACTGCCAGTATTTCCAGTCCTTATGCTTATCTACCGAGTTATCATAACGCAAGTGCGCATAAAGTCTTGTAGACAAGTACTTGTTTATGACAAAGTCAAATGTGTTTTCCCAATCTCCCTGCATATGGTCATAATTGGTAAATGCAAACAATCTACTGCTCCATGTAACCTCACGGCATAGCTTCCACGCAATCTTGGCCTCGATATTCGAACCGAATTCAGCCTTGAAATGCTTACCTGCATCAATACCGAAATTAGTAGGATCAAGCTTCTTTATATCACGGCATATATTCATATCAACTGACAATGGAGAGATTGACATATCAAATGCAATCTTCTTATCCTTTGACACCGTGTTATAGGTCATACCGACACCGATATTCAACTCAGCAGGACTTAGGAACGCTGTCGTCATTTCATGAGTATTCGACTTATAGTTATTAAACAACTGAGTCTTGAATCGCAAATTGGTTGAATAGTACCATTTCTTTATAGCCTTGTAACCGAACTTCGTATTGACCTGAAGCAAATCCTGGCTTATGCTGTATCCTCTCACCGTATCCTGCGGTGCTGAGTTAACGCTCACCTTATACTGAACATTGTTCTCAAAGAGCAGTTTCTTATGTATGTTATCATTAAGCTTCACATTCCACACAAAGCTAGCCAACACATTCACATTATTCTCACCACCCTGATACCAGTTCTTTGACAAATAAGATTGCGAGAATTGAACAGAACCATTGAATGAATGTATCCAGTTCTTCACCTTCACAGCTTCGGTCTCAACCACTGCAAGCTTTTCAATCTTTCGCTCTTCAATAGTAACCATTCGCTTTGAAGGGTCGGTCTTTATCAAATATGTTTTAGGAGGTTCTGGCAAATCATTTCCATTGAAATGAACATTTTCAGGATTGGCAATCATTGCATCATAACGCATCTTTTTCACGCGTTTTCTATCCTTAACAGCCGATTTCAGCCAACCGTCATTCACATCAAGTTTCAAGTCTTCTGCTTCTTCACAGTCGGCCACGCTATCAGTCGGCATGTACTCTTCGAACACTAGAGGTATATACAAATAATCAGCCTTATAAGCCCCTTGCGCAGCTGTATTTTCGCCCCATGTCAAAACAGGAGGAACAACCGACATTGCCAGTGTATCGCTTTTAACCGAAATAGAGTCGTTAGCTCTTGACAATCCGCAACCTAATGTGATTAAAACCAACAAGGATAATATCTTTTTCATAACAGCAATATGTTATTGATTCTATTTTTAAAGTTTCTTTCCGCAAAGATAGTGAAAGGAGACCGAAGAATAAAATTAACTACACCAGTTTTTTAAAATAGTCTACACATCACCTATATATTAGCCGCAAAACTGCATAAAAAAACTGCCCGGAACTATTCCGAGCAGTTTATTACTTTTCCCTAACGCTTTATTTCTTGCAAGGTTTGTTGCATTGTTTTGCTTTTTTGCAGTCTTTATTTGCCTTCTTGCAGTCAGCCTTTGATTTTTTACAATCCTTTTTAGCCTTTTTGCATTCTGCTTTTGCTTTCTTGCAATCTTTCTTGCAGTCAGCTTTTGCTTTTTTGCACTTAGCCGCATCTTTGCATTTTGCGTCTTTCTTGCATGCTGCCTTATCACCCTTGCAGTCTGTACACTTTTCTGTCTTGCAGTCTTTAGTGCATTTTGCTTTCTTTGCGCAATCCTTAGCCTTTACGCATTCAGTCTTTGCCTTGTCACACTTAGCTTGGCAATTATCGGCTGAAACTGTTGCCGATGTAGCGATTAACGCTACTGCCATTATTGCTACTACAAATAATTTCTTCATAATCTTTCATGTTTTTATTGGTATGTTGCAAAGATAATGCAATATCTTACATTTTCATATTATCTAATGCATAAAATGACAAAAAAAACGCAAATATATGATAATGGTGTTATTCTGCCTTCTCAATCAATGCAACAGCATATGCTGAAATACCCTCCTGTCTTCCTGTAAAACCTAGCTTTTCGGTTGTTGTAGCCTTAATAGAAATGTCGTCTATGCCGCAACCTATACATGAAACCAGTTCTTCCTGCATTGCAGGTATGTGGGGATTTATTTTTGGTTGCTCAGCACATATTGTTATGTCGGCATTGCCGAATACATATTTCTTTTCTTTAAGAAGCGAGATGACTTCCTTTAGAAGTACACGGCTATCAGCGCCTTTGTATCGCGGATCGGTATCCGGGAAATGATAACCTATGTCACGCAGATTGGCAGCACCCAGAAGCGCATCACACAAGGCATGGATTGCCACATCGGCATCGCTGTGCCCCAACAAGCCTAACGAGTGAGGAATCTTCACTCCGCACAGCCACAAGTCACGCCCTTCCACAAGGCGATGAACATCAAATCCCATTCCTACTCGTATCTTCATAGCTCCACAAAATTATCTGCGTCCGAACAAGTCACGCAATCCGTCCATGTCAAATGTGAGCGAGAAACGGAGAGTCTGGTCAAGCGGACTGCTCTGAGCCGTCGCTATCATATAGGCAGCATCTAGTCTCACTACATTAAGCGCAAATCCTGCACCTAAGCCAAAATATTGACGATTACCCTTGTAAGCACTTTCATGATAGTATCCTCCACGCAAGAAGAATTGCTGATTATAGCTGTATTCGGCACCTATTGAATAGGTGATTTCACGAAGTTCCTCCTTGAATCCCCCCGGTGCATCATTAAACGACTTGAAGATACCGCTTATAGGCGACATGTCTTTCCAGTCCTGCAATGCATCTTCATAGGCAATCTGGTCTTCATAGTCGGTAAGGCGTGGCTTGACTGGAACAAGCAACTTATTCACATCTAGAGCCAAAGCCAATGTATGATAGTCTGCAAGCGGGAACATGAACATCGTACCCAATTTCAAGTTTGCAGGTAAGAACGCCGGTTCATTTCCACCGCTATAAGACACCTTACTACCTATATTAGATATATTGAAACCAAGCGACCACTGGCACTCGTTACGGCCGACCATAGGATAAGTGGTATAATATCCCGAAATGTCGGCAGCAAATGCCGATGCTCCTTTCACATCGTCGGTAGCCATTGTTTCATCAAAAGCAAGGTCGGAATAAATGTATCTCAAAGCAACACCCATTGAAAAGCTATCGGACAACTTACGAGAATATCCCAAATCCACAGCCATTTCAAACGGATTTATGCTATTGATACCGTTACCGGCATCGTCGGTCATCGACACTTCACCTAGAGAGAAATATCTCAATGATGCGCTTATCGCTTGATTATCCTCACTTCCTAGTTTCCAGTATCCAGCCAAGTTGGCCAAATAGATGTCATTAACAAGTTTACGCAACCATGGCGTATAAGAAATGGACACGCCCGCCTTACTATAAGCAAACGCATACTTAGAAGGGTTCCAATACTGAGAATTGGCATCGGGATCGGTTGCAGCTCCCAGGTCTCCCATTGATGCTCCTCGGGCATCGGGAGCGATACCTAGAGATGTAACACCTGTGGTTATAGGATTGAATTCATTCTTCATGCTTTCTTGCGCATGAATGCTGCATGGCATTGCTATACACGCAAGAATCAATATAATAGCTATCTTAGATATCTTTTTCATTAAATTGCAATATTAATATTCATAGTTATATAACTGCAATTTAGATGAAATATTGTATTTGGCGACTTAAAAGTTGGCAGTTCTCGCCACACTGGATTAGTTTTTCAGCACGACGAGCGTTTTTGGAGCAGCATATCCAACCTTTCCTGATGCGTTGAATTTTGCCGATACGCTGTATTTACCAGGAGAGACACGATTACCGTATTCATCGCACAAACCCCATACAAAAGTTTCTTCCGACACTTTTTCTTCAAATACTATATTATTCTTAATATCGGTCACTACGCATGTCCATTCTGCTATATCATTATTATAGTCCAGCGATATTTCTGCCTTCTCCTTTACGACATCTTCCGATATCACCAATCGGCTTTCTATCACATCTCCTACTACAACGAAAGACATTTCTTTAGCAACAGTATTACCTGCGGCATCACTCACCTCAAGTTTCAGCACATGCTCGCCAGCAGCAAGATTAGGAATTGTCACGCTACCAGATATGCTCTTGCCGCCATTAGTTACCTCGGCATAGTTGCTTAGGGTTGACACAGTGTACTTTCCATCATCAATAACCAGTTTTATAGAACCGCCTATATCATCTGGATTGCTGTTCACAGCCACATCATCTGACGCTTCAAAATAAACGACTGGATTATTGCTTAGCGTATATGCATTTTGGGACTGTCCGTCTACAAGCAGCTGAACAATTTCAGGAGCATTGCTGTCCTTTATAGCCGCACTTTCATCATATTCGC
Source organism: Muribaculaceae bacterium (assembly GCA_017391675.1). Taxonomy (GTDB): domain Bacteria; phylum Bacteroidota; class Bacteroidia; order Bacteroidales; family Muribaculaceae; genus RGIG4576. The sequence continues at coordinate 37,341 of JAFOXR010000028.1, forward strand.
CTATCATTATGCGAGTTTCAGCACCAGATACTAGATGTCCATCAACGCTTCTGGCAAAAATGCGTATCAGTCCGCCGTCCTTAGAAGCTATGCAATTGGCTGGGAGCACTAGGTCCACAGTATATGTTCCGTCCTTTACAGTACCAGTTGCATGACACAGTTTCTTTCTAGGATACTTCGAGTTATAAACGACTTTCGTATTAGGCGAAGTCAAGTCCTTATATGCCAGTTCTTTGTCAAAGATACTCACCGTTATAGCACCGTTAAATGATGTATCGGTATTACCCTGAGCATCGATAACGACACCCGACACCGACACCTTAGTCAACGGCAGAACTTCCACTGTACCCTGGTCTAAAGAAGTGCCGTTAATTTCATTCACCTTGCAACGGTTAAGCGGGAAACGAATCTTCACAGCAGGGTCGCCAAACAGCGTGAAGCTCAACTTATTATAGTTATAAGTCTGACCGAATGTTTTCTTGGCATCTTTGCAGGCTTCACCTATCGTGCGGTATGAACCATCTTCCTTCACCGAGAACAACAACTGCGCCAAAGCCCTGTTCAGCTTATCGTTCTGCGTAGAGTATACAGTGCGAGCTGCCGACAGCACACCTATCGCCCCGCCTTCGGGAGCCAGAATCAGCTCTTCACTTATTGAGCGTTCATTCTGGTCATAATAAGCCGTTTCACAAGCTGCCAACGCAAAGAAAGGCAAGTACGGATACCTGACGCTCTGCACATCGGCACTGCTCCACAAGCGATTGTCATGAGTAAGCACGATAGCTCCGGCATGACCTATATAGGATACATAAAGCAAACCTTCACGAAGCATCTCTTCCAAACGCAACCTTGCCCAGTTTTCGGTTCCTGTAGCCACATTCTCGCTCACATTAGCCCGTAGATACCATTCCTGATATATCTTTTCCAAATTTAGCGCATCGGCACCCATTGACTCCTTAATAAGTATTTCAAGGGCTTCGGCCTGAGTAGTGTGAAGGTCATTATCTCCCTTATCCGACATAATCAAGGCATTGCCACGCCATAGTTCCGAATTATCACTTATTATATAGTCAAGTGTCTTGGATATTGCAGCTTCGGCATCTTCCACTGTCTTAGCAGGTATACGGCCCACACTTATGCTAAGCACATCGGTTGGTATGGATTTTCCCGAGCCGTCGGCCAAAAAGCCGAAATAGTCATCTGTTACATAGGACGACACTATACCATTGCTATCGGTACTTTGATATGTAAGCAGCTGGTTCTCGCTCTTCTCTCCCATAAGTCGACGGTTATCAAAAGAACCGCAACCAAGCAACAGCAGATATTTAAGCTTTTCAGGCTTGCGGTCGTAGAGCATCTTCAAGAACAGCCTGTAGGCGGTTGCATCTTGAACTCCCGATGAGTACTCGTTGAAGATTTGCTGCTGTTCTGCTATCAGCACATCCATTCCGTCATGCTCTTGATGTATTGCAGCCAGTTTCTCTGCTTGAGCCTTAAAATTCTTAGGATAAATAATCACCATATCGGGTGTAGCCATTCCATGCAGGTTCTGATTTTCCACCTCGCCTTCTACAACTACTTTCTTTAGCGTTCCCGATGGCTTAAATGCCACATATTGCTCCCATGAACTGTCACCCGACTGGCGGAATTTAACATCAGCTCCTGTACCTGTGAATTCATGCTGGGCCTTAGGAGTTCCGCTTGTTACATCCCACACTATCACATTTCCCGACAGATTCTTCATAATCACATCACAGTAATGGTTGGGGTTAGCAAACGCCATACGCATCTGAGCACTATCGGCGGGAAATTCGTTAGCCTTACTATAAGTAACAGTAAAATAGTCCAATCGGGCAGTATTAATTCCAGTATCTTCCAGCGACAAGGACAAACTGTACTTATCGGCAGATGCAAGCGCAGGTGAAACCCCGTTTGTTGTAAGCAACTCAAATTCACGATTGCTAGTTATCTTCTTCATCGTGCTAGAGTTAAGCGCTATCTCACAGCCGTTTATTGCAACAGAGACTTTACTGCTTGCATTAACATTAGCACCTATTGAAAATGCTACCGACACAGCAGTTCCAGTTCTAAATTCAGGCATATTAAAATCTATCGAAGAAACTTCTTGCAGATTTTCGCCATAGAATGTTTTTCCGCTATTCAGGAATGAATACAGTTCCTTGTTATGCACCACATAATCATAACAATAATCCAATGAAGAGGACGCTTCGCCTGTAATCACTTCGGCACTAGCTACATGCAACGGCTCGTAGTCGCTGTTATCGGTAACGAAATAGTAGCCATATTGAGAATAAGGGTTTACCGATATTGTGTGATACGGGTTTACTGAAATAGAACTGACCGAAGCCTTCACCACGCCTTGCGCATAGAATATGACCTTGTCGTTTCTCACAAGAACAGGAATCTGCGCCAAATCATCGATATGGTTTCCGTTAAGCACTTCATCAAGCACATAACCGCCCTTACCGAATATCTTTACTGCATTCAAATCATTGAATCCCATTTCCGACAACTGCTCAGCAGTTATTTCATGCACACCTGTTTCGCTTACCCGTATCTTCACCCACTTGCCACTATAAAGTTTTGATTCAAAGGTGTTATACGAGTTCTGCAATGCATGTCCGTCAAAAGAAACGGTAAATAGCATTACCAACAAAGCAATGAAACTGCTGATTTTTTTCAATCTCATGGTAAAGTTTTCTCCTGAAATGTTCATATATAGGTCTATTTCACTTTAAAATGCAGCAGTTCCTCTGTTCCAATTCTGCCGCATATCACATCATTAATATTTAGGCTAATACCTTCACTTTCCTTGTATCCAGTATACAGGATATCACCTATCTTAAAGGTAAAATACTTGCTCAACTCCTCGATAAGTTCATCAATATCCATTACAAGCTCATCAATAGAGGCTGTAAAAGAATCTCCACCGTTCACAGTCACGCTGAAGACTCTGTTTTCAGGTTTCTCAATCAAATCCACAGGTGCAAAATCGCCAAGCACAGCCGAACCGTCAAACGCATTGCACAGCGACGCTTCATCATGCAGTTTTGCCTCTTTTTTCACACCTCTAGCTTCCACGCACAGCCCCACTGTCACTGCATCATAGTATCGAGATGCAAAACGCTTGGCTATATTCTTGCCCAACCGGTTTATCCTCACCACCAAAGCTGGACGAGCAATGAATTCCTCGGCAAATTCAGGCAGGAACAATGGCTTTCCGTCCTTAAGCAAGGACGAGTCGGCCATCAGGTAAACCGACGGCTTCTCCTGTGAATCATTTTTATAATTACCCTTTATTCCTATTACTTTCATCTTGCCTGCTAATTGTTTGTTTATCCTTGTTTACTGTTATCCTGCATTCTGTTATAAATCAATGCAAGGTGAGCATATATCGAGGTATTCTGAATCACGATATCTTCGGGGGCTTTTATACGGTAAGGCGTAAAGTTCCATATTGCCTTAAGTCCGCAAGCTATCATCAAGTCGGCCGCTTCCTGAGCATGCTCTACTGGCACCGCCAATATACCTATCTCGGTACCGGTTTCCTTGCGGCAAGCTGCCAAGTCCTTCATATCATAGATAGGCACATCACAGATGCTTGTACCAACAATATCCTTGTTAATGTCAAATCCGGCAACTATATTAAGGCCATACTGCGTCAAGCCCGAATCTCGCATGAGCGCACCGCCCAGACTTCCCACGCCCACCATAAAAGCGTTATGAATCTCCTTGAAGCCCAAGAAATCGGCAAGCACACACACCAGAGTATCCACCTCATACCCTATACGGGTTTTGCCCTTCAAATTAAGGAAAGACAAATCCTTTGCTATCTGCGATGCGTCCACCTTTATTTCCTTTGCAATCTGAGTGGACGAAACATATTCAACTTTTTGCTTTTGTAAAAGATTGACGTATGCAAGATACCACGGCAAACGCCTTAGAGTAGGCTCCGGTAATATGGTTTTTATCTTATTTTGTTCCTCTGCCATTGTATTTTACACTATATTATTAGTGTGCAAAAATACAAATTATTCCATATACCCCCAAATTTTTAATAAAATGGCTTTCGTTTCCTGCATAAACTGAAGAGAAAAACATTACCAGTTACAATTTCTTTTTGAAAAGGTTTTGTTTATTTGAATAAAAGTTGTAATTTTGTGCGCTGATTTCCGAATAGGCTCCAATTAAGAGATTCGGCATGTTGCTGAATCCGCCTCACGGGTTAACTTTTATAAGTTTTTTAATTAAATGTACGCAATTGTAGAAATTCAAGGACAACAATTCAAGGCTGAAGCTGGAAAATATTTGTATGTCCACTATCTCGGCGACCAAGCAAAGGCTGGTGATTCAGTAGAATTCAACAAGGTTCTTTTGGTAGATGCCGACGGTGCTGTAAAAGTAGGTGCGCCTACCGTTGAAGGTGCAAAGGTTGTATGCGAAGTAGCTGAAACTCTTGTTAAGGGTGAAAAGGTACTAGTATTCAAGAAAAAGAGAAGAAAAGGATATCGCCGTTTGAACGGTCACCGTCAATACTTCTCAAAGGTTGTGATTAAAGACGTTATTGCTTAACCTCTAAAAATTTTAAAGAAATGGCACATAAAAAAGGTGTAGGTAGTTCTAAGAACGGTCGTGAATCAGAAAGCAAACGACTTGGAGTTAAAATTTTTGGTGGTCAATTTGCTAAGGCTGGTAATATCATCAAGCGCCAACGCGGAACAGTTCACCACGCAGGTGAAAACGTGGGCATGGGTAAAGACCACACATTGTATGCTTTGATCGACGGTACTGTAGCTTTCGTTACTAAGGCTAACCGTAAGTACATCAAGGTTGTTCCTGTTGCTGAAGCGAACTAATTCGTAGCTCTCCCCAGCGAGAGCTTAAAGCAATTCATAAAAGGGCTGTGTCAATTTTTTTTGATGCAGCCCTTAAATGTTACAGCAATGCGCAGCATGCAAAACAATCAGAGTTTAACGGCTCTTCTTCTTTAATATAACATCAAGTATTCACACGCTGTAAACACCATGTTACTTATAGCAGCACTTCTTGCCTATTTCGCCATACTATTCGGCATTTCACACTTCGCCTCACGAGGCAAGCGTGAAAGCAACGACTCGTTTTTCATGGCGGGGCGCAATGCCTCATGGTGGGTCGTATCAATAGGCATGATCGGGGCAAGCGTGAGCGGAGTGAGTTTCCTGTCGGTGCCAGGAATGACCGGAAGAATTGGATTCCTATATCTGCAGACGGCTCTCGGCTTCATACTGGGCTACATACTCATAGCACAAGTACTGTTACCCGTTTACTACCGGCTGAAATCTCCCAGCATATATGAATACTTGAACGAACGGTTCGGGCACAATGCCTACTGGACCGGGGCTCTATTCTTCCTCATCGCAAAGCTGGCAGGCACTGCAGCCAAGGTGTATGTCATTGTCCTCGTGCTGCACTCGCTGGCATTCGCCGGCATGGGAGTGCCATTCGCACTAAGCGTAACCATAATAGTAGCCATGATATGGCTATATACCAGAAAAGGCGGCATGAACACAATAGTGTGGACCGATATGGCCCAAACCATTCTCATAGTGCTCGCCCTTGTGCTGATAATCGCTTTTTTCGTTCAGGAGCTACAACTGGATTTTGCCGAGCTCACCAGCCTCACATTAAACAGCCAGTGGTCCACATTCTTTGAATTTGACGATTGGAAAAGCACGCAGCATTTTGCCAAGCAGTTCTTTTCGGGAGCATTCATCGCACTGGTAATGACAGGGCTCGACCAGGACATGATACAGAAAAACCGCGCAATACGCACCCTCAAGCAATCGCAGAAGAACATGTACTGCTACGGCAGCGCATTCGTTCCTCTCAACTTCCTGTTCCTGCTTCTTGGACTTCTTATTCTGCAATATGCAACAGTAAATGGCATCGCCCTGCCCGAGCAACCCGATAGCTATCTGCCATTCCTAGTTAGCAATGGACACTTCGGCACATTCACATCGGCATGCTTTGTTGTGGGTATCGTTGCAGCCACATTCTCCAGCGCCGACTCTTCACTCACATCGCTAACCACTTCCTATTGCGTCGACATAGCCAATCGCACCAACGATATTCCATTCCGCAAAAAAGTCCATGCAACATTCTGCCTGGCGCTGATAGCATCGGTGTGTGTGATTCACGAAATAAACAGCACATCGCTCATCGACCTAATATACATAATGGTTTCTTACACTTATGGGCCGTTGCTAGGACTATTTTCATTCGGTCTATTCACACGCCGCCGCACAAGCGACCGGGCTGTACCAGCCATTGCCATTGCATCACCTCTACTGTGCGCCATTATTGATCACACGACAAAAGCGGCTTTCGGTTACACATTCGGTTACGAACTGCTTATGCTTAATGGCCTTATCACCTTCCTGGGACTTCTCTTATTCTCTCGCCAACCCGACAAATAATTTATCCTGCACCACCTGTCATTTTTTTTAGCTGAGCCTTTTAGCTTTGCCGGACAATTTGTGTTATCTTTGTAACGAGAATAACTTTTAACACAATATATTTATGGTTGGAACACTAAAACACATTTTATCCAAAATCTACAGTTTGAATTACTATAACACGCATGAAATGATGTACGAAATAAGGGAGTTGCTATATTTCCTGGACGATGAAGAGCTGTTGACGGTGAGAAATATTCTTTCAGATTTCTTATCAGATGATGACTGCATGATATATGAGATGGAGGAGGATAACATCATCTCCAGCAACAGCATGCTTGCCGATACGACCTCCGAGAGTTCAAGGCTCTGGGATACTTACAACACTCTTTACACAATTGCATCTGACCTGCTCCATTCTTTCAAGAAGAAAAAGGATTTCATCAACAAACGGGTAGCTGAAATTCTGGAAGGACTTGATAACGAAACTCTATCCCTTAGCAAAAGTGTACTGAAAGAGCTAAAAGAAAGATTCTATCACCAGACCTTTGCCACCAAACGCAGGATTATCGACTACTTTTTCAAAAGTCCAGACAAGGCTTATATCCTGCGGGCATGCGACTGGCTTTCAAATTCAAGCGTATGGTCAAAACGATATTTAAATACAGTTGAAGAGTTATGGCTGAAGTTCCATGAACCCGAGATTGAAAATCTCATTATCTTGCATTCATCAGAAGAATTCCTGCTTGAGCATCAAGATTCACTTGGGACCACTCCCCGTTATTACAACATGTTATGCAAAAGACTGATGCACAGTCCCGAATTCATTATCAAAGAAGAAAAAGCGGGCAGCAAGTGGCATTTCTTCACTTTATTACAAGAACGAGGAGCCGACATAAGCAGTCATAGTATTCTTGAATTCCTTTTCAGCAGCATACTTTCATGTTTAACGGAGAAGGAACAAGCATCTACTTCTAGCATAGTAAAAAATCATAACAATTCCTATTCTAAAAGAACAGTTGAAAGTGTACTGAATCATTGCTACACCACATTTAACCGACATGGATATTTTTATCTCACCACAAAAGGTTTCCGCAATGTGGAAGAAACTATTATTCTTTTAAGAGAGCTTAAAAGGCTGGACGACATTATGTTCTATCTTGATTGGGACAAAAAGATCCAAACCATATGCAACGATAAGTTCAATCAGGAACTAGTATACTGCAAGCGCACGCAACAATTAAGCGTTAATGCCATGAAACGGATTTTCGTTGAAACAATAATACAAGAATTCCCTACGGGATTCCGTTATCTGCTAGACGAATTCCCCACTGCCAAGCTTATGGCAACAAGAGCTGAAGCTTCTGATATAATTTCGAAAACGCCTACTTTGCTGAATATAATTATAGATTGGGATTTAGAGTTGGCTGATGATATGGCTGCAGATTAAGCGAGCAGGAAGTGCTCATGGCTACAAAACAGAGCGCGTGAGTCATTGGCTCGTGTGAAGATGTATCTTGATATAATCATAGGCAAGCAGCCCAAGTTCTTTGGTGACAAAATAGAGATTACCCCCATTCAGAACAATAATTGTAGCGTTTTTTGCCTATCGGTCAAAAAAATATCACTAACTTTGCATATTAATTTATAAATTACACGGATTATGTCTATTGATAATATTATATCTCAAGCCACTGCCGATGCAGTGAAGGCTCTTTATGGCCTTGAAATGAGTGCCGATAAAATCGTGCCTCAAACTACCAAGAAAGAGTTTGAAGGAAACCTCACTATTGTGGTTTTCCCTTTTGTTAAAGCAGCTAAGAAGTCGCCCGAAGCCACAGCGCAGGAAATAGGCGAATACTTGCAGCAGAACTGCGATGCAGTGAAGTCGTTCAATGTTATCAAGGGTTTCTTGAATATCGTTATTGAACCAGCTTTCTGGGTAAGCGTTCTTAACCATATCGCCGAAACGCCCGATTACGGATTCAAGGCTGTGACTCCCGAAAGCGAGCTAGTGATGATAGAATATTCATCGCCTAACACCAACAAGCCGCTGCACTTGGGACATGTGCGCAACAATCTGCTAGGCTACAGTCTTTCACGCATCATGACAGCCAACGGATACAATGTGGTTAAAACCAATATCGTGAACGACCGCGGTATCCACATCTGCAAGTCTATGCTTGCTTGGCAAAAGTGGGGCGAAGGAATCACACCTGAAAAGGCTGGAAAGAAAGGCGACCACCTGATTGGCGATTTCTATGTAGCATTCGATAAGCACTACAAAGCCGAAGTGGCTGAGCTTATGGAAAAAGGCATGAGCAAAGAAGAAGCCGAAAAGGCATCTCCTCTTATGGCCGAAGCTCACGAAATGCTTAAGAAATGGGAAGCTGGCGACGAAGAAGTGCGCAGTGTTTGGCGCATGATGAACGAATGGGTTTATGCAGGCTTTGACGAAACCTACAAGCGTCTAGGTGTAGACTTCGACAAAATATACTACGAGAGCGAAACCTATCTTGAAGGAAAAGAAAAAGTGCTTGAAGGCTTGGAAAAGGGCATCATGTACCGCAAAGAGGACAACTCAGTGTGGGCCGACCTTACCAATGACGGACTTGACCACAAGCTATTGCTTCGCAGCGACGGTACATCAGTTTACATGACTCAAGACATCGGTACAGCAAAACTCCGTTACCAGGACTACCCTATCGACAAGATGATATATGTAGTGGGCAACGAACAGAACTATCACTTCCAAGTGCTTTCACTGCTTCTTGACAAACTAGGTTTCAAGTGGGGCAAGGATCTTGTACACTTCTCTTACGGAATGGTGGAACTGCCCGACGGAAAGATGAAATCACGCGAAGGTACAGTTGTTGATGCCGACGACTTGATGGACGAAATGATATCCACAGCCAAGGAAACATCGGCAGAACTAGGCAAGCTTGATGACTGCTCAGCCGAAGAAGCCGACAATATTTCACGCATCATAGGTCTTGGCGCATTGAAATACTTCATATTGAAGGTGGACCCTCGCAAGAACATGACATTCAACCCTAAAGAGTCTATCGATTTCAACGGCAATACAGGTCCTTTCATTCAATACACCTATGCTCGCATTCAGTCACTGCTTCGTAAAGTAACCGAAGCAGGCATCAGCGAAACATTCGCTAATGTCACTCCTCAGGAAAAGGAAATCACGCTTATACAGAGACTGGCAGATTTCCCAAGCGTAGTGGAAGAAGCAGGAAAGAGCTACAGCCCTGCCTTGATAGCAAACTATGTGTATGACCTTGTTAAGGAATATAACCAGTTCTATCACGACTGCCAGATCATGAAGGAAGCCAACGAGGACTTGAGAGCATTCCGCATATCATTGTCTCGCACAGTAGGCAATGTCATAGCTCGTGCCACAAGTCTGCTTGGCATGGAAGTTCCAGAAAGAATGTAATCAGGCGACTGGGATAAACAGCCCTATTACTGGGCAATTATAGATTATTAAGAGAAATAAACGATAATATGGCAAAGAAAAAAGTAACTTCGTCATGTTATTAATAAGCAAAAACTTAAAATATTAGGAATATGAGCTTTTACAATTATGGTTCTAGTGACCAACAATCGCTAGATGTTTATGTATCGCAAGTGATGCGTCAGGTATTCACAAAGATGTTCCTGGCTATGGTAATAACAGCCCTATCGGCTTACATGGTATTGAGCATTCCAGAATTGGCAACATTCATCTTCACTAAGCCAATGGTTTACTGGGGATTGCTTATCGGTGAAATAGTAATGGTGATTGCACTTTCGGCTGCACTCAACAAGCTGAGCAACATAGGAGCGACACTGCTGTTCTATGCATATTCAATACTTAACGGATTGACTCTAAGCTGTATCGTACTGGTTTACACTAGTGCATCTATCGTGATGACATTTGCTATCACAGCAGGCGTTTTCGCTACAATGGCAATCTACGGATATGTTACCAAGAACGATTTGACAAAATTCGGTTCATTCATGACTATGGCTCTATTCGGACTTATCATCTGCATTGTAGTGAACATGTTCATGCACAGCAGCAC
>JAFOXR010000029.1 GCA_017391675.1 Muribaculaceae bacterium
ACGCCAATCGCTTACTAATATGAAGAATATCCTGGCAGAAGCAGGCTTGGGAATGGAGAATGTTGTGAAAACAACAGTGTTCCTTGCCGATATGGCCGACTTCGCAGCAATGAACGAAGTGTATGCATCATTCTTTGAGGGCGTAGCTCCTGCCCGTTCGGCAGTGGCAGTAAAGACTTTGCCGAAGAATGCTTTGGTGGAAATAGAGTGTATTGCCGTAAGGTAAAAAGCTGGATTTTGCGATAGAGTAATGCTGCAAGGAATTTCTTGCAGCATTTTTTTTGTTTTTGGCGAAAGAAACAGATTTTTTTTGGAGCACTTAGGAGCTTGATTGGCGTTCTGAGGATTCTCCGTCGGCAGATAGCCGAAAATATGTTGAAAAACGGGCTACGGTGCCTTAAAATGCGTCTGGTGGCATGCGGGTGTCCGATGAGACCTGTTTCAGAAAAATACTTGAAAAAACGGTGGTTTTTTATTTCATAAATACGGGATTTTTTTGTATTTTTGTTAATTGAAAATTAGTTATTTAAGATATAAAAACAGCGAAAATAAATCACATCATAATATGAGCGAAGAATTAGAAGAAAAACAGTATACGGCCGATAATATTCAGGTCTTGGAAGGTCTTGAAGCGGTGCGTAAACGCCCTTCAATGTACATCGGTGACACAAGCAGCAAGGGATTGCACCACTTGGTGTATGAAGTAGTGGACAACTCTATCGATGAGGCTTTGGCAGGATATGCTAGCCACATCAATGTTACAATTACCGAGGACAACTCTATCAAGGTAGAGGATAATGGTCGTGGTATTCCAGTGGATATGCATGAGAAACTGCACAAACCAGCTCTAGAAGTTGTGTTGACAGTGCTGCATGCCGGAGGTAAGTTTGACAAGGGATCTTATAAGGTATCCGGAGGTCTTCACGGCGTGGGTGTATCTTGTGTAAACGCATTGTCTACATATTTGCGTGCTGAGGTTCGCCGCAACGGAAAGGTGTATATGCAGGAATACAGCTGCGGTCACCCAACTTGTGAAATGAAAGTGATGGGCGATACCGAAGAGCATGGTACAACCATTTATTTCCACCCAGATGACACTATCTTCTCGGAAACAGTATACGATTACAATACGCTAGCAACAAGATTGCGTGACTTGGCATTCCTTAATGCCGGCATCACATTGACTCTTACCGACTTGCGTGTGAAAGACGAAGAAGGCAATCCTAAGGAAGAAGTGTTCTTCTCGGAAACAGGTCTTGACGATTTCGTTCAGTATATCGATTCCAACAAGGAACACCTTATCAATGACATTATACACATAAGCATTGAAAAGCAAGGCATACCAGTAGAGGTTGCAATGACTTATAATACAACATTCAACGAGAATGTTTATTCCTATGTTAATAACATCAATACAATAGAAGGCGGTACTCACTTGACCGGATTCCGTCGCGGATTGACAAGCACACTGAAGAAATATGCCGAAGATTCAAAGATTCTTGAAAAGGAAAAGGTGGAAGTGGCAAGTGATGACTTCCGTGAAGGCTTGACTGCGGTAGTTTCGGTAAAAGTGCTTGAGCCTCAATTTGAAGGACAGACAAAGACTAAGCTGGGAAATACCGAAGTGATAGGTGCAGTGCAGACTGCTGTAGCCGAAGCCCTAGGCAACTATCTGGAAGAACACCCTAACCAGGCTAAGGCTATTGTAGAAAAGGTGGTGCTAGCAGCTAAGGCTCGCCATGCAGCTTACAATGCCCGCATGAAGGTGCAGAGAAAATCGCCATTGACAGGCGGTGGACTACCTGGTAAACTTGCCGACTGCTCATCTCGTGTTCCAGACGAATGTGAATTGTTCCTTGTCGAGGGAGATTCTGCGGGTGGTACTGCAAAGCAAGGCCGCGACCGTATGTTCCAGGCAATCCTTCCATTGCGCGGTAAGATTCTTAATGTAGAGAAAGCAATGGAGCACAAGGTGCTTGACAGCGAGGAAATCGTAAACTTGTTCCGTGCATTAGGCGTGACCATAGGTACTGAAGAAGATCCTAAGGCAGCAAACTTGAGCAAGTTGCGTTATCACAAGATTATAATCATGACCGATGCCGATGTTGACGGTGCCCACATTGCCACATTGCTTATGACATTCTTCTTCCGCCGTATGCGTCCGATAATCGAGAACGGATACTTGTATTTGGCTACTCCTCCATTGTACAAGTGCAGCAAGGGCTCGCATGAAGAATACTGCTGGGACGAACAGCAGCGTGAACAGTTCATCATGAGATATGCAAATGGTGAAGAAAAGCAGGTGAAAGTGCAACGCTATAAGGGTCTTGGTGAAATGAACGCAGAACAGCTATGGGATACAACAATGGACCCGGAAAACCGCATCTTGAAGCAAGTTCATATCTCGGACGCAGCCGAAAGTGACCGCATCTTCTCAATGCTTATGGGTGAAGATGTAGCTCCTCGTCGCGAGTTCATAGAGCAGAATGCAACTTATGCTAATATTGACAGCTGATAAGGCTGGATATCAAATACTTGAGCGATATGTCAATTAATGGCATATCGCTTTTTTATTTTTTGACATGAGCATATTTAAACTTTTGTCAAAGGAGTGTATCAAAGAATTGAAAGCAAAAAGTTAATGGACTGTTATTGATAGACAAGAATGAGAAGCAAGGCGACAGAAATAGAGATACTGGAAATGCTTCGGAATCCCCAGGAAAGAGATAGGGGATTCAGGCTGCTGCTGTCGACCTATGGCGACAAACTCTACTGGCATATACGCCGTATGGTAGTGAGCCGTGAAGATGCCGAAGATGCTATGCAGGAAATGTCAATAAAAGTTTACAGCAAGCTTGATAGCTTCAAGGGCGATAGTTCTTTGTTTACATGGATGTATACTATAGCGACCAATGAGGCGCTTCAAGTGCTGCGTAAGCAAGCAGGATTGTTCCGCTCGCTTGACGACAGTGATTTGGCAAACTCGCTAGTTGATACTCTGTATGCCGAGAATGCGGTGGAATGCAGCGCGGCAGAGATTATCTTTCAGGAAGCATTGCTCCAGTTGCCTACACAGCAGAGATTGGCTTTCAATATGCGGTATTACGACGAGCTGACTTACGAGGAAATGGCGGCAGTGACAGGCAAGAATGTGAGCACGCTGAAGTCCAATTACCATTTTGCAGTGGAAAAAGTGAAGAAATTTATAAAAGAAAACGCTATATGAAAGAGTTGGAAAAATTTGCAGGCAAGAATATGCCGTATAAGGAGAGCGAAGACTATGTAGCTCAACTTATAGAGCGTAGCGCAAATAGAGCCATTAAAACAGCTGCATCGGCACCAAAGCGGGGCAAGGTGTTGAGATGGACACTAGAAGCCATATCGGCTGCGGCAGTTCTTTTGATAGGGGTTCTTTCGTTTGTGGACTTGAACAGGGAAAGCGATTTTGAAAAGATTCAGAACAGCATGACACTGAGTGAAGTCCTCAACTCAATGAGCGAAGAGGAACTCATGAGCGTGAACTGCTATGTGATAGAAGATATTCCGGAATATGAATAATAAAACAATTTAGAAAACAATGATGATGAAAAGGATAGCATTAATGATTGCACTTATAGCTGCATTTGCAGTGGGTGCTGTTGCTCAGCCAAAACCGTTGAGCAAGGAAGACAAAGAAAAGATCTTCTGCGGTAAAGCTCAAATGATGCAGAAAAAGCTTGACCTTAAAGAGTCGCAAATGGAAGAGTTCCTGGCTGTGTATAAGCAGTATCAGGAGGCTGTGTCGAAGATTGTTCCACCCAAAAGGCTGAAAGCAAAAGATGGAGAAATCACAAGCGACCAGGCTTATGAAAATGTGATGGCTCAACTTAAGTTCAAAAAAGAAATACTTGCGGTACAAGAGGAATATGTGGGAAAGATGAAAAACATTCTTACCCCAAAGCAGCTGATGCGTTTCTTGCAAGCAGAATATGCTGTGCAAAAGAGCATTTTTGATCACAAGAAAGCTCGTGGAGAAGGTAAATCCCGTAAGGGCTTCAAGCGTGACCGAAAGTCTGGCAAAATATCGCATCAAAGTGAGATCCGGCCAGATAGCGTTTGCTGTCCATCGGCTTCTGTACCAACGGTATGACAGTTATTATAGCGCAGTTGGAGAAGGCTTCTTGGGAAAGGGGTCTTCTTCGTTTTTTAAGAAGTAACGCCTGTTCAAAAGTCAAGGCAGGTGTTGATAACCTCGGAGTTATTAACAAAAAAGCCCACTTATCAACAATTTTGACATTTTTAGGGCTGAAAATTAGGACTATATGCGTAAAAAATAATTCCTTTGCATAGTAAAAACTATAATATGGGAAAGATAATTGCGATAGCTAATCAGAAAGGTGGAGTGGGAAAGACAACTACTTCCATCAATTTGTCGGCATCACTTGCCGTGCAAGGGAAAAAAGTGCTGATTATAGATGCAGATCCGCAGGCGAACGCTACATCGGGACTTGGTATAGACCCTAAGCAGATGTCGTCCTCAATATATGAATGTCTAGTAGATGATTATCCGCTAGAAGGCACTCAAGTGAAAACTTGTGTAGAAAACCTGGAACTTGTGGGGTCTAGAATAGACCTTGTGGGTGCCGAACTGGAACTTATTAACAAGCCAAACCGTGAGCGAGTGCTGCGTAACCTGCTGGAACAGGTGAAGCAGTCCTATGACTTTATCTTGATAGACTGCAGTCCTTCGCTAGGACTTATTACTGTTAATGCTCTCACTGCAGCCGACTCTGTGATAATACCGGTACAAGCCGAATATTTTGCTCTTGAAGGTATAAGCAAGTTGCTTAATACAATAAGAATCATTAAGTCAAAGCTTAATCCAGCATTGCAGATTGAAGGCTTCCTGCTAACAATGTATGATGCAAGATTGCGCTTGGCCAATCAGATTTATGAAGAATTGAAGGGACACTTTGCCGATATGGTGTTTGATACTGTAATCCCTCGCAATATACGCCTTAGCGAAGCTCCTAGTCATGGACTTCCGGCAATCCTTTATGACCCAACTAGCCGTGGAGCAACGAGCCACATGCAGCTAGCAAAGGAAGTGATCTCAAAGAATCGCAGAAAAAACAAATGATAATTGTAAAAAATAACAGATATGGCTATTAAGAGAAATGCATTAGGCAGAGGACTGGATTCACTCATTTCAATGGATGATGTGCAAACGGGAGGTTCGTCGGCAATCAACGAAATTCCTATAAGCCAGATTTCGCCTAATCCCGACCAGCCTCGTAATTTCTTTGATGAAACGGCGTTGGAAGAACTTGCGACATCTATCCGCGAGCTAGGAATTATACAGCCGCTTACATTAAGAAAGGTTTCGTCGGAAAACTATCAGATAATCTCGGGTGAACGCCGTTATCGTGCAGCAAAACTGGCAGGTCTTGACTCAGTGCCGGCCTATATACGCACTGCTACCGATACCGAGCTTACCGAAATGGCTCTTATTGAAAATATCCAGCGTGAAGACTTGAATGCAATAGAAATTGCACTTACATTCAAGAAACTGATAGAGCAGTATAATCTCACTCAAGAACGCTTGAGCGAACGCATAGGCAAGAAGCGTACAACGATAGCAAACTTCCTTCGCTTGCTCAAATTGCCTGCCGAGATACAGCTTGGCTTGCGTGATCATCTGCTTGAAATGGGACATGCTCGTGCCATTCTTATGGTAGAAAAGCCCTCGCTGCAGTTAAAACTTTATAATGAAACTATTAAAAAAAGTTTATCTGTGCGCCAGGTGGAATCACTTGCCAAGCAGTACCAAGAGGCTGCCGATAAGGGACAAGAAACAGATGCGGTATCTCCTAAGCGCCTGAATAACAATGATTACCGCATTCTGCAAAAACATCTTTCCACAGCGTTTTCTACCGAAGTCAAGTTCACATGTGATGTGAATGGTAAAGGAAAAATAACATTCCCTTTCAAAAATGAGGTGGAACTAGAAAGATTAATTAGTATCTTTGACAAATTAAAAAGTGAGGATTCGCCCAAATCGTGATATTCGAGGGTGAGCGAATCGCTAAAACTTGTGTGCTTGTGAAAGGAACGAAAGAGATAATGAAACTATTTTTTGCCGGTTTAGCAATATTGCTGAGCTGCATAGCTCCATTGCCTGCAAATGCGCAATCAACCGACTCGGTAGATGTTAAGGAACCTGTGCTTTCCGACCTCAAGCAATCTATCATTAACAAGGGCCGCCGCCCGCATCGCCCTATCGTGAACCGTAATTTTGAAACAGCAAATGATTCATTGCCCACAGATACGGTGACAGGACGCAGTGCTGTAGCGGTTAGCGATACGGTGGCAGTGACCGATTCGCTGATACAAAAGACCGATTCGGTGGAAGCCGCAATTAGACAGGATTTGCTAAAGCGCATGCAGGACTCACTTCGTAACGATTCGCTGATGCTTGCCGATTTCGGGGAAATGCGCGTGTTTAATCCCGATCCTAATAGAGCGTTGTGGATGTCGTTGCTATTCCCCGGATTAGGACAGGTATACAACCGTCGCTACTGGAAGCTTCCTATTGTTGTGGGAGGCTTTGTTGGCTTAGTATACGCAACATCGTGGAACAACCGAATGCATGCCGACTATACTAAGGGTTACCGCGATGCGATGGATAGTGACCCTTCGACCAAAAGCTACATGGATTTTTATCCTCCAACGACTAAAGAGGAGAACATAAACATGGATTGGCTCAAGAAAGCGTTGAAGTCCAAGAAGGATTATTTCAGACGAAATAAAGAACTCTGCGTGATAAGTATGGTGGGATTGTATCTGCTATGTGCAGTAGATGCCTATGTAGATGCCTCGCTGATGCATTTTGATGTGTCGGACGACCTGTCGATGAAAGTGAAGCCCGCTGTAATTGAACCGAGGTACACCGATAAGAAACTGCCGTCGCTAGGCGTGCAGTGTGCAGTTAATTTTTAGCGAAATATAAGAAAAGTACATACACATATAAATTTTACATGAAGAAGAGATTTTCAATATTGATATTGTCGGGAATGGTAGCTGTGGGTACAGCCTTTTCAGCCACCAAGCAAAATATATTGACCGTTAGGGAATCGTTCCCTGACAGCACAACCGTTTATCCTGAAAGTTTTGAAACTGATACTGAGAAACTGCTGCAGAACTGGTATGTGCAGAACTATACTATTCTTGACGAAGAAGTAGAGAGCAAGTCAAGCAATGAAGTTTCGGAAGAGGAATACATAAAGCGATTAAGCCGGATTCCTGCAACGATAGAGATGCCTTACAATCAAGAAGTGCGCAAATACATTGATATGTATGTGAACCGTCGCCGTACAATGGTGGAGGCCATGTTGGGAATGAGCTTGTACTATATGCCTATCTTTGAACAGGCACTTGAACAGGAAGGTATGCCACTTGAACTCAAGTATTTGCCTATTGTGGAATCGGCACTGGATCCAGTTGCTAAATCGCGTGTAGGCGCTGCAGGATTGTGGCAGTTCATGATAAAGACAGGTAAGGGCTTGGGACTTGAGATAAATTCTTTGGTAGATGAACGCCTTGACCCATACAAATCATCGGTAAAAGCAGCTAAGTATCTTAAGCAACTCTATAATATTTACAAGGACTGGTCGCTTGCAATCGCAGCTTATAACTGCGGACCGGGAAAGGTGAACCAGGCACTGCGCCGTGCAGGAGGTTCAGGAAAGGATTACTGGCAGATATATGCGTTCCTGCCTAAGGAAACGCGTGGTTATGTGCCTGCGTTTATCGCGGCGAATTATGTGATGACATATTTCAAGAAGCACAATATAAGTCCTGCATTGGCAAAGAAGCCTATACTTGTTGATACCGTGCAGGTGACCCGACGCATACATTTCAACCAGATATCAAGTGTGCTGGATATCCCGGTAGAAGCATTGCGTGTTCTTAACCCTCAATATCGTAAAGATGTGATACCAGGCAATGTGCGTCCTTATACACTTGCATTGCCATCGCAGCAGATTTACAGTTTCTTGATGAGTGAGGACAGCATTGTTAGCAAGAACGCCTCTAAATATCAGCCTCGTTTGGTTGTTGAGCCGCAGATGACACAAGTTGCATCAGATGAAGGTGGCGAGTATGAATGGGAAACAAAGACTGTGACTAAGATTCACAAGGTGCGCAGAGGTGAAACTCTAGGAGGCATTGCAGCTAAGTATAAAACAACCGTTAGCGCAATAAAGAAAGCTAATGGAATGCGTAATAATAATATTGGCGTAGGCAAACGGCTGAAAATCAAGACAACAGAGCGTGTGAAGGTTTATAAGCCGGCTGCTGAAGAAACTCCCGAAGAATTGGCTGCAGCCGACAGCCTTGCTCTTGAGGCTGCAATTGCGGGAGCTAACGAAGAGGAAGTGAAGAAGGAAACACCAGCTCCTAAGAAAAAGCCTGAGCCTAAAAAGCGAGAAGAAAAGAAGAAGGCTGAAACCAAGAGCAAGACTAAGTCAAAGAAGCAATCGGCTTCATCGGGCACTCATGTCGTGAAATCGGGCGAATCGTTATATGTGATTGCCGAGCGTCATGGTATCACAGTGAATGAACTTAAACGCGCTAATTCACTTTCAAATAATAAAATTAAGCCTGGTCAGAAACTGACAATACCTAAGAAGAAAAAGTCGGGTAACACTTCTAGATCTAAAGCGAAATCAAGCCGTAAAAGATAATATGATAACGGAGCAGCATTTAATTGTTGCTCCGTTTTTGATTTCTTAATAAAAAATAATGAGGTAGAGGGTTTTGTGCTTTATTTGTAAATAAAATCAAAACATTATTAATCAATACCAAATATTTGCCGTTACGAATTGATTCTTCGGGAAATGAAATATATATTTGTGGCGGAAATGATTGTAATGCCTCAAGAATAGGGGTATTATGATGAAATGAAACACAATGTTGAATACGCTTTATAGGTACATATTTGTGGCAATGGTAGGAATGCTTGCTTTATCGGCTACTGGTCAAGTGCGCCGGATAAAGTTATGTAATCCTTCTAATCGTGCGCAGGCAGCTTATGTTGATGTGTATGATTATGATTTTGTTGATGAGCAACCGCAGTTCCCTGGAGGAGAACGCGGACTTGTGAATTTCATCAATAAGACACGAGAATATCCATACAAGGCTTATGAAGCAGGTATTGAAGGCCGAGTGCTTTGCGGGTTCATTATCAACATAGATGGCTCGGTGAGCAATATTATGGTACTGAAAGGCTGTAGTCCGGAACTGAACCGTGAGGCTGTGAGAGTAATAAGCGAGATGCCTAAGTGGAAAGCTGGTAAAATGGATAACAAGCATGTGCCAGTGCTGTATGTTCTTCCTGTAGTGTTCCGTCTGTAAATGTAGTATGAACGAAAAGGAAGACCGAATGAGGGCTTTCGGCAAAATGATTCTATCCCATTTGCCGTATACGCCTAATAAGGAGCAGAATCTGTTGATTGCCGCTCTTTCTTTTTTTTGTACCGCTTCCGAGGACGATTCTGTTATGCTGATAAATGGATATGCCGGTACAGGAAAAACATCACTCACAGGAGCCTTGGTGAAAGCCCTGGCCGATGAACGCAGAAAGGCTGTACTGCTAGCACCTACTGGTCGTGCTGCAAAAGTATTTTCGGAATACTCGGGGCATTCGGCATATACAATTCATAGAAAAATCTATCGTCAAAAGAGCTACTCGCCAGAGTATGGCAATTTCCAACTGGCTGAAAACAAACACACCGATACATTCTTTATCGTTGATGAAGCATCAATGATTCCAAACAGCTCTACTGAAGGAGCCGCATTTGGTACTGGTTGTCTGCTTGATGACCTTATTCATTATGTATATAGTGGCGTTAGATGCCGATTGATTCTGCTTGGTGATAATGCACAGCTCCCTCCTGTGGGATTTGCCGATAGCCCGGCGCTGAGTATAGAACAGCTGCGCAGTTATGGATTGAAAGTATATGTGCAGTATCTTACCCAGACTGCTCGCCAGGCTGAAGAGTCAGGAATATTGCATAATGCAACAATACTGAGGTGCAATATGGAACAAAAGGTGCTTGCAAAACCTATACTGCATCTGGCCGGTTGTGAAGATGTTGAAGTGCTGTCAAGTGAATATCTCATCGAAAAGATAAGCGATTGCTACGACCATGACGGACTGAATGAAACAATCGTTATTACTCGTTCCAATAAACGGGCTACAATGTTCAATGCGGGAATCCGTAATCAGATTCTTTATCGTGAAGACGAACTGGTGAGCGGTGACATGCTGCTGGTGGCAAAGAATAATTACTACTGGAGTGAAGCCTATGAGGAACTTGATTTCATCGCAAATGGAGATGTTGCCAGGGTGAGTCGTGTGAGAGGGGAAACCAAGGCGTATGGATTCAGGTTTGCCGATGTAACATTGGAATTTCCCGACCATAATGTTGAAGTTGATGCAAAAGTGATATTAGATGGGTTGTTCAGTGATTCTCCTGCCCTTAATAGGGAACAGAATGAACGGCTCTTCACTGAGATTTATATGGAACTTGAGGGGGATAAGCGCACACGATACAAGGCTTTGAAGCAGAATCCGTTCTATAATGCCCTACAAGTGAAGTATGCCTACACCGTTACTTGCCATAAGGCGCAAGGCGGTCAATGGAGCAATGTGTTTATAGATATGGGTTATATCCCTGAAGAAGCATTTACTTCACTTGATTTTTACCGGTGGCTATATACAGCCATTACTCGAGCACGCAAGCGAGTGTACCTTATTAATTATCCCTTGCGTTACGAATGAAATCATTTTTTAGGCTTGCGCAGGTGCAAGCCGTTGAAAGAGAATGGAAGAATTGATACTGCTGTAGAGGCTAAAGCTGCAATGAGCAATCCGTAACCTATGTTGAATCCGTAGCCCAATCCTGTGATGCTGAAGATTTGAGGGTTCTCAGCGCATGTGAAATCGTATGCTATATGATAGAAATAAAGCCCTGATATAATGCATAGGGCAGTAGCAATGCCCCAAACTCTGCTTTTCAGACAATTGAATAGGATTCCTCCAAAGCATGCCAGGAAAGGAAGTGTGGCAAATGACTTGCTGTATATTGCCTCAATATTGGAAATTACTTCAGAAGTATATTTTAAGCCAGTCCATTCTCCCTCAAAAGATAATTCGTAGAATGGGAAGAACGAGTAGCAAATTATAGATGCTACAAGAAGAGCGTTTGTTATGGGTTTCATCGATATCCAGTTTTATGCGAAATTACGAATTATATGCCGACGAATGCATGTTATTAAGTTTTTTTATGTCAATTCATGTGCTTTTTGTGCGTTTTTTTGTCCTATATTGATTAAAATATGCTGCAAAGAGTGATTTGCTTTTTAGGCCTAGTTATTGTAACTTTGCGTTAAATTCCATATTAACATGAGCAGTTTGTCCAATAGTACCCAAGATATAGATATCCGGAATCCAGAACTCTGGACACTGGTGATTCGTCTTGACGAGACTTCCTTGAAATTCATTTTGTACTGTGAGGAGGAAGAGAACTCCTTGATAAGCAGAGAACTCCATCTTGATGATAAGGCAGGAGATTATCTGAAGGCTTTGGAGAACTGTGTGTATGACAATCCAGTTCTTATTCAGGATTATAAGCAGGTAGCAGTGTCAGTACATTCAAGCCGTTTTGTGATACTTCCAGCCGAAGCCGGAGATGAAGATACAATGCTGGATATAATGGATTATATGTATGCCGATGATAATTGCGACTCTGTGCAATGTGATTTGGAAGGAGGTAAAACCTCGGTAGCGTTTTCAGTGCCTAGAGGCGTGGTAGCATTTCTTCAGCGTACATTCAATATGCCTAAAATTGTTCACAGCCTGGTACCTTTATGCTTGTATTCCGCCAAGAAAAGTGAAAAAAGCGGAATCACGAAGATGTATGCCCATGTGTGCAATGATTGCCTTGATGTGTGCGTGTTCCGTAAAGGAGAGCTCATGTTAGCTAATACATTCAAGCTGCGTGATGTTGAGGAAGCGTCGTTTTATCTGCTGAATGTTTGGCAGAGTCTGGGATTAGATGTGATGACCGATGAATTGCAGCTTAGTGCCGATAAGTCGGTAAGAGATGTGCTTACGCCACAGCTGCGCAAATATATCACTTATGTAATGCCTATTATATTCCCGGCTTCGGCCGTGAAAATAGGTCAAGATGCAATGAAAGCACCTTTTGATTTAATATTATTATCACAATGCGTATTATAAGAGGTAAATATGGCAGAAGACGGTTTGATGTTCCAAGTAATATCACAGCCCGTCCTACTACCGATTTTGCGAGAGAGAACATTTTCAATGTACTTGAAAATCTTATTGATTTTGAAGGAGCAGAAGCATTGGATCTTTTTGCCGGCACTGGAGCTATAAGTTTTGAGTTCCTGTCGCGAGGCTGTGCTCATGTGACATGTGTTGAAAAGGCAGCAACGCAGTTCAACTTTATCAAGAAAGTGAAAGAACGGCTGCGTGACGATAATCTGATAATGGTGAGAGGCGATGTGTTCCGCTTTGTGGAAACTTCGGCGCGGAAATATGACATTATATTTGCCGATCCGCCATATGATCTTCCCGATTTCTCCGAGGTGCCCGAACGCATATTGTCATCAAAGATGCTGAAGGAGGATACTATTATAGTAATAGAACACTCCAAGAAATACGATTTTTCTCACTTGCCGCATTTCTATGAGCATAGAGAGTATGGTAGCGTAAACTTTTCTATCTTCAGAATGGATAGTGATGCCGATGAGGAATGAAAAGAAGTCTCCGAACAAGTAAACCTAATTGCTAACCAAAATATCATAACTTATGAAGGGTATAAGTGTTCAGTCTCCATCGGCTGTATCAAGGTGGAAAGGGATAATAGCCGGTATACTTGGAGCCGGATTTTTCGGATTCATACCAGTGTTCAGTAAACCGGTGTTGGAGGCAGGTTTGTCTCCCACATGCTTGCTATTCTATCGTTTTGCTATAGCTTCGCTAATAATAGCCTTGATGCTTGGGGTAAAACGCCAGCCGATAAGTTTGCCGCGTGACTGCTGGAAGTGCATGGGGCTTATAGCCATATTCTATTGCTTTTCAGGCGGATTGCTGGTGCTGGGTTTCAAGTATATGAGTGGAGGCGTGACCGAAGTGCTTCATTTTACTTATCCTATATGGGTGATGCTCATTCTGCTCTGTTTCTTTAAGGAGAAAATAAGAGTGTCGAGCGCTATCGCTATTATAATTGCCATAGTGGGCATTTATTGTCTGGGAGTGCTTGGCGGAACCGAGGCATTCATGCCTGGAGCTAACCGTGTGGCAGGAGTTGTGATAGTTGTCGCTTCGGGGTTGGCTTGCGGCTCGTATATAGTGGCTATTAATAAAAGCAATGCTCGAAAACTTTCGTCAATGACACTTACATTCTGGATGCTTTCGCTCAGTGCGTTGATTTTTCTGGTAGTGAGCGTAGCAGGAGGAAGCTTTGAGGTGGTGACCGATGGAACTATGATTGCCAATCTTGCCGGACTGGCTCTTGTGGCAACTGTCCTTAGCAATTTCTTCCAAGTATATTCGATAAAATATATAGGATCCACTCAAGCTGCTATACTTGGAGCTGTTGAACCAGCGACAGGAGTAGTGATGTGCATAATTCTTTTTGATGAAACGCTGAATGTGCCTATAGTAGCAGGTATCGCCCTTATATTCGCTGCGGTGATGATAGTGGTGACGAGAAATAAATGATTTTCAGAATGTTAATTATGCCTAATTGTAGGTAGTTTAGTAAATATTTACTAAATTTGCACGCATGAACCTATGACGGACTAAACTATTAAAACTATATTTATATGGAAAAATTAAAAACAATGTTGTTGGCTGTGCTTGCGCTATGTGCATTCGCAATGAGCGCGCAAGTGGTGTATACCGAGCCTCCTATGATTCAACGATCTACAAAGAATTTCACAATTTATTATGATGCGACTAAGGGTACTGCAGGGTTGAAGGACTATACAGGCGATGTTTATGCTCATATAGGTCTTATTACCGACAAAAGTGCTACTGCTACCGATTGGAAGTATGCTCCAGATTGGGCAACTGATGACGCTAAGTACAAGATGACAAAGGTGTCAGCTAATCTTTACTCATTGAAGATTAACAGCATTGACGAGTTCTTCGGAGTTCCTGCTGCTGAAGTGGCAAAGCAAATCGCTATGGTGTTCCGTTCAACTTCTCTTACTGGAGATGATGGCGGTAAGTACAATTTGGAAGGTAAGGCGACTGGTGGCAAGGATATATATGTTGATGTCTTTGAAGAAGGTCTAGAAGCTTCTGTTGTAGTGCCTAATACTATTTTTGGCGAAAAGAATAACAAGATGGAAGTGAAGGCTTATAGTACGGTGTCGGCAGATATCGCTATCTATTTGAATTCAACATCTTCTACTCCAGTTGCTAAAGGAACAGGAACTAAACTTACTTATGCTCACACATTTGCAACAGGTACAACAAAGGTGATTGTAACTGCAACAGCTGGTGGCGTGACAAAGACCGATGAAGTTGAAGTATTCTGCCATAAGCCTTCTGCTGCAGCTACATATAATGGTACTATGCCTGACGGAGCTGTAGTTAATAAAGATGGTAGTGTGACATTCACATTGTATGCTCCTAAGAAAACAGATGTTCTTCTAGTGGGAGAATGGAACGATTTCGAGTATACTAATGACCAGATGATGAATTATCAAGGTGATAAGTACTTCTGGGTTACAATTCCTGCAGGAAAGATAGATTTGAACAAGGAATATGCTTACTATTTCTTCGTTGATGATGCAATAGAAGTAGCTGACCCTTGGGCAAAATTGATTCTAGACCCATGGAATGATAAGTATATCAACCAGTATGCTGAAGTGTATCCTGGCTTGAAGGAATTCCCTGCAAAGATGAGCGGAAATACTTATGCTTCTATATTCAAAGGCACTCCTGATACATATAATTGGGAAGTGAAGGATTTCAAGGGTCCGGACAAGAATAACTTGATGATTTATGAACTTTTATTCCGTGACTTCACAAATACTGTAGTAGATGGAAAGGAAGTGCTAGGAACAGGTACAATTGAGTTGGCTCTAGAAAAACTAGACTATTTGAAGGAACTAGGCGTGAATGCGATTGAATTGATGCCTATCCAGGAATTTGACGGAAATATATCTTGGGGTTATAACACTAACTTCTATTTTGCTCCTGATAAGGCTTATGGTACTCCTGCGATGTACAAGAAGTTCATCGATGAGTGTCACAAGCGTGGTATGGCTGTAATCCTTGATATTGTGTTCAACCAAACTCAAAACCACCCATATTATACACTTTATGGCGGAACTGCAAATAATCCTTTCTTGAATGAATCGGCACCTCATAACTGGAGTGTACTTAACGACTGGAATCAAGGAAATGCATGGCTTCAAGACCATTTCTGCAAAATGCTACAATATTGGATAAAAGAATACAATATTGACGGATACCGTTTTGACTTGGCGAAAGGTTTGGGTACTAACGAAAGTTATGCCAATGACTACGATGGCGGTAAGTACAATGAATCTCGTATAGCAATCATGAAGAAGTATACCGATGCAGTGTGGAAAGCTAAAAAAGATGCATATGCAATCTATGAGTATTTCGTAGACGAAGCAGAAGAAAAGGTTATGGCCGATTATGGCGGTCTTTCTTGGAGAGCATTTACTGATAACTTTGCCCAGGCAGTAAAGGGTACCGCTTCAGGAAGTTCGTTTGAAGGCATGAATACTTATGGTTATGTGACCTACATTGAAAGCCACGATGAACAACGCGTTTCTTATACAGCAAGTAAAGAAGCTGCGGCAACTGTTAAGGCTAAGAAGTACAGAATGCCTCGTCTTGCTTCGGCTGCAGCATTTATGATTATGAGTCCTGGCTCAAAGATGATTTGGCAATTTGGCGAGCTTGGTAATGAAACAAATACCAAGAAAGCAGATGGTGGCAACAATACCGATCCTAAGCCAACTTCATGGGCTGACTTGGAAAACGAGTACTGTAAGGGCGTTCACGATTCTTATAAGGAATTGTTGAATATCCGTAAGAGCAATCCAGACTTGTTTGATCCAGCAAATAGATTCAATACTAATTATTTCAGCTGGAGCGTAAAGGACAGCAATTGGGATAATGGCCGTTTCATTACTTTGAGAAATGCTGCAAAAACTAAAGAGCTTATTGTAGCAATGAACCCTAAGACTAACAGCAAGGGTACTTTCTCATACAAATTTGACAATCCTAACGGAACATACTACATCAATAGCAAAACTGCCGGTTCAAACCCAACATTTGATGCTAAAGCCGGAACTATTACAATAGAAAAGAACTCTTATGTTGTGATTTCAAATATGGCATCAGCAGTGAGTGGAGTTGAAGATGTAGAAGACGGATTGGCTGAAACAAAGATTTCTATCTATCCAAATCCTGCAACCGACTATGTTAATGTAGAAGGCGAAGGCGTTAAGGGAATAGAAGTTTATTCACTATCTGGAGCGTTGGTAGCAACTGAGTATGCAGGCACAACAGTAGATGTTAGCGGTTTGGCAAAGGGTGCTTACCTAGTGAAAGTAGCTACAGCCGATGGCGTGAAAGTAGAAAAGCTTGTGAAGAAATAATAGAGCTGAATTTTAAATACCTAAGGTGTGGAGAAATCGTGTATTTCTCCACATTTTTTTGTTTTAGTCGGGTTTATAAGGCAATTTGATTGAAAAATGCGTATAAAAATACATTTTTATCGCAAAAAGGTGTCGTGCTAAATTTTTTGTTACTATTTTTGTACTCCGAAAAGAATTGTTCATTTCAAAAAGAAGCCTTATGAGGAATAAGAAAACCAGGTTGCAGCTTATAGTGAAGCTGATAAAGAATAACTGTGTGGGCAGTCAAGATGAACTGGCACATTTATTGGCGACTAATGGATATGTAGTGACTCAAGCTACATTGTCAAGAGACTTGAAGACATTGAAAGCGACAAAAGTTGCTACCGACATGGGTAGCTATATGTATATCATTGCCGATGGAAATGATTTGCAGGATTCAATGCTGTCAAGAGGATTGTCGGTATCGTCTTACTCTGTTCATGCCAATAGTTTCGTGTCGTTGCAGTTCTCTGGTCATTTGGCAGTGATAAAGACTCGCAACGGATATGCGAGCGGATTGGCTTATGACATAGATATGAGCAAGACGCCCGAAATACTTGGAACGGTAGCTGGAGCCGACACTGTACTTGCAGTGATGAGAGAAGATGTTACCAGAGAAGAAGCAAGAAAACTATTTGCAAAATTCTTGCCTTTGATGGAAGATGAAGATTGAAAAAAGATAAGGCTTTTTAAAAGAGAGATAGGGTTATAAAAATCTATAACTATAAGAAAGGTATTTTACTGATTAAAAATGATTAAAGCAGAAGAAATCGAAATCGTTGTTGCTAGCGCGGAACATGTCAAGTATGTTGATGAAGTTCTTGACACAATTAACCGTGCGGCTAAGGTGCGTGGCACAGGTATCGCAAAGCGTTCGCCTGAGTATGTCAAGCAGAAAATGATAGAAGGCAAGGCTGTACTTGCGTTGTATCATGGGCAATTTGCCGGCTTCAGCTATATCGAGTGCTGGAGTAATAAGACTTTTGTAGCAAATTCAGGTTTGATTGTTAATCCTGAATTCCGTAATTTGGGATTGGCAAAGCGTATTAAACGACGAATTTTTGATTTATCGCGAGAAATGTTTCCGGAAGCAAAGATTTTCAGCTTGACAACCGGAGAAGCGGTAATGAAAATCAATAATGAGTTGGGATTCCGTCCAGTGACATTCCCGTCTTTGACCGATGATGAGGCTTTCTGGCGTGGTTGCGAAAGTTGCGTTAACTATGACATTCTGCAACGCAATGGCCGTCATTTGTGCTTGTGTACAGGATTGCTGTATGACCCGGCAGAACATAAGGAATAATTGCAATGCCTCAAGCATTTACAGATAAAACAGATAATTAAAACAAAACAATATATAGAAAAATGGAAAAGAAGAAAGTCGTATTGGCGTTTAGTGGAGGTCTTGACACATCTTACTGTGTTAAGTATCTAAGCGAGGAATGTGGCTATGAAGTGTATACAGCCATTGCTAATACAGGTGGTTTTAATGAACAGGAGTTGAAGAGTATTGAAGAGCGTGCGCTTGCTTTGGGAGCAAAAGAACACGCTACACTAGATGTAACACAGGAATACTACGAAAAGAGTATCAAGTACATGGTATTCGGTAATGTGTTGCGTAACGGTACTTATCCTATCTCGGTGAGCTCTGAGCGTGTGTTCCAGGCTCTAGCTATCATCAATTATGCTAAGAGTATCGGTGCTAAGTATGTAGCCCATGGTAGTACTAGTGCAGGTAACGACCAGATTCGTTTTGACCTTACTTTCCAAATTCTTGCTCCAGAAATTGAAATTATCACTCCTACTCGCGATAAAAACCTTACTCGTGAGTATGAAATCAATTATTTGAAGGAGCATGGTTATGAAGCAGACTTCACTAAACTGGAATACAGTATCAATAAGGGCTTGTGGGGAACAAGTATCGGTGGTAAAGAAACCCTAAAGAGCAATCTTACTTTGCCAGAAGAAGCATATCCTACACAAATGACTGCAACCGAAAACACTCAGATTACTCTTGACTTTGAAAAAGGTGAAATCGCTGGTGTTAACGGATTGAAGTTTGACGACAAGGTGTCGGCTATTCAATATCTTGAAGAAGTGGTCGCTCCTTATGCAATCGGTCGCGATATGCATATCGGTGACACTATTATCGGTATTAAGGGCCGTGTAGGATTTGAAGCTGGTGCTCCATTGCTGATTATTGCTGCTCACAAGATGCTTGAAAAGCACACTTTGACAAAGTGGCAACAATACTGGAAGGACCAAATCGGTACATGGTACGGCATGTTCCTTCACGAATCACAATACCTAGAACCAGTTATGCGTGATATGGAAGCATTCCTTGAATCTTCACAAGACAATGTGACTGGTCGTGTAATCGTTGATTTGAAACCTTATCACTATGTTCTAGTAGGAGTGGAAACTCCATTTGACTTGATGAAGAGCGACTTTGGTGAATATGGCGAGTTGAGCAAGGGCTGGACTGCTGATGATATCAAGGGATTCACTCGCATCATGGGTAATCAGATGAAGATTTTCCATAATGTACAAAAGCGTAACGGTAAAGTAGAAGAATAATGATAAAGGCCGGAATTATAGGTGGTGCCGGATATACGGCAGGCGAGTTGATAAGATTGCTTCTTATTCATCCCGATGTGGAACTTAAATGGGTGAATAGTACAAGTAATGCAGGTAATCCTATTACATCTATACATCAGGGATTGATAGGCGAGCTTGATATGCTTTTCACATCAGAAACTCCATTTGAGGAGATTGATGTGCTGTTCTTCTGTACGCCACATGGCGAAACCCGTAAATTCATGGAATCCCATGAGGTACCAGCCGATTTGCGTATTATAGACTTGTCCCAAGACTATCGTATACAAGATGGTAACCACGATTTCTATTACGGACTTCCTGAATTGAACCGTCGCCGCATTGTAAAGGAAGGCGCTATTCATATTGCAAATCCAGGCTGTTTTGCAACATGTATCCAGTTGGCATTGTTGCCATTGGCTAAGAATCTGTTGCTTAATAGCGATATTCATGTGAATGCCATAACCGGTAGCACTGGTGCAGGTGTGAAGCCTAGCGCAACATCTCATTTCTCATGGAGAAACGATAATGTGAGCATATACAAGCCATTCAAGCATCAGCATTTGGCGGAGATACGCCAGTCGCTGTCGCAGTTGCAGAATAGCTTCAAGGCAAGCGTGGACTTTATTCCGGTGAGAGGCTGTTTCTCAAGAGGTATCTTCACTACAGCATATCTTGATTGCCCTGTAGAACTTAGCGAAATACGCAAGATTTATGATGAGTATTATGCCGACCATAATTTTACATTTGTGGTAGACAAAATGCCCGACTTGAAAGATGTGGTAAACACCAATAAATGCCTTATCCATTTGATAAAAGAAGATGGAAAGCTGTTGGTGGTAAGTGTGATAGACAACCTTTTGAAGGGCGCATCGGGACAAGCTGTTCATAATATGAACCTGCTGTTCGGCTTGCATGAATGTACAGGCTTGAAGCTCAAGCCATCGGCATTCTAAGGGAGGATTATCTCGTCCGCAAGGCGATATCGTAATATAGCCGGTGGTTTGGGATATAGGCTCATACCACTGGCTTTTTTATTTATACTGAGTGTGCAGAGCACATGAAACTTACTTTTAAATTATTTTGAAAATGAAATTGTTTGATGTTTATCCGTTATTTGATATAGAGATAGTAAAAGGTCGTGGGGTACATACCTACGATGCCCAAGGAACCGAGTATCTTGACTTGTATGGAGGTCATGCTGTGATTTCGGTGGGCCACTCTCATCCTCATTATGTTGAGGCTTTGAAAAAACAAGCCGAAAATCTAGTGTTCTATTCCAATTCTGTTATTAACTCATTACAGCAGAAGATGGCCGACAAATTGGGTAAATTGTCGGGATATGACGACTATCAGCTATTCTTGGTAAATTCGGGAGCTGAAGCCAATGAGAATGCACTTAAACTGGCTTCATTCCACACAGGCAAGAAGCGTGTGATAGCTTTCAAAAAAGCATTCCATGGCCGTACTTCGTTGGCTGTAGAAGCTACTGACAACCCTAAGATTGTTGCACCAGTGAATGCTAGCGGAAATATCACATTCGTTCCATTCAACGACCTTGAAGCAGTGCGTGCCGAGATTGCCAAAGGAGATGTGTGTGCTGTAATTATAGAAGGCATTCAGGGTGTAGGTGGCGTGCAGATACCATGTGATGACTTTATGAAGCAGTTGCGAGCTCTGTGCGACGAGACTGGAACCGTACTTATTCTAGATGAAATACAGAGCGGATATGGTCGTTCCGGTAAATTCTTTGCGCACCAATATGCAGGCATTCGTCCGGATATCATTACTATGGCAAAGGGTATAGGCAACGGATTCCCGCTGAGCGGTGTGCTTATTAGCCCGAAATTCGCTCCGGTTTATGGTATGCTAGGTACTACATTCGGCGGCAATCACCTTGCGTGTGCTGCAGGTATCGCAGTGCTTGAAATTTTCGAGGAAGAGAACCTTGTTGAAAATGCGAGAGAAGTAGGAGAGTACTTGATGGCTCAATTGAAGGAGATTCCACAAATCAAGGAAGTGCGTGGCCGCGGTTTGATGATTGGTATGGAATTTGAAGAACCAGTGAAAGAACTTCGCAAGAAGTTGCTTTTTGAGCAGAAAGTGTTTACGGGAGCATCGGGAACAAATGTGATTCGTCTTCTGCCTCCATTGGTTATCACAAAGGCCGATGCCGATGAATTTATAACAAGACTTAAAAGAGCATTATAATGAAAGTAGGAATTATAGGCGCCGGTAATATGGGAGGAGCCATAGCTCGTGGCTTGGCAACTCGTGGCATTGATAAAGGTCTGCTTCCAGCAGATATAACAGTGTGTTGCCCAGTCCAAAAAGAGCTAGATGCGCTTAAGAGCTACTGCGTGAAGTCGTCAATAGACAATGCCGATGCAGTGGTAGGTAAAGATGTTACCATTGTAGTGGTGAAACCATGGTTGCTTGATGCTGTGCTCGCTCCGTTGCTGGATAAGATTGACTATAGCCGTCAGGTGATTGTAACAGTCGTTGCAGGAGCTACAACCGATCATCTTATTGAACTTGCAAAACCATATTGCGAATCTCCTGCTGTGATGTGCGCAATGCCAAATACGGCTGCAAGCGTAGGCGAAAGCATGACTTTCTTATGCGCTAAAAATGCTGGAGCTGAACAGATTGATGCAGTGAAGAATCTGTTTGACATGCTTGGCGAAACGATGGTTATAGAAGAACGCTTGATGGGAGCTGGTATGGCATTGGCATCGTGCGGAATAGCTTATGCAATGCGCTATATTCGTGCCGCAGTGGAAGGTGGTGTGGAAATGGGAATGTATCCCGAAGATGCCAAGCGCATTGTGATGCAGACGATGAAGGGAGCTGTGGCTTTGCTTGAAGCTAACGGCACTCACCCTGAAGTCGAAATTGACAAGGTTACGACGCCAGGTGGAGTCACTATCAAGGGACTGAATGCTATGGAAGCTCATGGCTTCACAACATCGGTAATAGAAGGGCTGAAAGCAAGCCGGAAATAATTAATTGTGGAGAAAATATGTCGGTAAATAAAGTAATATTGATAGGCAATGTGGGAAAGGATCCCGATGTGCGCTACCCTGGAACAGAGCAGGTCGTAGCGACATTCTCACTTGCGACCACCGAGAGGGGATATACAACAGCTTCGGGAACGCAAGTGCCAGATAAGACCGAATGGCACAACATAGTGATGTGGGGGCGCAATGCTCAGGTTGCCGAGAAGTATGTACGCAAGGGTAGCCAATTGTATATAGAAGGCAAGCTCCGCACCAGAGTTTGGGAAGACCGCAATCAAATAAAGCGTTATGTGACCGAAATTTATGTGGACACATTTGAATTCCTTGGAGGGAAAAAGGAGTAAGCCATTTCTCGCAGAAAGTGATTATGTGATATATAAAACCGATAAGTAAAAATCTTGTCGGTTTTTTTGTTGCAAATGATGATAAAAGACGGTTGTTAAATGTTTAGATAGGGCTTTGAGCATGAATTTGAAGAGAATTGCAGAAATTTTTAGTTAATAGTTGCATAAGACGTGAATAAAGGTTATTTTTGTAGAAGAAATAGAAAATAAAATCTAATAACAAATCAAATTAATAACTAAATTTCCAACTACTATGTGGTTAACCAAATCATCTGTAGGAAGAAAAGTGGTAATGTCAGTTACCGGTCTTTTCTTAATTTTATTTATTACCTTCCACGCAGTTATGAATGCAGTGGCTCTAGTGTCAATGGACGCTTATGAGGCAATCTGTCATTTCTTGGGTGCGAATTGGTATGCTTTGGCCGGAACAGCAGTTATTGCTGCCGGTGTAGTGCTTCACATTGTTTATGCGTTGTGGCTTACAATCCAGAACCGTAAGGCTCGTGGTAACGACCGCTATGCAGTGAACAAGCGTCCAAAATCAGTAGAATGGGCATCTCAAAACATGCTTGCTCTAGGTATCTTCGTATTGTGCTTCATGGCATTGCACTTGGTGCAATTCTGGGCAAAAATGCAGCTTCCAGAGATTCAAGAACGCTACTTGGGCGATTACTCAGTGACTGTTATGGGAGGTCAAGAAGCAATTCTTGCAGCATTCAGCTGTCCATGGACTTTGCCAATCTACCTAGTAGGATTCGCTGCTCTATGGTTCCACTTGACTCATGGTATCTGGAGTGCATTCCAATCAGTAGGTACTAGCAACAATGTGTGGCTACCTCGCTGGAAAGCAATCTCTTGTTGGTGGGCAACTATCGTGTGCGCACTATTTGCAATTGAAGCAATCGTGTTTACTATTATGGCTTGTGGCTGTTGCTAATTGTCAAACTCTAAAATTTTAAATCAATTATGGAAGAAACAAAAAAAGCTGCTCAGCCTGTAATCGATTCAAAGATTCCTGAAGGTCCAGTTGCTGAGAAGTGGACAAACTATAAGGCTCATCAGAAACTAGTGAATCCTGCTAATAAGCGCCGCCTTGATGTTATCGTTGTGGGTACCGGTCTTGCCGGAGCTTCTGCTGCATCAACTCTAGCTGAAATGGGATTCAATGTATTGAATTTCTGTATTCAAGACTCTCCACGCCGTGCTCACTCTATCGCTGCTCAAGGTGGTATCAACGCGGCTAAGAACTATAAGAATGACGGTGACTCTGTATACCGCTTGTTCTATGACACTGTAAAGGGTGGTGACTATCGCGCTCGTGAAGCTAATGTTTACCGTCTAGCTGAAGTGTCAAACGATATCATTGACCAATGTGTGGCTCAAGGTGTACCTTTCGCTCGCGAATATGGAGGTCTTCTTGACAACCGTTCTTTCGGTGGTGCTCAAGTGAGCCGTACTTTCTACGCTAAGGGTCAAACTGGTCAACAGCTTCTTCTTGGAGCATATTCATCACTTAACCGCCAAATCCAACTTGGCAAGGTGAAGAGTTACAATCGTTACGAAATGCACGATGTAGTGCTTGTTGACGGTCGCGCTCGCGGTATCATCGCTAAGAACCTTGTTACTGGTAAGTTTGAGCGTTTCGCTGCTCATGCAGTAGTAATCGCTACTGGTGGTTATGGAAATGCATATTTCCTATCAACTAACGCTATGGCTTGTAACTGTAGTGCTGCTGTGGCTTGTTACCGCAAGGGCGCTTACTTCGCTAACCCTGCATATGTGCAAATTCACCCAACTTGTATCCCAGTGAAGGGTGGAGGTAACCAGTCTAAGCTTACTCTTATGAGTGAATCATTGCGTAACGATGGTCGTATCTGGGTACCAAAATCTCTAGAAACAGCTCAAAAGCTACAAAAGGGCGAAATTAAGGGTTCTCAAGTACCTGAAGAAGATCGCGACTACTATCTAGAACGCCGTTATCCTGCATTCGGTAACTTGGTGCCTCGTGATGTTGCATCTCGTGCTGCTAAGGAACGCTGCGACAAGGGATTCGGTGTTAACGATTCTGGTAAGGCTGTATTCCTAGACTTCAGCGATGCTATCAACCGCCTAGGTAAAGATGTAGTAGCTCAACGCTACGGCAACCTATTCGATATGTACGAAGAAATTACCGATGTATCTCCATACGAAGAACCAATGATGATTTATCCTGCTATCCACTACACAATGGGTGGTATCTGGGTAGACTATGAATTGCAAACTTCGGTTAAGGGCCTATTCGCAATCGGTGAATGTAACTTCTCTGACCACGGTGCTAACCGCCTAGGTGCTTCTGCTCTTATGCAAGGTCTTGCTGATGGTTACTTCGTACTTCCTTACACTATCCAAAACTACTTGAGTGACCAGATTACTGTTCCTCGCTTCTCAACTGATCTACCTGAATTCGTAGAAGCTGAAAAGAAGTGTGTTGAAGCTCACAAGGCACTGCTTAACATCAAGGGTAAGCGCTCTGTAGATTCAATCCACAAGGAACTTGGTAACATCATGTGGGATAATGTTGGTATGGCTCGTACTAAGGCATCTCTTGAAGAAGCTCTAGTGAAGATGAAGGCTCTTCGCAAGGAATTTGAAACAAACTTGTTTGTTCCAGGTGAATTGGAAGGCATGAATATTGAGCTTGATAAGGCATTCCGTTTGAAGGATTTCATCACAATGGGTGAACTTGTTGCTTATGATGCACTTAACCGTAACGAAAGTTGTGGTGGTCACTTCCGTGAAGAATATCAAACAGAAGAAGGTGAAGCTAAGCGTGACGACGAAAACTACTTCTATGTAGCTTGCTGGAACTATGCTGGCGACGACAACGCTGCTCCTACTCTAATCAAGGAACCTCTTGAATATGAAGCAATCAAGGTTCAAACTCGTAACTATAAGTCATAACATTTAAGGAAAGAAAGGATTAAAAATGGCAAAATATATTTTGAAAGTTTGGCGTCAAGCAAATCCTAAGGCTTCAGGAAAGTTTGTTGAATACAATGTAGAATCAACTCCGGATACTTCTTTCCTTGAAACATTGGATATTCTTAACGAGACGCTTGTAGAAAAGGGTGAAGAACCAGTAGCGTTCGACCACGATTGTCGTGAAGGTATCTGCGGTATGTGTTCTCTATATGTAAATGGACATCCTCATGGTCCTGCTACAGGAGCAACTACTTGTCAGCTTTATATGCGTCGCTTCAAAGAAGGCGAAGTGATTACAGTTGAACCATGGCGTTCTGCTGCATTCCCTGTAATCAAGGACTTGATTGTAGACCGTAACGCATTTGATAAGATCCAACAAGCCGGTGGTTATGTGTCATTCAACTGTGGTGGTGCTCAAGATGCTAACGCGCTTCCTATCTCTAAGGTTGCTGCTGATGAAGCTATGGACTCTGCTTCTTGTATCGGTTGTGGTGCTTGTGTAGCTGCTTGTAAGAATGGTTCTGCGATGTTGTTCGTTTCTGCTAAGGTGAGCCAATTCGCTCTACTTCCACAAGGTCAAGTAGAAGCTAAGGCTCGCGTTAAGGCTATGGTGGCTAAGATGGACGAACTAGGCTTCGGTAACTGTACCAACACTGGTGCTTGTGCTGCTGAATGTCCTAAGAACATCAAGCTAAGCAATATCGCTCGCTTGAATCGCGAATTCCTTTGCGCAAAGGTTTCTGACTAATTAGGTAATTGTTTCATAATGTGAGGACGAGCCAAATAATGGCTCGTCCTCTTTGTTTTGTGTACATAATAATTCGTAGCCTTTTTATGGATTATTCTTTGTTTTCAACTACGGGTTTATTAATTTTGTTGCATATATAAAAAAGAACTGTAACTATGAGTGAATTAGTTTTAGGGCTGCTTCTGCCTGTGATTGGCACAACTGTAGGTGCTGGTTTCGTGTTTTTTATTAAGGATAAGATACCGGGATATGTAGAGAAAGCATTGCTTGGTTTTGCCTCGGGTGTGATGATTGCGGCATCGGTGTGGTCATTGCTTATCCCTAGCATGAATATGGTGGGAGATGAAGGAGTTATGACAGTGGTTCCTGCTGCGGTCGGATTCCTGCTTGGCATGGGATTCCTGTTGCTCCTTGATATGGTTACTCCTCACTTGCATTTGGGCAGCAAGTCTCCTGAAGGTATAAGGGCTAAACTGTCGCGCACGACAATGCTCACCTTTGCCGTCGCTCTTCACAATTTGCCGGAAGGTATGGCTGTGGGTGTTGTGTATGCTGGGGCGATTGCAACAGGCGGTGATGTGGCTGTCTCAAGCGCATTGGCATTGTCGGTGGGTATTGCTATACAGAATATACCCGAAGGTGCAATAGTGTCAATGCCTTTGTATGCCGAGAATAAAAGCAAATTGAAATCATTCGGTATAGGAGCTTTGACTGGACTTGTCGAGCCAGTAGGGGCAGTGATGGTGATATTGCTGGCATCGCTAGTAACATGGATACTTCCATATCTGCTTGCTTTTGCTGCAGGAGCAATGATATATGTGGTAATAGAAGAGCTTATACCAGAGGCTTCGCAAGGAGAACATTCCAATGTGAGCACGGTGGGTTTCGCCTTGGGATTTACTCTGATGATGGTTCTTGATGTAGTCCTTGGATAATGACTTGAGATACTAATGCATGCATAATGTAATGGCACGCTATAAAATGAAGATGGAGGGTTAAATGTTTAACCCTCCATCTTTATTGTTCTATATGCGATATTATTACCAGTTAATCTCTTGCATCTCTTCCTTGTTTTTTGCAAGTCCGTTGGCAAGTTCAACGGCTTTAGTAATATTATCGCAAATGTGATCTTCTCCGATAATCTTGTCTATCTTGGCGTGAAGCAGTACATCTTTTACACTAGGAACAACGCCCGATAGCACCACATGAATGCCTTCGCTCTTAGACGATGAAATGAGGGTTTCCAGGTTGTGGATACCAGTAGAGTCGATGAATGGCACGCGTCTCATGCGAATGATTCTCACATGTGGCTTTTCTCCCATTGCACGCATAAGGTCCTCAAACTTGTTGGCAACGCCAAAGAAGAATGG
The DNA here is from genome assembly GCA_017391675.1 of Muribaculaceae bacterium. Classification (GTDB taxonomy): domain Bacteria; phylum Bacteroidota; class Bacteroidia; order Bacteroidales; family Muribaculaceae; genus RGIG4576. The sequence continues at coordinate 27,779 of JAFOXR010000029.1, forward strand.
ACCGTCAATTTCATATATTTCTACACCATGATTTACATGAAGTATTTCGTGTGTAGAGTTCTCTGTTCCCTCTGCGATGTCGATCTGGTCGCTGAATACCTTGATTTGAGTATTTTCCATAACACGGCGCAAGAATAGAAGCAATGCAAGAAGCAAGCCTATTTCAATAGCTATAGTCAAGTCGAATACCACGGTAAGAACAAATGTAACGATAAGAACAGCGATGTCCGATTTAGGGTTCTTGAATATGCTTACGACTGTACGCCATCCGCTCATGTTATATGATACCATTACTAGAACACCGGCAAGGCAAGCCATAGGTACATAGTTGATAAGCGGCATAAGGAACAGGAATATAAGCAGTAGAACTATCGCATGCACGATACCTGCTACCGGTGTACGGCCGCCATTGGTGATATTGGTCATTGTGCGTGCTATCGCTCCTGTTACAGGTATACCGCCAAAGAAAGGAACTACAACATTGGCAATGCCTTGACCTATAAGCTCAGTGTTATTGCGTGTGCGGTTACCGGTAGCACCATCGGCTACTGTTGCCGATAGCAACGATTCGATAGCGCCGAGGATCGCGATAGTGAATGCCGATGGCAACAACACATTTATGGTTGTCATGTTTAGACCTAGCCAGTGTGGCGTAGGAATTTCGGCTGGGAGGCGTCCGAATCGGTCACCGATAGTCTCGATTCCTGTGAGTCCGAAGAATTCGCGTGCAGCATAGACAGCCACTGTCATTACAATAATGGCTATGAGCGCTCCAGGCAATTTCTTTGAGATATAAGGAGTTGCTGCGATAACAGCTATTGTCAGTAAGCCTACGATTAGTGTCGGTGTGCTGATAGTATCCATGTTCTGGAAATAGACAGCCCATTTGCCGATAAAATCGCCTGGCACTTTGTCAATCTGCAATCCGAAAAGATCTACAATCTGGGTTGAGAAAATTGTGAGTGCAATACCGCTAGTGAATCCCACTACGATAGGGTATGGAATGAACTTGATAATAGTTCCTAGCTTGAACACGCCTAGCAGTATGAGTATGAGTCCGGCAAGGAATGTGGCGATTGCTAGACCTTGAAGGCCGTAAAGCTGGATAATGTTATAAACGATTACGATGAATGCACCTGTTGGACCACCAATCTGAACACTGTTACCTCCTAGTGCCGATACTAGAAATCCACCGATAATGGCAGTTATAAGACCGACCGAAGGAGTTACACCACTAGCAATACCGAAAGCAATGGCAAGGGGTAATGCAACAATTCCTACAACAACACCTGCGATTAAATCGCTACGGAACTTTGCCCATGAATAATTCCTTAATTCGCTGAATGCTTTGGGCTTGAATTCTACTTTTCCGTTGAAATGCATAATATATCTTTTTTACCTTAAACCTATTTTCTAGTTGTAGTGGTCAATAAACTCAATTTGCACAATCGGGTAGGTTGACCATGGAAATATCCCACCTTGAAAATGAGGGTGCAAAGTTAAGGATTATTTACAAGTTTTCCAAGATTTTTACGACTTTAGATTTGGTGTTCTAGTGCTTGTTCATATTCTGTATATCTGGTGACAAAAAAAGAGTGTACCGGTAAGTGATACACTCTAAGTTTCTTATTTCTTTCGTTTCTTTGAAGATTTTTCTTTCTTTTCCTTATGCTTGCCTTTCTTGCTGGATTTCTCCTTGCGCTTACAGTTCTTTTCGTTGGCCTTGTTTCTGGAGGTTTGCTTCTTCTCCTGCAATTGCATGAGCTTTGAGCGAGATTCAGTAATAGGTGCCTTGTCAATGCGGTGAGTGCCTGCAGGATTGTTCTCGTCTACTAGAACGAAGTCAAGCTGTTTCTTGGTGAGGTCGGCTCGAGCAATTTGAATGGTGACTTTGTCGCCCAATTGATAACGCTGATGAGTGCTCCTTCCAACCAGGCAGTAGTTCTTTTCGTCAAATTCATAGTAGTCGTCGGCAAGGTCACGAATAGGAACTAGACCTTCGCACTTGTTTTCGTCAAGTTCTACATAGATACCCCATTCGGTCACCCCTGAGATTACGCCATCGTAAACATTGCCCAATCTTTCTCCCAGATATTCCACTTGCTTGTACTTGATAGACGCTCGTTCGGCATTGGCTGCAAGCTGTTCCATGCTGCTGCAGTGCTCGCATTCGTCTTCAAGTTTAGCTTCGTTCACTGCGCGTCCGCCGTCAATGTACCTGTCGAGCAATCGGTGTACCATCATGTCGGGATAGCGTCGTATAGGTGATGTGAAGTGTGTATAGTAGTCGAAAGCCAGTCCGTAGTGACCAATGTTCATTGTAGTGTACACGGCTTTAGCCATGGAGCGTATGGCTAGCGTAGACAGCAAGTTCTCTTCAGGACGGTTCTTGATGTTTGCAAGCATCTTGTTCAGTGACTGGTTTGCCTCACTGGCTTTGCTGGAAATTTTCAGTTTGTGCCCGAATCGGCGAGCTATTTCGGCCAGGTTACCCATCTTGTCCTGGTCGGGATTGTCGTGTATACGGTATACAAATGGCTTTGGTTTCTTCTTGCCATTTGGTTTGCCAATGAATTCGGCTACTTTCTTGTTGGCAAGCAGCATGAATTCCTCGATTAGCTTGTTGGCATCTTGTGAACGCTTGAAATATACATTAACCGGGCGGCCTGTCTCGTCGATTTCAAAACGCACCTCAGTGCGGTCAAAGTCTACCGAACCATTGTCGTAGCGTGCTTTGCGCAATGCTTTTGCCAACTTGTCAAGTTGTAGTATTTCTTCTTTGTAGTCGCCTTCCCCTGTCTCGATAACCTGTTGTGCTTCTTCATAGGTGAATCGGCGGTCGCTCTTGATTACGGTGTGGCAAATGTCGTATTTAATGACATTGGCATCTTCGTCCATTTCAAGAATGCACGAGTAGGCAAGCTTTTCTTCGTTAGGGCGCAAAGAACATATTTCGTTGCATAGCCTTTCGGGCAGCATAGGTATAGTGCGGTCTACCAGATAGATAGATGTAGCTCGCTGTTCTGCTTCTTTTTCAATTATAGAGCCTGGCCGTACATAGTGTGTTACATCGGCAATGTGAATGCCTACTTCCCAATGACCGTTGTCGAGTTTTCTTATAGATAGCGCGTCGTCAAAGTCCTTGGCATCTTTAGGGTCGATCGTGAATGTTGTTATGTTGCGGAAGTCCTTGCGTTGAGCAATGATTTCGGGCGTAATTGTTGCATCGATTTCGTTGGCAGCCTTTTCCACTTCTTCGGGGTACTTGTAAGGCAATCCGTATTCAGCCAGAATCGCATGAATCTCGGCGTTGTTTTCGCCTGCCGACCCAAGTACATCTACGATTTCTCCAATTGGAGTGTTGGTGTCGTCGTGCCATTCTACAATGCGTGCTGTAACCTTGTCGCCGGCTTTGGCGTTCTTGATCATGTCCATAGGAATGACTATGTCGGAAGCCAGGAACTTGCTGTCGGTGATAAGGTGAGCAAAATAGCGGTCTATTTTCAGAGTGCCTACGAATACCTGTTCTTTCCGTTCAATGATGCGGGTGACGATGGCTTCGGGTTCGCAGCCTCTGCGGTTTGCGCTTATGTGCACTTCAACCTTGTCGCCATTCAGCGCATGCATAGAATTTCTTTCGGCCACGAAGATTCCGTCGCGTTCTCCGTCTTCAAGAATTACCGAGTTCTTTCCGTTGCTGCGTCGGCAGAATGTGCCTATTGCATTATTGTGTGGCTTTTTCTTCGCCTTGAATTTTCCAGGAGTAGTCTCGGTGAGAACACCCGATAGCGCCATTTCTTCCAGAATCTCTACTACGGTAGCGAAATCCTTTGGTGCTTCCACATTGATTGCAGCCGATATTTGCTTGTAATTGTATGGAGTGCTGCATTCCTGTTCAAAGAATGCGCTTATTCGTTTCTGCAGCTCTTCTTTAGATAAAGCCTTATTGTAATTCTTTTTTGCCATAAACTGATATGTTATGTTGTTGTATTTACAAATATAACACTAAAAAAATAATTCGTTATTAAATATGTGTAAAAAAAACAAATCCGGCTACACATCTCGTGCCACCGGATTCCTAACCTATGATTCACTTATTTGTTGTTGCTTTTTAATCCAATCTTGTAAGCCGTTATTTTAAAAATACCGACTATTAATAAATTTTTAGCAAAGATAGTGCTTATTTCTAGAATAACGGATATAATAGGTGTGTATATTAACAATTATTATATGTTAATGTCTAAAATTAGCAAAATATTGAATGGATTACCTCATTAAGACATTCTCAAAGCTGGGAATCTACTTCAGAAATGATTTCTCGTATTTGTATCCCATTGAGTATAGAGCAAGTGAAACGCCTAGCAAGAAAAACTGTCGGGCAACCTTCGCGAAGATGATGTAAGCATGTTTTGTGCCTGGCTCGATGCCTTGATGAGTTACTGCATTAAGGGCGTATTCGGCGCATTCCTGAATAGTAGAAATCCACTTCTTGGCCTCTTTTGCTTCTTTCTCCTTGGGGGATTCTTGGTTAAGTCCCATCATGTTTTCAAGGACATAGTCGTCCATATAGTCGAAGCCGCGTTTGTCGCGTATCTCCACATAAAGGTCGGGGATATCCTTTACATTATCCCAGCACGCGTCCCAGTATACGGCAGCGCCAATTCCGTAATAGCATGCCCACGCGATAGACACCATGGGGTAACGCGCAAATTCGGGAACGACATCGGCCATGTATTGAGGTGCGCTCTCGTGCCATTTTTCCATTAGTTCCTCAATGTCGTAAAGCTGCTTGTTGAGCAGGTTATGGTCGGTGCATATTTTCACCAGTGTCTTTTGCAGGTTGGAAATGAAAAGTTCGTCTCCGAAATTATTGTTAAGCATAATCTATAGAATCATTATTATAGTGCAAAGTTAAGCAATATTCCTTTGAGAAGAAAAGTTTATTGGAGTTTTGAGGTGAATGCCACAACTTTTTAGAATACCTCTTCTTCAGTTCAGAATGGGCAAGGTGCGGTGATTTCAATTGGTTTTCCGGTGATTGGGTGAGTGAATGTGATAGACTCGGCATGAAGGTATAGCCGGTCGGAATGTGTGCCGTAGAGAGTATCTCCCACTATTGGGGCATTAAGCCCCTCTGGGTGTGCCGAGTGTACTCGCAACTGGTGTGTGCGGCCAGTGAGCGGATAGAATGCTATGCGGGTTTTGCCATTTTTGCACTCTATAGTTTCGTATTTTGTGATAGCTGGTTTACCGTGCGAGAAACTCACAATCTGGAAAGGCCGTTCATTAGGGTTAAGCGTGAGAGGTAGGCTGATAGTTCCTTGTGATGCGTTTATATCTCCGTCAACAAGAGCAATGTACCGCTTTTGTATATTACGGTTCTTGAATATACTCTGCATAGCCTTGTGAGTATCTTTGTCCTTAGCAAAAAGCAGTACCCCCGATGTGTCCATGTCAAGACGATGGACAATCATCGGCTTTTCTCCCTCAGGGAAAAGTCTCTCGATATGCTCTTGCAGAGAGTATGTGGACAATTTGCCAGGAACGGAAAGCACGCCAGCAGGCTTGTTTACTGCTAGAATCCATTGGTCTTCATACAGAATGTCAATCTCAGCGCAAGTGGCGGTTCTTTCCAAAGGATTTGGCTCAACATCAAGCCCTTGCAGCATCCAGTTTAGGATAGGTTCGCATTTGGCTTTGCATGAGGGGTAGAATTGTCCATGCTTGCGTATGGTCTCTTTCGGAGAATCGCCTACCCAGAACTCAGCCATGGCAATAGGCTTAAGGCTATGGGAAAAAGCATACTGCAATAATTTAGGGGCAGCGCATTCTCCTGCTCCCGCTGGAGGGGTTCCTTGCGGAGTACAGGCGAAGATGTCGCACAGGTCACGGCTTTCGCCATAGGCATTTAGCATAACGAAGTGCCTGAAAATCTTTTCTTGGAGTTGGGCACTGCGGATTTGCCGTTCGGTTTTCAGCTCATTGATATGCTTGTCTAGAGTGGATAGTTTGTCCCTAAGGAAGTCCAGGTTCTTGTTCCATCTGTTTTGGATTCGTTTAAGCTCGGCCTTTTGGAACTGGCTCTCGGCAATGAGGATTGAGTCGTCAATGCCTTGTCTGCGAGCTTCGTCGCGTTTAGCTTTTGCTTCTTTCATGAAGCCCTTGTAGCTGTCAATAGCATTTTTTGCGTCGATTTGCATTACGGACAGATGCTCCATGATGGCTTTGCCTTCGCCGCTGTTCAATTCATCATTGATTTTATTGTTGATTGCCGAAATGGCGTCTTCTTCAGGGCGAAAGAACCCCTTTTCAGACAATAAATCATAAACGGCAGGCACGAAATAGGGGTAGTTGTTGCTGTGTGCAAGGTTGCCCGAAAATGCAGCTAGAAAACCAGTTTCTGTTTTTCCGTCGGTCGTCAGCCGATTCACCACCAGAATCCCCATCATCTTGCCTTTCTGCAGTTCGCTGCACCAATGACTTTGTGACTTCAGGTGGTCTTGAATATGTCTGGCTGCAATAACGCAAAGAGGGTGAGGGGTATAATAAAACGGGAATGTAAATTGCCTAGGCAATTCCATCCCGTTCAGTTCTTCTTGAGAAAATTTATGGAATTTGTCGTATTCCACTTGGTAGCTGTATTAAGTGTAATGCGTTACCCTTTCTTGACAGGGTCACAAGTGAGTCCTACTCCTAATTTCTTGAAAATCTTGCGGTCTACTTCGCTGAGCATCACTGTGCAGTGCACTTGGCAGCCTTTTAGCTTTGGCAGTTGTTCAAGAGCCATGCGGCATTTATCGTCGCTGTTGCTTAGTATTGACAATGCAACCAGTACCTCATCTGTGTGAAGACGAGGGTTGTTGCCATGCAGGAATTCCACTTTGGTCTTTTGAATAGGTTCAATCATCACTTCTGGTATGAGCTTTACTTCATCGGCAATACCTGCAAGATGCTTAGTAGCATTCAGGATAAGGGCTGCGCTAGGACCAAGAAGCCCGCTGGTGCGAGATGTGATGATTGTACCGTCATGCAGCTCTATTGCAGCTGCGTGTACTCCTGATAACTCTCTTTTCTTTTGGGCTGCAACGGTAGTTTTTCGGTACTCGGTAGAGAGTTTTGCCTGTTTCATTATAAGTGCAATCTTGTTTACCTCGTTTTCATTATTGCCCTTGTTGGCAAGATTGCACAATGCATAGTAGTGGCGTCTTACGATTTCATCTCTTGCCGCATCGCAGCACACTCCCTCGTCGCTCATGCAGTATCCAATCATGTTTACGCCCATGTCGGTAGGAGACTTGTATGGGCTTTCACCGTATATGCTTTCAAACAGGGTGTTCAGTACTGGGAATATTTCAAGGTCACGATTATATGTGACAGCCACTTCGCCATGAGCTTCAAGGTGCAACGGGTCAATCATATTCACATCGTTAAGGTCGGCAGTGGCTGCTTCATAGGCAATATTTACCGGATGCTTAAGAGGCAGGTTCCACACTGGGAATGTCTCGAACTTTGCATATCCGGCTTTGATGCCTCGCTTGTTTTCGTGATAAAGCTGGCTCAAGCATACGGCCATTTTGCCGCTTCCAGGACCAGGGGCAGTGACAACAATAAGAGGGCGTTGCGTTTCTACATAATCGTTCTTTCCGAAACCATCGTCGGAGTCGATGAGTGCAACATTATGAGGGTATCCGTCGATTGTGTAGTGGTAGTATACCTTGATGCCTAGCCGTTCAAGTCTGTTGCGGTAGGCGTCGGCACTTGACTGGCCATTGTAGTGGGTGATAACCACCCCTCCCACATAAAGTCCAACATTTTCAAACTCGGCGCGCAGGCGAAGTACATCTTCGTCGTAGGTGATACCTAAATCGCTACGCGTCTTGTTCTTTTCAATGTCTATTGCACTGATGACCATGACCACTTCGGCATATTCGCTTAGTTGCATAAGCATTTGCAGCTTGCTGTCGGGCATAAAGCCTGGCAACACGCGGCTAGCATGATGGTCGTCAAATAACTTGCCTCCGAATTCGAGGTATAACTTGTCTCCGAACTGAGCAATACGCTCCTTGATGCGCTCAGATTGTATCTTCAGATACTTGTCGTTGTCAAACCCTATTTTCATAATGTATGCAAAGATAGTGCAACATTCCAATTCTCGCAAAAACAAAAAGCGGAAAAATTTAAAAAAATGAGAGCCATGTTGTATCTTTGCATAAGTGTAAAAATGATGTTAATTATGGCAAAGAAACCTGATTCTAAATATGTGGCTGAATGTCGTCAATTTCTGGAAGAAATGGCGGCACAACCCGATGTGAGAAATGTGAGCAAGGGAGTGTTGATGAAGTACATTGAGCGGGGTACAGGCGAGGTGAGTCCACGCGCAAATAATGTGGTATCGGTGAAGTATAAGGGCATGCTTATAGACGGTACCGTGTTTGACTCGAATATGGAAGACGGATACCCTGCGGCATTCCGTTTGCGTGATTTGATTGTAGGCTGGCAAATAGTTCTTACTCAAATGGTTGCAGGCGATAAAGTGATGGTGTATATTCCGTCAGAATTTGGCTATGGCGATCGTCGTGAAGGGGATATCCCAGGAGGATCAACGCTTGTGTATGAAATACACTTGGTAGAAGTGCATTAATACTCTTCTATTTAGTATTTAACTCAAAAGATGGCGAACCTGAATTTTCATTTGGGCTCGCCATCATAATTATTCTATCGCTTGAGAATTAAGGATTTCTTGTGCCAGAGGCAGGTCGCTTTTGAATACTAGAACCTTTACCATACCATAGTTGATAGGGGCAAGGCTTAATACATTGGACATAATCTCATTGGTGAGCATAGCTTGAACGCCGTTGGTTTCGAGTACGCCTTTAACCATACTGGCTTCTATCGTGTTCTCGTATTCGCCCAAAGTTACAAGTTCTTCATTATCTTTCATAATTGTAAAATTTGATTGATACTATACAAATATAACGATTTTAGCCCGGTAAAAGTTATAAAAGTTGGCAAAAAATCCTTTTTTCTGAAAAAAGAAGTGAAATATTATTGACAAACGCTTTTTGAGGTTGTATTTTTGCAGTAAAATAGGTTTGGTGTGCATTTGTGTTGATGCATGCCGTGTCTTGTTTTTGAAAGCATATATTTGCAATGGAAGAGAAAAAGTCAAAAATATCATATTTCAGTACAAACATCACTCCGATAATAAGTGTGTCGCTAGTGCTTCTCCTGCTAGGTCTTGTGGCCCTTGTAGGTCTGGCTGCAAACAGCTTGACAACCTATGTGAAGGAAAATATCGGCTTTGATGTGGTGGTTGACAGCAATGCTTCTCAGCAGGAAATAGATGGGCTTAAGCGCTTATGGACAAAAGCTCCGTATGTGAGCAGTGTAAAGTATATCTCAAAAGAAGATGCGCTTAAGGCCTGGGAAAAGGATACGGGTGAAGACCTGATGGAAGTTATAGGAGTTAATCCGTTGAATGCAGAATTTGAAATAAGGGTTAAAGCCCAGTATGTGAGTGTGGACAGCCTTAACAGGATAGAGCATTCGATTAAAGATGTTGCTGGTGTAGAAAGCGTAAAGATGCACAAAGATGTTGTGGAGCAAATCAATAACAATGTGAAGAGTGTAATGCTTGTTCTAGGTGTGGTGCTGATTATGCTTGTGATAATCTCGTTTGTGCTAATAAACAATACGGTGAGATTGGCTGTGTATTCAAAGCGTTTCTTGATACATACGATGAAACTGGTGGGAGCAACCCCTGGATTCATTCGTAGACCGTTTGTGCTCACCAATCTGCTTAATGGCGTTATTGCTTCAATTATTGCGATTGTGATACTTTTCGGGCTGATTTGTTATGTTATGGAAGTGAACCCCGATTATGCCAGTCTTGTTGACATGACTCAAGTGGGAATGGTATTCTGCGGTATAGTTGTAGCCGGAGTGCTTATGTGCTCGGTTGCCGCATCGCTAGCAGCCAATCGTTTCATAGGATTGAATTATGATGAATTATATACAAAATAAAAATTAAGAATATGGCAGTTGTAAAGTCTAATAGTAAGGAAAAGAAGACAAAAATACAATACAATGAGTTTCCTCTAGCTCCGGCTAATTTTATACGCATGGCAATAGCAGGAATACTTATAGTAGTAGGATTTGTGCTAATGGCTGGAGGGTCAAATGATTCGGAGGTGTTCAATATGGATATATTCAGCACACGCCGCGTAATAGTGGGTCCTGCCATTTCATTTATTGGCTTTGTGTATATGGCATTCGCTATTATCTATAAAAGCAGAAAGACTAAGAATAACGAAACAGAAGAATAACGAACGATGAGTATTTTTGAGACGATTGTCATTGCGATAGTAGAAGGACTTACCGAGTTCTTGCCAGTGTCCTCAACAGGACATATGATTATTGCACAGAACCTGCTCGGTGTGGAAAGTACCGAATTTGTGAAAGCATTTACATTCATTATACAGTTTGGCGCTATACTTTCGGTAGTAGTCCTATATTGGAAAAGATTTTTCAAACTGAACCAGGCTCCAGCTCCCGAAGGTGCTTCGGCGTTGAAACGGTTCCTTCATAAATATGATTTTTACTGGAAACTATTTGTCGCATTCATACCGGCTGCTGTCTTTGGACTATTGTTCAGTGATGCAATAGATGCAATGCTTGAAAAAGTGGAAGTAGTGGCTGTGACGCTTATCCTGGGAGGTGTGTTCATGCTGTTCTGTGATAAGATTTTCAACAAGGGTAGCGATGAAACAGAGCTTACTGAGAAGCGTGCTTTAATGGTGGGATTGTTCCAGTGCATATCCATGATACCGGGAGTGTCGCGTTCAATGGCGACAATTGTGGGAGGTATGTCACAACGCATGACACGAAAGGCCGCAGCCGAATTCTCTTTCTTCCTGGCTGTTCCTACAATGTTTGCGGCTACATTGTATAAAGTGTATAAGCTCTTCAGTGAAGGCGGAATGGAGATGATAACAGGCAATATGACAACATTGGTTGTGGGAAATCTTGTAGCGTTCATTGTTGCGCTGCTGGCTATAAAATTCTTCATAAGTTTTGTAACTAAGTACGGCTTTAAGGCATTTGGCTGGTATCGTATTATCGTGGGAGGTATAATCCTTATTATGCTGCTTACTGGTCATAACTTAACTATAATGTAATGGATTTCCTTAAAGGCGAAATATTTCATATAGACAAACCTTATGGCTGGACCTCGTTTGCTGTCGTGGGTAAGCTGCGATATCACATAAGCAAGCGTTTGGGAGTGAAGAAAATAAAGGTAGGTCATGCAGGAACGCTCGATCCTCTTGCATCGGGAGTGCTTGTGGTATGTACCGGCAAGGCAACCAAGCGTATAGACGAACTTCAAGCAGGCGTTAAAGAATATGTTGCCGAAATAAAATTGGGTGCGACTACACCGTCATTCGATTTGGAAACCGAAGAAGATGCAACATATCCTTGGGAGCATATTACTCGCGAACAGATTGACAATGTGCTGCAGACCCAGTTTGTGGGAAGCATAGAGCAAGTACCGCCGTCATATTCGGCTTGCAAGATAAATGGAAAGAGAGCCTATAAGATTGCTCGTACTGGTAACGAGGTAGAACTGAAGGCCAAAACGCTTGTAATCAATGAGATTGAATTGCTTGAGTTTGAAGGTCAAAGACTTGCGATACGAGTCGTGTGCGGAAAGGGTACATATATTAGAGCCTTGGCGCGTGATATCGGTCTGGCATTAGGAAGTGGCGCACACTTGACAGGGCTTCGTCGCACTCGTGTGGGAGATGTGCTTGTGCAGGAGTGCCTGTCGGTAGACGAGGCTGTTGATGTAATTAATACGACCGATATTGTTGAGCCGGAGACTGCTTGATGTTACTTGATTGGAAAAAGAAAAATATAAAGATATAAGATAAGAAGATGAAATTATCGGAATTTAAATTTAAACTGCCGGAAGAACTTATTGCAACGCATCCTGCTCCGGTGAGAGATGAATCCAGACTGCTTGTGCTTCACAGGAAAGATGGAAGTATAGAACACAAAGTGTTTAAGGATATCCTTGAATACTTTGATGAAAATGATTTGTTTGTATTCAATGATACTCGAGTGTTCCCTGCAAAACTATATGGAAACAAGGAGAAGACTGGTGCTAAGATTGAAGTGTTCATGCTTCGTGAGCTTAATAGCGAACATAAGTTGTGGGATGTGCTTGTAGAGCCGGCTCGAAAGATAAGAATCGGTAACAAGCTGTATTTCGGACTTGATGATTCTATGGTGGCCGAAGTTATTGACAACACTACATCAAGAGGCCGTACACTTCGTTTCTTGTATGACGGAGAACATGACGAATTCAAGGAAAATCTTTTTGCATTGGGTAATACTCCTCTGCCTTACTATATAAAGCGCGAACCAGAAGAGGACGATGTAGAACGCTATCAGTGCATATTTGCAAAAAATGAAGGTGCTGTGGTTGCTCCTGCAGCAGGTTTGCACTTCAGTCGTGAGTTGATGAAGAAAATGGAAATTCGTGGCGTGAATGCAGGATTCTTGACATTGCATTCGGGATTGGGTAATTATCGTGAAATTGATGTTGAGGATTTGACAAAGCACCGCATGGACTCTGAGCAAATGGAAGTGAACGAGGAGCTTGTTAAACTCGTAAATGACACAAAAGATGCTGAGAAACGCGTGTGTGCGATAGGTACATCAACTATGCGCGCGATAGAAAGTACAGTGGCGATGAATGGACACATCAAGCCTTATTCCGGCTGGACCAACAAGTTCATTTTCCCACCTTATGACTTTACTGTGTGCAACGCTATGGTGAGCAATTTCCATATGCCATATTCGGTAATGCTTATGATGGTGGCTGCGTTTGGCGGTTACGAAATGGTTATGAATGCTTACAATGTGGCAGTGAAAGAAGGTTACCGTTTCGGTGCTTATGGTGATGCAATGCTTATAATAGACTGATGCCAGGATAAAACTGGAATATGAATATAGGAAAAAGTAAAGCCGGAATTCCGGCTTTACTTTTTTGTATCTTAGGAGTCTTATCCTTTAAGGCGTTGCCATGTGTAGTTGTAGTCGGTGTGACGCTTGCTTTTCAGCTTGTAGTAAAAGTTTATAAAAGGCTGGGCTAAAGTGAAAAGCGGAATGGACATCATTAGCTTAGCCGATTGCAGCAAAGCGGCTATTTTACGGTAAATTGCTATTTGTGGAATAATAGTCAATGCGATTATAAGCAAAGCGGTGGCAATAATGATAATGTTGGAATACCCTAAGGCTATCATAGCAGCCGACCCGATAAAAATTGCATAATAGAAGGCTGTAAGTAAAGATGCCATGAAAAAGGCAGGTGAACTGATTTTGCTTTCGGTAAAGCTATGGCGCAATTTGTCGTTCTTGAAAGCTCTGTCAGGATTATTGTACCATACTGAAACCATGCTTTCTTCGGAAATTTCCACTCTTGTGTTTTCTTTTGTTGTAATCTCGTTCACGAAAATATCGTCGTCTCCATAGTGAAGATGCATGGAGTGTGAGAATCCTTTATGCTTGAAAAACAATGTTTTGCGATAAGCAATATTGTCGCTTGTTCCGCGATATGGTTTGTGCCGTATCGCTTGTATTAAGTATTTTACGGTGTTCTGTAGTCTCATGAACGCTCTTAAGAATCTTCCCTTAGTCACATCGATGCCGTCTTCAGTTTTTGAAATGCCTATTACTACGCCTGTAGTGTTGTCGAAATGGGCGGCCATAGCCGAAATCCATTGCTCCGACATAGGACGGCATTTGGCGCTTGTTGTGAGAATGATGTCGTATTTTGCCGCTTTGATACCAACCATTAATGCAAGTTTCTTGCGAGACAGGTTTCTTGCATCATTTGGTGTGCAAGTGTAGTGAATATTGTCGTAATTCAAGGCTAGACGGTCAATGTGATCTTGGACAGCTTCGTTTTCGCCGTCGTTAACCACAATGATTTCATATAGCGGGTAGTCCTGTTCAAGCAGTGAGGGTAGATTGCGGACAAGTTTAGATGTGTCATTGTCGGAGTATACTATTACTGAAACTCCTTGACTCTCGTCGCAGATGTCGCCCTTATGTAAACGGTTAGTCTTATGCGATAGAATGGACGCTTTCTTTAGAGAACGGTAAGAGAAGAAATACCATAGAGTGTAGAAGATAGAAAAACAAGCCGAAATGCCTGCTATCGCTAAAATAATAGGGTCTATGTCAAAAGAAATATGCATAAAAGTCTTAACTTTGCAAAAGTGTCGTAAATTCATAAAAAGTGCCTATGCGAAAGCGTAGGCTAATCATCACTGCAAATTTACAAAAAAGATAGTGTAATGCAGTATAAAGTCAAGCGCTTTTTTGATGCATTATGAGGTGCTGCACTATAATAAAAAACAGAAAATTCCGTTTAAATAAAAAATAATAATGTGTATGAGAAAAAAAGCAATATATACAATAGCCATAATAGCAATGTCATGGCTTTTTATGGTGTCATGTTCATCGTCAAAAGAGAGTCTTACTTATTTTGAAAATGCCGACAGTCTTTCGGCTGAAGGAATAGGAAGCAATAAGTACGGCATCAAAATTGTGCCTGATGACGAATTGAAGATTGTTGTGACATCACAAGTGCCAGAAGCAACAGCTGCTTATAATCTGCCGCTAGCTAATTATGCCGACAGGACTAAGCTGGAGTCTACATCGACACAATCATTGCAAACCTATGTGGTAGATAAGAAAGGATATATTATGATGCCAGTGTTGGGAAAAGTGCATGTGGCAGGAAAAACTAACGACGAAATAACTGACTATCTTACAGAACAGATTGCAAAAGATGTAACCGATCCATATGTTAGCGTGAGATTGCATACATTCAAGGTGAATGTGCTGGGTGAGGTAGAGAATCCAGGTGTTGTGGCGGTTAAGACCGAGAGATTCTCGGTACTTGATGCCTTGGCTGCTGCCAATGATATGACTGAATATGGTAAGCGTGATAATGTGTTGATTATCCGTGAGGAAAATGGCGTGAAGAAATATGTGAGACTTAACCTGAATGATGTGAAGGTTCTTGAATCTCCATATTTTTATCTGCAGCAGAATGATGTGGTTTATGTAGAGCCTAATAAAATCAGAAAAGCAAATTCTAAGTTTAATCAGAATAATTCATATAAGTTGAGTGTTGTGTCAACAATTGTGAGTGCATGTTCTGTAATAGCGTCACTTATAATAGCGCTTCTCGTAAAATGATAATTGTAGGCTTATCGCGTGTTAAGTATAAATAAGACATATTGCTGGCTATTTGTAATAGCGATATTGATACAGATTCCAAATGTTCATTTCGTCAAGTTTGCCGATGAATTGCTGGTTGCCTTGATGACGTGTCTTGTAGGGCTTGACATGCTGATAAATCATCAACTTAAGAAGTATAAGCTGCTATGGATAATAGCTGGCATAATGGCAATTTATGCGTTGTATTCGGTGGTGTTCATGTCCTATAACACTCCAGTTGCTGTCGTTCATGACTATATAGCTCAGATGAAGCCTTTCTGTTATTTCTGCATAAGCTATGCAATCGTGCCCAAGTTTGATGCTTCAATGAGAAATATAGCTAAAGGTGCATGTATACTTAATTCAGCTATTGCATTGGTGTGTGTGATCACAGGAACCGTACAGACGGTGTTTTTTCATGTTTCTTATATGGGACTGGTGTCAATGATTTCATTTCTTGTTTACCTGTTCTGTTCGACCGATGAGAATGGGAAAGTTGAAAAGACCGATTTGATGATATCAGTGGCAATGCTTACGATTGGGCTTGCCAGTACACGCTCAAAGTTCTATGGGGAATATGTGATGGCGTTATATATGCTATTTATGTATACTCCTGGATTTGCAAAGAATATAAAACTAAAGCACGTTCTGGCTTTTGTTTTTGCTGCTGCAATGGTAGTTGTCGTGGCTTGGGGCAAAATAGAGTATTATTTCTTGGCTGAAGCGGCGGATATGGAGTTTGATGAGGAGGCGATGCAAACGATAGCGCGCCCTATGCTCTATGCAGGAATGGCTATGCTTCTTGCCTTGCACCCTCTTTTGGGTAGTGGATTGGCTTCATTTGCAACCAATGCATCATCAACAGCTGTAAATTATTCCGAGGCGTATAGAACCATAGGTTTAGATAGCGTATGGGGCTTGTCACCATCATTTGATTCATTTATTTGTGATGCATTTTATCCTAGTTTGGCTCAATTTGGCCTGGTTGGGATAGGCTTGTTTGTGTATTTTTTCGTGTGGATATATAAGAGGCTTAGTCTTGTCCTACGATTACAAGGCAAAGTCTATTATTTGATAGGAGTCATGTCTATTGTTGTAGTGCTTATAGAGAGTGTTGCAGCAACGACATTTAATCAAGGAGCAGGAGCTATGTGCATGATGATATTAGGCTGCATAGTTTCTTCATTTAGGGCAAGAACCAAGAAAGAACGGGAAGATATATTAATGATGCCGTATAAAGATACTGCAGCATTGCTATACATTAGAAATGAAAAATAATATTAGATATGGAAAATGATAAAATCGACTTGAGGAAATATATCAATGCAGTAAAGCGCAAATGGTATTGGGGCGTAGCTGTATTTGTATTGGTAATGGGTATGGCTATTACTTATTGTGTCGTGAAAATGCCGCAATACATGTCATATTCAATGATGCTAATAGAAGCCGATTCTGACGATGGCGCAAAATCCATGGGAGGAATGCTTGGACTTATGAAATCATTCTCAATAGGTGGTTTCGGAAGTGCATCTATTGATAACGAGTTGCTTATCCTTCAGTCTCATGCAGTAAAGAAAGAAATGATAAACAGATTGGGACTGAATAGGGTATATGTAGAACGGAATGGATTGCAAAAGACACTTCTGTATAAGAATTCACCAGTGCTGCTAGAAGCACCAAGCGAACTGTTTGATACATTGCAGTATGGTTTTAAGGTTCGTGTGAAATTAAAGAAAGGAGTTGCCGACATAAAAGCTACTAAAGGTCTTTTAGGAACTGTAATAGCTTCAAAGCAGGGCGCAACATTGCCTTGTACATTGAATACGCCTTATGGAGATTTCCAGGTACTGAAAACAAGTGAATATAACGCAGAAGATGAGCGTACTATAGATGTTGTAGTTCAAGGCAACGATATGGCGGTAGACGGATTTGGTAAGAAAGTCCTTGAAATAGCTTATGCCAATAAGAAATCGGACGGTATTGTGCTTGAGATTCTTGACCCAAGCAAGGAGCGTGGACGGGATATTCTTAATACATTGATGTCTCTATATAATGAACGCCGTAGAGATCGCCGAAACGAGCGGGCTATTGCTGATGCTCAGTTCCTTGAAGAAAGAATTGCTTCATTGGGAGCAGAATTGGCTGAGTCGGAAAAGGAAATAGAAAAATTCAAGAAAGATGCTAATATCATAAGCGTAGAACCTGAAGCAACGCTATTGTTCACTCAAGATGTTGAAACTGATAATATGCTGCTTGCGTTACAGGTAGAGGAAATGACTCTTAATTCTATGCTTGAACAGCTGAATGATCCTCAAAAGCGCTATTCTCTTATACCTATGTCCGAAAGTTTAGGTGATGCAAATGCTGCTGCAGTGATTGAAAATTATAACGATTTGCTTCTTAGCAGAATGGCGATGAAGTCATCGGCAAAAGAAGGTAATATAGCATTGAAACAACTTACCGAACAGATCGATGCGGTGCGTGAAAGTGCCATTGAGAATGTGAAGAGACTTCAGAATCAATGGGAAATAAAGTACAATAGATTCAAGAAGGAAAGCGGCAAGTATAAAAACCGTATAGGCTCTTTGCCACAATATGAACGAGAACTGGTAGACTTGACAAGAGATAGAGAACTGAAGAATACTTTGTATATGTTTTTGCTTGAAAAACGCGAAAGTGCGTTGTTGAAGCAGAACAATTCACAGGAACTCGGTTTCGTGTTTGAACCGGCATATTCAGCTATAAAGTCAAGCAAGACAAAACTTTACCTAATCTTGGGGTTGGGATTTGCTGCAGCTGTTGTATCTGGAATTGTCTTGTCTATGATAATTGGTTTAAGAAAGAAAAGTGACACCAATTAAGTATGGTTATGAGTAAGAGGGTATTGATAGTAAATAAGTTCTATTATGCGCGTGGTGGTGACTGCGTGTGTACTCTTAATCTTGAGAAACTTTTAAAGGCTCAAGGTTGGGAAGTGGCTGTATATGCTATGAAATATCCTGAGAATCTCTCAAGCGAGTGGTCAAGCTATTTTGCCGAGGAAATTTCTTTCTCGGGTGGTGTTGGCGAAAAGGTGAGGGCTGCTAAGCGATTGCTTGGCTATGGGGACATAAAGGCTTCATTCAAGAAGATTCTGGAAGACTTCAAGCCTTCTATTGTACATTTGCAGAACATTCATAGCTACTTGTCTCCAATAATAGCTAAAATGGCAAAAGACTGCGGTTGCCGTGTGGTGTGGACTTTGCATGACTATAAGCTGTTGTGCCCATCATACTCCTGCTTGAGAGATGGCAAGCCATGCGAGTTGTGCTTTACTGATAAAAGTAATGTGATAAAGTACCGTTGCATGAAAAATAGCATGGTCGCAAGTGTCTTGGGGTACATGGAAGCTGTGAAATGGAATAAAGACTGGCTAGAGCGCTATGTAGATGCTTTTGTGTGTCCTAGTGCATTCATGGCGCAGAAGATGGCGCAAGGAGGCTTTGATAAGACTAAACTTCATGTGATATGTAATTTCTTGGATCCGATAAAACTGCAAGTCCTTAAAGAACAGCAGGCTCAGAGAGAAAAGACATATTTGTATATAGGACGCTTGTCGCATGAAAAAGGAGTAGGAACATTGCTTGAAGTAGCAAAGACTTTGCCGTTCAAGTTAAAGATTGCAGGTGGAGGTCCTTTATCGGAACAGTTCAAAGAAGAATATAAGGGCTATGGTCAAATAGAGTTCCTCGGTCATCAGAATGCAGAACAGGTGAGCAAATTGCTGTCGCAGGCAACTTTTGCTGTAGTCCCTTCTGAATGGTATGAGAATAATCCGTTAAGCGTGATTGAGTCGCTATGTGCCGGTACGCCGGTAGTGGGCGCTAATATAGGAGGTATCCCAGAATTGATAGATAATGGCGATACTGGTTACATTTTCGAGTCGGGAAATTCCGCTCAGTTGCGAGAATGCATTGAGAACGCATTTTCTCAGCAATGGGATTATGATAAAATAAAAATGCTATCTTTGTGCAGATTTTCTCAAGAAAAGCATTATGCTTTGCTTGAGAAGGTGTATGGACAACAACTTATTGTTGAATGAAAAAATTAAGAAATGGCAAGTAGAATACCAACAGATGCTTCAATAATATTGACTTACCGCTGCCCTATGCAGTGCAAGATGTGCAATATATGGAAGTATCCAACCGATATCAAGAAAGAGATTCAGGCAGAGGAGCTAAAGTGTCTGCCTAAACTTAAATTCATAAATCTTACAGGCGGCGAACCATTTATAAGAGAGGACCTGGAAGAAATTGTGAAGGTCTGTTATACTAAGTCCCCTCGAATCGTGATATCAACATCGGGTTGGTTTGAAGATAGGGTAATAGACCTGGCTAAGAAGTTCCCTAATATAGGTATCCGTATTTCTATAGAGGGCTTATCGGAAAAGAATGATGAGCTTAGAGGCCGTCAAGGAGGCTTTGACAAAGGTTTGCGCACATTGTTGAAGTTAAAGGAAATGGGCGTTAAGGACATAGGCTTCGGTTGTACTGTGAGCAATAATAATAGCAAGGACATGCTGTCGTTATATCAATTGTCTAAGTCGCTTGGGCTAGAGTTTGCTACAGCGTCGTTCCATAACTCATATTATTTCCACAAAGACGATAATGTGATAACCAATCAAGCCGAAGTGTGTGATGACTTTAAGACCTTGATAGAATGGCAATTGAAAGAAAATCATCCTAAATCATGGTTCAGAGCTTATTTTAATATGGGCTTGATAAACTATATAGAAGGAAATAGGAGAATGCTGCCATGCGAAGCCGGTTCTATTAATTTCTTCATCGATCCTTATGGTGATGTGTATCCTTGCAATGGTATGGAAGAAAAGTACTGGAAGGGTACGATGGGCAACATTCGTGAAACAAAGGATTTCATGGAACTGTGGAACAGCGAACAGGCAGAGCGCGTGCGTGCAAATGTGCGCAAGTGCCCAAAGAATTGCTGGATGGTAGGTACGGCTTCTCCTGTGATGTATAAGTATATTATTCACCCTGCAAAATGGGTTTTGAAGAATAAATTGCGTTCAATGATGGGCAAACCCATCTGCTTGGATAAAAAATGGTGCGATGTAGGACAGGATCCGAGTCAAGGCGATATGCGGGAGGTATTCTGAAACTGAAATAAAGGCGTTTATGAAGGTAGTAGTAATCGGGACAAGAGGAATTCCTAACATACAAGGAGGAGTGGAAACCCATTGCGAGGAACTGTATCCGCGCTTGGCGAAAATGGGTTGCGATATTACTATTATGCGCCGTTCCTGCTATATTGCAGAAAATAATAAGATAAACGATTATAAAGGTGTGCACTTGAAAGATGTGTACGCTCCTCATAAGAAATCACTTGAAGCAATCGTGCATTCGATGCTTTGTGTGATAAAAGCCCGCATGCTTAACCCCGATGTTGTCCATGTTCATGCCATAGGCCCCGGACTTTGTATCCCATTTGCGCGACTGTTAGGGCTGAGAGTGGTTAGTACCAATCACGGACCTGATTATGACAGGAAAAAGTGGGGCAAACTGGCGAAGTCAATGCTTAAGCTAGGCGAGTGGTGCCAAGCAAAATTCAGCAATGAAGTGATTGTGATTTCAAAGGTAATTGCCAATATTCTGGAAACGAATTATGGCCGTGCAAATACCCAGCTCGTTTTTAATGGAGTGACACCGCCTGTAAAGGCCACAACTCAGGATTATATAAACTCGCTTGGTCTAGAACCGAAGAAATATGTTTTGGGATTAGGC
Organism: Muribaculaceae bacterium; assembly: GCA_017391675.1. Classification (GTDB taxonomy): domain Bacteria; phylum Bacteroidota; class Bacteroidia; order Bacteroidales; family Muribaculaceae; genus RGIG4576. The sequence goes on from JAFOXR010000029.1 coordinate 48,853, forward strand.
CGTTTTGTGGAAGAGAAGAATTTTCATCAATTGATAGAAGCGTGGAATAAACTCAGCGATAAGCATGGCTTTAAACTGGTAATTGCTGGTGATGCCGACCATGAAGATGATTATTCTCGTCGATTGAAACAGCTTGCTAAAGAAAGTGGCGTTGTCTTGACAGGATTTATAAAAGGTGAGAAACTAAATGAAATACTCACTCATGCGGGATTGTTCATTTTGCCGTCATCGCATGAAGGCTTGCCTATCTCATTGCTTGAGGCTATGAGTTATAATCTTGATTCGCTAGTGAGTGATATACCTGCCAATAAGATACCAAGTTTAAGTGAAGATGATTTCTTCCACTGCGGTGATATAGATGATTTGTGCTTGAAGATAAAGCAGAAACTGGACAACTTGAAACTGGGAAGAGAGTATGACTTGTCTTTGTATAACTGGGACAATATAGCACTCCAAACGCTAGAAGTTTACAATACAGCTTGTAAGTAATATAAAGCTGGATAGATATACAAAAAGGTGAGGCCCATGGACCTCACCTTTTTCTGCGTTTGAACTATCGAGAACTGATTATAGTACATTAGATAGATTGAACTTAGAGAATTCCTTGTCGTTCAATGCTCTTTTTGCTAGACTCTTGTCCATCTTTACTGCTTGGCGAAGGTTTGAAGTAACCATTTGGTCGTTGTTTGTTCTTGCGCCAAGGATAGCCATTAGATAGTATGTAGTAGCGTCAGGATTAGTTATAGAAGCAAGAGTTGTCTTAGCTGAATTGTAGTCCTTAGAAAGGATGTGTGCAAGAGCTGCATTATTAGAAGCTGAATCTCCGATTGAATTCTTTGCAGCATTCACATCACCTTGATTGATGTAGTAAACCGCAAGAGCATCGTCAAGCTCTTCTACGCCTGCAGCATTACCGAATTTTACATTTGCCTTGTCATAATCTTTGTCGATAAGAGAGATTAGACCTTGGTTCATTTGCACTTCCTTGCTGTCGGGGTTTAGGCTTGCTGCCTTATTGAAGTTCTTCTCGGCTGCATCGTAATCCTGGTTGATAAACTGGCACATACCAAGGTTGTTGAAACCACGGTAGTCGTTTGGATAAATCTTTGCTGCAGTAGAATAAATTTCTGCCTTCTTATCGTTGTTGTCGGTAAGAGTTGCAGCATATAGGATTTCTTCAATTGACAAGCTGCTAGGATCGCTTGCATAAGCAGTTTCGATTTCCTTGTCGCTTTTACCTATCACTTCAATAGTAGCCGATAGGCGAGAGTAGCGAAGTTGTGGAAGAATCTGTTGTGCTAGCTGGTCGAATACTGAAGAAAGGTTGCGGATTTCGCGTTCGCGTTCTTCTGGGTCCTTATACATTGAAAGTACGCTCAAGATAAGGTCCTTGTCCTGAATGTTACTTTCAGCAACAAGTTTTTGGAAACCTTCCCAGTCTTCTGCAGTGAAGTCGGAAGTGTATTCGCCGAAATCACTCACCTTGTTGTCTTTAAGAGCCTTATCAAGATATTTCTTAGTGTTCTGCTCGCGTCCTTCAGCAATGCGGGTGTTAAGTTTTACGCCACCTTCAGGAGAAGCATAAGAAGAAATGTTGATTTCCTTAATTTCACGGCGAGCGTCCTCGTTAGCTTCCTTAACAGCTCCGTTGAATTCTTTCATAGCGGCAGTGTTGATTTGGTCGGCACGCACATTTGTTTGGTTGATAAGGAACATGATGTCGGCTTCTACCTTCTCGTTGATGATTCTTTGGAAATTGTCGGTAGTAACAGCAGGCTTCACAGTAGTTGCGCTTGCAAGTGTTGCAGTAGCAATTACGCCTTCGGCAACCATAACACGAGGCAATGCATAAGTCTTGTTGCCTTGTTTTACGCTGAAATCAAGCCATAGGTTACTTTTCATCATTTCAGGAACATAATCATAGCTTACTGGTAGTGCTACAGTTGCTCCTGTTTCGTAGGGAACTACTTGGTGATTGCCTCTCACCTTTTCGCCTTGAAGTACTAGAGAAGCGCTTGCAGTTTCTTTATCTCCGTATACTAGATATGGAGTGATAGTAACTTCTGCGTTCTTTTGGAAATACTTTGCAGGGATTTGTCCTGTGATAGTAGCAGGCACTTTTTCACCTTCCACTTCAAGTGGAGAAGGGTTTACATTGAAGTTGTCGCTTGACAATTGTGTTAATTGCTTGCTGCAGCTAGTGCCTAGCAATAGTGTTGCACAAAATGATAATGTGATAAAAATCTTTTTGTTCATCTTGGAATATTTAATTTATGATTGTTTCTACAATATTAAATACAAATTTAAAAGTTAATAATTGAATAGCATTAATACTTAATATTTTTTAATACACTTTCTGTCACTTTTTTTGATAAATGGTGCTTTGTAGGCATAAATAGCTCTGCTGAGGTGCTAAATGTTGGATAATCTCGCATTTTGTAGTACCTTTGCATGGTTAATTCAATAAGTTTAAAAACAGATAAAAAGAAGATAAAAATATGGCACTTCAATGTGGTATCGTAGGACTTCCTAATGTGGGTAAATCCACTCTATTTAACTGCTTGTCAAATGCAAAGGCTCAGTCGGCAAACTTCCCGTTCTGTACAATTGAACCTAATGTGGGTGTGATTACCGTTCCTGATGAACGCCTAAACAAATTGGCGGAACTTGTGAACCCTCAGAAGATTGTTCCTACAACAGTTGAAATTGTAGACATAGCCGGACTTGTTAAAGGCGCCTCAAAAGGTGAAGGACTAGGAAACAAGTTCCTCGCAAATATTCGTGAAACAGATGCTATTATTCATGTTTTGCGTTGCTTTGATGATGATAATATCACGCATGTTGACGGTTCGGTTGATCCTGTCCGTGATAAGGAAATCATTGACTACGAACTTCAGCTTAAGGACCTTGAAACAGTGGAGAGCCGCATCAGCAAGGTGCAGAAGCAGGCACAAACTGGGGGCGATAAGAATGCAAAGCTGGCATACGGAGTGCTTGTTAAGGTGAAAGAGGCACTTGATCAGGGAAAATCGGCCCGTACAGTGGAATTTGAGTCAAAAGATGAGCAGAAGTGCTTCAGAGAACTTTTCTTGCTTACAGCAAAACCTGTGCTATATGTGTGCAATGTTGACGAAGGCAGTGCAGTGAACGGCAATAAATATGTAGAGCAGGTGCGTGAGGCTGTTAAGGAGGAAGGTGCAGAAATTCTTATTCTTGCAGCTAAGACCGAGAGCGAAATTGCTGAGTTTGACTCATATGAGGAACGCCAGATGTTCCTTGATGAAATGGGCTTGGAAGAATCGGGCGTGAACCGCTTGATTCGTGCGGCATACAAGCTTCTTGACCTGGAGACATTCTTGACAGCCGGTCCTCAAGAAGTGCGTGCCTGGACTTATCGTAAAGGAAGCAAGGCTCCTCAATGTGCAGGAGTTATCCATACCGATTTTGAAAAGGGCTTTATTCGTGCCGAAGTAATTAAGTACGACGACTATGTAGTGCTAGGTAGTGAAGCTGCAGTGAAAGAAGCAGGCAAGATGAGTGTGGAAGGAAAAGAGTATATCGTGCAAGATGGCGATATCATGCACTTCCGCTTTAATGTGTAATGATAAATAGTTAGCCAAGATGTTGTCCCTAGATGAATGGATTGCACTTCTTGAAACCGGGAAAGCAACGGTTGAAGCACAGGTGATAGTAACAAGTTGTGTTGTCGCTGTCGCTTTGATCGTTACTTTCGTTTATGAGAACTGGTTGAGGAAAGTGATAGAAAAGATAATATGGCGTTCGCGTAACACATGGGACGATTATGTATTCAGCGATAAGCTGATGCGCTCACTTGGCTATTTTATACCTCTTGTAATTATTTATGAAGCATTGCCGTATAGCCTGGTAAAGGGCACATTTGTATATGTGGTGTGCTATAGGGTGCTGCTGGCATCGCTCATAGCTATGGTAGCCCATTGTTTGGGATTGATCATAAGCGGTGTGAATGATAAGATACAGGCTTCTGATGCGACAAACAGACCTACATCTGGCGTGTTCCAGATGATTAAGATTATCGTGTGGTGTTTTGCCGCTATTCTTATAATTGCCGCCTTGGCCGATAAGGATCCCCGTACATTGCTCACTGGACTGACTGCGTTTGCCGCAGTCTTGTCATTGGTCTTCAAGGACACGATAATGGGGCTTGTTGCGGGCGTACAGCTTGCGGCTTACGATATGATTCATGTTGGTGACTGGATTGCAGTAGATAAATACGGTATTGATGGAGTAGTGGAGGAAGTCACGCTGAATATTGTGAAAGTGCGTAACTGGGACAATACAGTGGGAACTATTCCGCCGCATCTGCTCATGTCGGAATCTTTCAGAAATTATAGCAGAATCTTTCAGGATAAGGCTCGTCGCATTTCATTGGAGTTCTATATTGACTTCAACTCGGTGCGTTTGTGCTCTTCTGAGTTGGAGGAATCGCTCAAAGAAAAAGGCCTTTATGCCTCAAAAGATGATGTGGAATGCGATGTGGAGGAAAGCCGTAAAGTGAATCTAACACTTTTTTCAAGATATATTGAAAAGTTCTTGAATGAACAGTCTTTTGTGAGAAAAGACAAATTTTTCCTTGCGCGAGTAAAGCAACCTACTCCTACTGGTTTGCCACTGGAAATCTATTGCTATGTGGACAATGTGGCATGGAAACATTTTGAGCACACGCAATCTCGTGTAGTAGAACATCTGATTGCAGTTATGCCCGAATTTGAATTGCGCATATTCCAGAGCCCTGCAGGCATGGATTTCAATGCGATTGGCGTTAAGAAAGGTCAGTAATACCTATCACTTATTTTTTGAATTTCCTCAATATATATCGTGGAATGAATGACAGGTGAAGGAAGAATGTGGTGATGCTGCCATAATTCTTGCACATAATGTCATACCGCTCTTTTAGCGACTTTTTGTGGTATTTGTTAGTTATTCCCGCCGTGAGAAAACTTATGATAGGAGAATCTCCTGCATAGGCGTTCTTGCGCGAGACCTTCAGGCATTTTATACACCAGTCATAGTCGGCAGAAAAACGGTAGGTCATATCGTATAGCGGAACTATCGAACGGCGCGCTACAAATGCTTGGTGGCACACTAGCATGCCTCGCTTGAAACTGCCTGCAGTTAATGTGCTTGGTGCTGTGAGATGCCGCTTGCCTATTACCTCTCTTGCAGAATTCACGATTTGAGTTTGTCCGTAAATGATATCAGTGTCGTCTGTTGCTAATTCAGCCAGTCGTTTAAGTGAGTCTGAATCGGCAAAGCTGTCACCTGCATTCAAGAAAATAAGGAAATCACCTTTGGCTAAGCCGATGCCTTTGTTCATTGCGTCATATAGCCCCTTGTCGGGTTCAGAAACTATCGACATTTGAGAGATTGCAGCCTGTTCGGCAATTCTTATGGTGTTGTCTTTTGAAGCTCCGTCAATGATAAGGTGCTCGAAGTTGCCGAAACTCTGTTCCTTTACACTGGCAAGCGTGGGGCTAATTTCGTTTTCGGCATTGAATGTAACTGTTATGATACTGAATAAAGGAGTCATCGTATAAAATTTTTACAAAAGTAATTAAAAATAGGGTTAAGTCATAATCGGGAACAAGAAACCGTCCCGTTAGAATATGTGAAAAACTGAGTTTTTTATAAGAATCCCGAAAAATTATTGGCTAGATAGGTTGTTATATAGTGGAAAAGCATTAAATTTGCATCAATTTGTTTAATCTTTATAAATATTACTACTATGGCATACGTAATCACAGACAATTGTGTAGCATGTGGAACATGTATTTCAAACTGCCCAGTTGAGGCTATTTCTGAAGGCGATATCTATGTAATCGACGCAGATACTTGTATCGACTGCGGTACTTGTGCAGGTGTTTGTCCAAGCGAAGCAATTATCCAAGGCTAAGACGCGGAAAAATAGCGTTATATGAGGCGGAATTCCATTAGGATTTCCGCCTTTTTTCATGTAAATATCATTACTGAAAGAGCACAGAATGGTTGTGAATGATGAAAACAGTCATAGAAAAGGAATATTTCATTGTTTTTTCGTAACTTTGTAATTTCAATTAATATGAAGATATTGAGACAAATGATAAAGCTGAAGAACGATAACCTGTATTATTTCCTGATAGTGCTTGTAGCTCTTCTTCCAGTAATGATATTCAGGGATTTCACTCCGTCCAATGAGTTGAGATATTTGAGTATTGCCGATGAAGCGATAAGGAATAATACATTCTTTACATTTTATAATCATGGTCTGGCCTATGCCGATAAACCTCCCTTGTATATTTGGGTGGTCATGTTAGGCAAGTGGCTTTTCGGTACTCATCACATGTGGTTCCTGTCATTGTTTTCTCTGATTCCGGCATTTGTAATCATTAAAGTTATGGATAGCTGGGTGGCAGGCGAGATGTCGGCAGAACTGCGTAATGCTTCGCGATGGATGATGATTACATGTGGCTTATTCCTAGGTTTGGCAATTACATTGCGCATGGATATGCTCATGTGTATGTTCATAGTTCTTGCGTTGCGAGTGTTTTATCGCATGAAGGAGAATCAGGGCAATGCCAGAACAAATGCAATACTGTTTCCGGTGTATGTTTTTCTTGCCTTGTTCAGTAAGGGGCCTATAGGAATACTTGTGCCGCTGCTCTCTATAACGGTTTATTTGTTTGCAGTAGGGCGTATTAAGGAATTTGGCCGTTATTGGGGCTGGACAACATGGGGTATCTTGCTAGTGTGCTGTGCTGTGTGGTTTGGTGCTGTGTATGCCGAGGGCGGGGAGGCTTATCTTAACAACCTTCTGTTCCACCAGACGATTGACCGTGCAGTAGATGCATTCCATCACAAGGCTCCGTTTTATTACTATCTTGTTTCTGTGTGGTATTCAATTGCGCCATGGTCGCTATTTGCTATAAGTGTAATAATTCTTGCTCTAGTGCGCAAAAAGGGAATCAGCGATTTGCAGAAGCTGTTCTTGTCGGTAATAGTTACAACATTTGTAATGCTGTCATGCATTAGCTCTAAATTGCAGGTGTATCTTCTTCCTGCATTTCCGTTTATAGTGTATTGTGCAGCTCTTTATATTCCAAAACTTCAGGTTAACGCATGGCTTAAGGCTATGATAGCGGTTCCTTCAGCAATATTTATCCTGGTACTGCCGCTAATGGTTGCTGCTACTGTTTTCAGCGAAGAACTGAGCCAGTATGGCGAACCGTTGTTTTATGTGGCGGCTGCTGTATTGACAATAAGCGGAATTGTAACAGTGTATTTCTTGTATAAGAGTGAAAATGGCGTCTTGAAAGCTGTGCGTTCACTTTCCGTAGGACTCCTTTTGGCTGTTTTTGCAGGAGGAATGGCGTTGCCAAGCATCAATCATGAGTTAGGTTACGGTGAATTATGCAAGAAAGCCAAGTCTGTAGCGCAAGAGCATAATGTGAAAACGATAAGTACTTGGGGCGTTTCTCGTGCCGAAAACATAGATGTTTACCTAGGCCAGCAGGTGAATGTTATTGATAAGAGCGATGATCCGTCAAAGCATGTGTCGGAAGGAGATCTGCTGCTGATACGCAACCGGGATATAGACAAGTTCGGCAACAAGGAATCCTGGACTGTTGGCAAGTATGCCATTGTCCTGCTGTGATTCAGTGCTTGGCAGAAATAATAATGAATAATATAGAATAAGAAATATGAACAAGACTTCGAACTATAAGTTAACATTAGTAATACCTATATATAACGAGGAAGATAATATGGCAGCGCTTGAGAAGGTGTTGTGCGATTATCTGCCTAATGCACTTGTTCCTACATGTGTGCTTTTTGTGAATGACGGTTCTCGTGACAATAGCTTGAAATGCATGGAAGACATTTGCAAGAAGCATGAAGCGATGTATTACATTTCGCTAGAAAAGAACGGAGGTCTGAGTGCAGCCATGAAGGCAGGAATTGATTCAGCTTATTCCCCTTATGTGGGATATATGGATGCCGATATGCAGACAACTCCCGAGGATTTGAACCTGCTTCTTAAGGATATAGAGGACTATGAGCTGGTAATGGGTATACGGGCAAATAGAAAAGATACATTCTTCAAGAAAATTCAGTCGCGTATTGCTAATGGTTTCCGCCGAATGATGACTAACGATGGCGTTCAGGATACAGGATGCCCGTTGAAGATCATGCACACCGAGTATGCCAAGCGCATTCCATTCTTTACAGGTATGCACCGATTCCTTCCAGCTTTGATTCTGCTGCAGAATGGTAAGGTGAAACAGGTGCCTGTGAGACATTTCCCACGCACAGCAGGAGTCTCTAAGTATCATTTGTGGAATCGTCTTGTTTCTCCATTTATGGATTGCTTCGCTTATAGGTGGATGAAGAAACGCTATATCAATTACAAGGTTGCAGAAAGTAATATATAGGAGAGGCTTGTAGATGGAGAATCACTTTATAGTATTGGCAATAGGCTTTTTAGCTCAAGGTTTTTTCTCGGCGCGAATTCTGGTTCAGTGGATAATGTCGGAGCGGGCAAAGCATGTCCTTTCACCTTCTCTATTCTGGATATTCAGTATAGCTGGAGCCTATCTGTTGTGCTTGTACGGGTGGTTGCGTCATGATTTTGCGATAGTATTCGGGCAGTGCATATCATATTATATTTATCTGTATAATCTGAAACTTAAGGGAATCTGGACTCATGTTCCATGGCTATTGCGTAGTGTCCTGCTGCTCACTCCAGTAGTTGCATTGTGCTTTGTTATGGGCAATGCTGCCGAATTTATTGACAACTTCTTGCACAATAAAGATGTGCCGATGTGGCTGCTTGTATATGGCTCGGCGGGGCAGGTGCTGTTTACATTGCGTTTTGTTTATCAGTGGCTGTATTCCAATAGGGAGGGGGAATCCCGATTACCTGTGGGCTTTTGGATAATTAGCCTTATGGGCTCATTGCTAATAGTGTCCTATGGAATTATACGCCTTGATATCGTTCTTATAGTGGGACAGTCGTTTGGACTGTTTGCCTATATAAGGAACTTGTTTATAGCAAGAAAGGACAAGCGTTGAGTTAAGAATTTCTAAGATAAGAATTGATGTGTTGATATGAAAATATTGGTTACAGGAACAGCTGGATTTATCGGAGCTGCCGTAGTAAAAGCTCTATTGAAGCGTGGTTGTGAAGTGGTAGGTATGGACAATATTAATACCTATTATGACACTAACCTTAAGTATGCTCGACTTGCCGATGCTGGAATAGATAAGGACTCGGTGTGTGATGGAGTGTTGACAGCAAGCAGCAAGAATGCTAGCTATCGTTTCATAAAGATGGATTTAACCGATAGGGCTGGAATGGAGAAACTGTTCAGTACCGAAGGATTTGATGTAGTGATTAATCTTGCAGGACAGGCAGGAGTGAGATATTCTATAGAAAACCCCTATGCTTATGTTGAATCCAATGTGCTTGGCTTCCTCAATATTCTGGAATGCTGCCGCAATTATCCTGTAAAGCATCTTATCTATGCTAGTTCGAGCAGCGTTTATGGCATGAACAACAATGTGCCGTATTCAGAGAATGACAAGACCGACTCGCCTGTGAGCCTTTATGCGGCTACGAAGAAGTCCAATGAACTTATGGCATACTCTTATAGCAAACTTTATGGCATACCTGCCACAGGAGTGCGCTTCTTTACTGTTTACGGTCCATGGGGACGCCCTGATATGGCTCCTTTCCTATTCCTGAAGGCGGCTTTGGAAGAACAGCCAATAAAAGTGTTCAATCATGGTAAATTGAGCCGTGATTTCACTTATATCGATGATATTGTGAACGGATTGATGCTGTTGCTTGAATCTCCTTCGAATGATACAGTGAAGCACACTGTATATAATATAGGCCATTCTGAGCCAGTAGAACTGATGGACTTCATAGAAACGATAGAACGGGTGACCGGGCGTAAGTTTACAATGGAGATGAAAGATATGCAGCCTGGTGATGTATATTGTACCTACGCTGACACCTCTCGCTTGCAGAATGATTTCGGATATCGTCCGTCGGTATCGGTAGAAGAGGGAATCTCAAATTTCTATAATTGGTACAAGGACTTCTACGGGGTTGAGTAGGTATCAATACTAGTTCTTGTGCTTTCGAGCAAATATAATGAGGGCTGTGTCAATTAGACACAGCCCTCATTAATCTAACTGTTATTTATGAAAAAAAAGTATGTTATTTGCGTCGTCTTACTGAGCGTGTAGCACTTGAATTACTCTTCTTAACAGTGCTTGATTTCTTTACTTTAGTTTTCTTGGTAGAAGAAGACTTCTCGGCACGCTTGCTGCGTGTGCTTCTTACGCTTGACTTTTTCTTATTGTCCTTGCTGTCGGCTTCAACTTCTTCCTTGCCTTCTTTCAAAGCATTGATAGAATCCTGACGTGCAGCTTCAGCTTCGCGGCGTTCTTGCAGCTCTTCGCGAGAAGGAACCCATATATTGGCATCAAAAGAAGCCAGGCGTTTCTCGATACTGTCTTGAGCATGCTTTAGCTTTGTGCTGTCGGGATACATCTGTATCATGGACAAGTTTCGCATATTCTTGTACTTATAGATTTCGCCCTTATACATATTTCCTAAGAAATAGTCGTCAAGGCTAGTCTTAAGCAAGTTGTTGTCATTGTCGGTAAATATGAATTGCTGTGTGATGAATGGACGCAAATCCTGCATCTTTACCCAGAACATAGGATATTTAATGGCTTCGCCTCCGAAATCGCCGCTACGGTGAAGCACAGGACAGATTGCATCAACTCTGCGTGTAACCTTACTCTTGGTGCGGTCAAACTCATATTTTTCCAAAATATAATAGCTAAGTACTTCATTGGCTGGAATGTCGGAGTTCTCTACAGTATATTTAGGAGCTTTTGTTGAGCTTCCCTTTGCATTGGTGTAAAGAATATGGAAGCGGTCAAACATATCACTTACTTTTATACGGTATTCTTCGGTGAACATTTCGCGACCGTCAAGGTATTCATAAGCAGCCAGAGAGTTGTCCGACAAGTGCTTGATGATGATATAGAACAGATTCATGCCCTCATCGTTAGGTTCTTCAGGATAATAAAGAGGCATGTTTTCTGCTACATCAAGATTAAGAGAGCGATAAATTATGCGTTGCCATTGAAGGTCGGCAGCCGATGTTTTCTTCTCGCTGAAAAGAGCTTGCATTCTATCGGTTACTTGAGCCGACGAAGTCTTCTCTTTCTCGTCGCTTTTTCTCTTTCTCACTACTTGTGCTTGGACCGAAACGGCCATACTAACAATAAGCAGTGCTGCTGAAATATATTTGATAGCTTTCATAATAGCGTTAGTTATATTTTCTGTTATAAAATCAGTTTACAATCACTTCCATAGGAGCAAGAATGCGCTCGATACCATCGGGACCTATAGCCTTCACGCGCGAAATGTAGAATCGCTTGCCGCGTGAAAGACGACGGAAACTTGCGCGTTGGCGTTCAGAAAAATTGCTTCCGCTTGACACTTCAGGGATTGCGTTACCCATAGAGTCAAAGAATACGGTCTCAAAACTCAATACCTTATAAGCTACATTCAGCATATCGTCATCAATAGCAGCTTCAATGCCGTTGGCTTGCATAAGTAGCGTTTTAGAGAAAGGACGGCCGCCCTTATAGCGTTCTGGATTGCCCTTTGCATCTTTATAGGAGATGAAAGGAGTTGGATCAGGTAATTTACGGACACGGAATTCAGTGCGGGCAACCGTTTGTGAGCGTCCGCTCATGTTAGCAGTTACAGTGATTACGCTATTTGTACCCACTTTGCCAGGGCGGGCAATCCATCCGTTGCCGCTACGAGATATAGTTCCGTTAGTCATAGATGCAGAGATTGCTGTGTTCGGAACACCTGGTACAGCAATAGATATAGGGTTGTTAATACCTGCATATAGGACATTGACCATTGTTGCCGAAACCGACGCCATAGGTTCTATTACGGTGTATGAAGAACTGAATGGCAGTTTTTCAATGCTACCGTCGCCATGAGGAACTTCAATGTATCCTGTGTAGTCGTATGTGCCAGCTCTGCCTGTGCCAAATTCATAAATGCCACGGTCGTTGTCCAATTGCTTGTCACCGATGAATACCAATGGTCGTTGAGTTGTGTCGACGGCTGCAAGCACGATATTTGCCTTATAATTGCTTCCGCTCATGACGATTCTTGATTCAGGAATAACGAATGCTTCAACTTGGTTCACGCGTATATCGCCGGCATCAACATTGGCAATAAGAGCATTGAGCACTTCACCTTCTACATAACGAATGTCGTTCTGCAGCTTGGTAAGAATTGTGATAGCAGCTATTGCCGGCATGTTGTCAAACTGGCGTTCTTCCCAAGTCTTGTTACCTCCGATAGTATTCTTGATTTTGTGAGGTGCAGTGGAAAGAATCTTATTTATGTTACCGAGCTTTACCGAGTCGTTTATTAGCAAGTTGGTATAGTTGCGATAAGAGTCAATGCGTTTTCTCAAGTCGCTACCTTTACTGTTTACAGGGGCAAGCATAACAGCTGCTGCAGCCTCAAGGTCGTCCTGGCTCTTAAGATTTTTAGGATCTCCGTCTTTACCATCGGCCTTGCGCGCAATTTCAATTTTCAAAAGAGAGATGTGGTTGAAAAGACTGTCGGTCTTGTCTTTCACTTCTCTTGCTTTCTTTAGCCAAACGCCACCTTTTTCGGGGTTGGTTTCGTTGAATTCAATCAACTTGCCCAATAGAGAAGCATTACGCTCGGTAGATGTTTCATTGGAGCGTGAAAGCCCGTCTTCCACTTGCTGGAATCCGTTCAGTACATCTCCCGACACATTAAGGGCAAGCATGGCAGTGAGGACGATATACATCAAGTTTATCATCTTCTGTCTAGGAGACATTCTGCCTATGGTTTGTGAATTTGCCATGTTCTGTTAATTAAGCGTTATCGTCTTTTTGGGTGCGGCGACGGTATTCTTCCATAGCCGATATTTCCTCATTGCCGTTTACTCCTCCCATTGGGCGGTAAAGATTTACGGTAAGAGCGTTCACCATTTTTTCATATACGCTGTTAAGCTGCTTCATGTTGTGAGCAAGGCGTTCGGTCTCGTTGCAGTAGTTAGCGCTTTCCGAAGCCGATTTTTCATACATGTCGCGAATATCCTTAAGACCGCGGTTCACTCGGTCAATGTTTTCAAGTTGAGAAGAAATGCTCTTAAGCTGGATTTCATAGATGGTGTTCAGGCCGCTGATGTTGCGATTAAGACTTTCCATCTGGTCTACATATCCCATTGAACTTCTTGAGATTGTTTCGGAGTTGTCGGTGATAGCTCGGTAGCTGTCAAGCAGCAACGACGATACTTCGTTGAGCGACTGAGTATTGTCGCGAAGCTGTGCCATTTGTTCCGAGATACCGGCAATTTGATCCAGGTATCGTTGAGTAGCTTCGGTCATTTCGGCCATGCGTGCCAATTGGTCGCTGGCTGCTGCCATTTTAGCAATGCTTTCGCTTAGGCTGCGAGTGTCGCTTTCAGAAAGGTTAATGTTTTCTGGAATGCCAGCCGAACGCTTTGCCTGTTCGCCAGATATTATAACTTCGCCTGTGCTAGAGCCTCCATTGATTATGACACCTCCGCCAGAGTTGAAGTTAGGACGGTCTTCAGGGTCTTGTGAAGTGAGAACAGGGAATACATTTTCCCATTTGTAAGGTTTTTCCGGACGGTCGAAAGCTGTAAGAACGAACATTATTACTTCAGTACCCATACCGATGCAAAGCATCGCGTTACCTCCAGGAAGGTGCAATATCTTGAAGAGAGCACCTAGGATTACGACTGCAGCTCCTATACTATAGGCGAAATTGAAGAATCGTTGTCCTTCTTCGCCTGAAAGAAATTTCTCGATGATATTCTTATATCTTTTGATTTTGCCCATAATAGTGCAATTATAATAGTTACTGGATATTATTTTCTTTTACTCTTAACCATTCCCGATTGAGAACGCACGCATCGGAAACCTATGTATGAGCGTTGCTCGTTCTGATATTCCCACATGCGGATATCGCTGCGAATGTTGTGGGCTACATCTTTCCATGAACCTCCGCGCACGATTTTGCGAGTCATTCTGTAAGGATCTTCTTTGGCAGCGTTGTACTGGTATTCTGGATTGATGTCGTTTGTCAGTTTGTTCACACTTTCGGTGTATGCTGTAGATGTCCACTCGCTCACATTACCGGCCATGTCATAAAGTCCAAAGTCGTTAGGAGAATAAGTTCCTGCAGCCGAAGTGATGATGTTGCCGTCTTTTACATAATTACCGTCCATAGGCTTGAAGTTGGCGTAGAAACAGCCGTCCTGTTCGGTAAGCGGTAAGTCTCCCTCCCATGGATACTTGTTCTTGTCAACTCCGGCTCGAGCTGCATATTCCCATTCAGCTTCGGTAGGAAGACGGTATGGCTCAATCTGGAATCCTTCCTTACCCATAGAGCGGCGAAGGAAATCGGTACGCCATACGCAATATGCATTAGCTTGTTCCCAGCTTACTCCCACAACAGGGAAGTCGCTGTAAGTTCCTTGAGCGAAATAGTTACGCACATAGCGTTCGTTCAATGAATTCTCGAAGTCGTTTATCCAGCATGTGGTGTCGGGATAAACATTCACTATATAAGTATTAAGGAAGTCATATTCGCTAGACAATGTGCGAGACACAGTCTGTCTTATTATGCGTCCTTCATCATCAACATAAGCTGTATCCTTTGAAATGATAGGCATCTCATCACTCACAGGGTTATCGGTGTTGTAGTCGCGTCGAGTAGGGTCAAGGCGATTCTTTCTCTTGACAGCTTCAGCCATGTTATAGATTTCATAGCGATAGTTCAATTGTGAAGGATCCAGTTCGCGCACGCCTGTTATAGGGTTGATGCGGTAAACGCTTTCAATAGCTCTGGCTTCGTCTTCGTTAGGATTCTTCCATGGAATAGGCTGACTCCAGTCTAGGCGTGGAGTGATAGGATTACCGTCTCTGTCTTCTTCAATCTTGAACGCTTCATTACCTCCGTATGCAGGGTCGGCAAGGCGTTCGCGAATGATAGAGTCGCGTACCCAGAACACGAATTGCTTGTATTTGGCGTTGGTTACTTCGGTTTCGTCCATCCAGAATGCATCGACCGACATTCCTCTAGGATCGGCTTTCAAGCCCCATGCGCTATCGTTCTCTTGCGGTCCGGCTTTTATTGAACCTCGTTCAACGAGTACCATGCCGTAAGGCGTAGGCTCGGTCCATGAAGTTCCGCTTATACCTGTTACTTCTCCTCCCATGCTAGAGCGGCTGCTTCTAGAAGACATGCATGAGGAAACGGCTATAGCCACTATTATGAAATAAAATATTTTTCTCATAAATTACATTATACGGATACTTTTATGTTTGTTCTTGTTTTTCTCTCCTAAGTTAAGTTTCACTTTATATCCCAAGAATACTTCGTGGCTGCCGCTGCTGGCTTTCGCTATTTTAGAAATAGGGTAATCGTAGCTGTAGCCTAATGTGAAGTTCTTGTATTCAGCTCCCACCATCACCGATACGGCGTCATTCCATCGGTATGCAATACCGCCGTTAAGGAATTTCTTGTATCTCGCGCGGGCGGTAATTTCGCCAGTGAAGAACTGTGAAACCTTCTTCAGCAAGAATGATGGTTGCAATTCTATTAACGAATTTTTTATTGGAATATTGCTTCCTCCCATTAAATAAAAGGTGCGGTCGGCTTTAAATTCATAGGATTTTTCCATGCTGGACTCTTCGCTCAAGGATATTGTGGGAGCTGTGAGATGCATGGCTGAGATGCCTACCCAGAACCATTTATGCGTGTAGAACACTCCTAGATTGATATCGAAAGCTGTACCAGTGAGATCGGTCGTAGGGATAGCCTCGTCGTTGCCGTCGTGAAACTCGTCACCGCTAGGCAAAATCACATCGCTGCCCTTGAAAGTCTCGTTAAGCATTCCTAATTGCAAGCCAACGCTCAATTCGCCTTTTAGCAGGTTCTTCTTCTTGAAAGCCAACTGTGCTGCGGCGTTAAGCGTATTGTAAAGCCCCATGCTCTCCTGGTGTATTACGATACCTGTACCGAAACGCTTGCCTAGTAGCTTGAATGGCATGTCGGCAAGGCCCGAGAATGAGCGTGGTGCACCCTTTATCCCTAGCCACTGCAATCGACCCATAGCATGGATGTCAATAAAGTCGGTGCATGCAATAGCCGCTGGGTTATAGTAGGACGGAACGGCCCAGTATTGTGTGAACTGTGCATCTATCTGAGCATAAGCAGTGCCAGTGTTCATTAAAATGAATGCACAGATAACCAGTGTGTATTTTAATATTGCCTTAATAGACTTGTTCATGCGTTATTCGAAATAAAAAGTGAGAACAATCATGTTTGACTTCACTCCCGATATTGATTGCGTGTATTTCATCATCTCTGGATTATCTTCCAAGTCGGGGCGCTTGGTGTCAAGCAGATTCCTCAATCCGAAACAGAATTTCAATTCGGGGCATAGCTTGAAGTATGGAAGATACAAGTCGCAGCCAAAGCCTATTGTGAGCATGGCGTCTAGGTCCTGCAGCTTAAGTTGTTCCGGCCGCTTCTTAGATACATCCATTATTCCCATAATACCGCCTATGGCATAGGGTCTAAGGTTCTTGTATCTCAAAGCGGAATATTTGAGCTCAAGAGGCAGTACCACATAATTGCTTTTTATGTTCTGCGTATTAATTTCGTCATTAACAGAGTTGCGGAAATGCACTTTCTTGTTGCCAAAATACATACCTGGAGAGAAACGAAGGTTGAAATATTTTGAAAGCCGCAAGTCGGCCATTACATTCACGCAGAAACCTGGAGAATAGGCAGGTACATCGGTATACCATGATTCGCCTTCGGGAGTAATATATCCGTTGTTGGAAATGTTAAGGTCCTGGAAATGCATGCCCACCGAGAAACCGAAATGAATCCGTTTAAGGTCGGCATAAGGCCTGTTCAGCAACTCGTCATTGCGGCGTTGACCTGCTGCACACAAGCTGCAAGCCATGACCAGAAATAATATTATATGTCGAATATATTTAGTGCTCATAATATAAAGTATTAACGAGGAATGGGTGCCGATATTGCAGAATTTGTGTAAAAACATTAAATTTGGCGTGAAATAAACGGAATTATGAATATGGAAAATATGGATTGGAAAGAAAAACTAGGTCTAGCATTCAATATAAATCCCGATGATATTACGCCCGAAAGCGAAACAGAAAATGAAGAACAATTGGAACAGCCATGTACCCAGCGCCTGGATATCATGCTGGATAAGCGCAACCGTAATGGGAAGAAGGTAACGCTTGTTGTGAATTTTAACGGCAGTGATGATGCTCTGAAGTCCTTGGCAAAGGATTTGAAGCAGCATTGTGGCGTGGGAGGCTCGGCACGAGGCGGCGAAATTCTTATACAGGGCGATTTCAGAGAAAAGATTCTGTCTTTCCTTAAAGCTAAGGGCTACAAGGCTAGGATTATATGATGTTGGTTGAGCCTATATCCTTAAGCCATTGGGAAAGGGACTTGCCTGTGTAATACTTGAATGATTTGAGGAAATCTTCTCTTGAAGCAAATCCGCTCTGGAATGTTATTGTGTCTATTGTCTGCTGGTTATGAGTGTCTTCTTTGAGCACATTTATAGCTCTCTCAATGCGCAGCTTATTGATGAAGTCATAGAAATTGGTATTATAAATTTCTTTTAATGACTGTGTTATTTTTTCTTGAGAAATGCCAGTCTTGTGTGACAGGATTTTGATGTCCAGT
Organism: Muribaculaceae bacterium; assembly: GCA_017391675.1. Lineage (GTDB taxonomy): Bacteria > Bacteroidota > Bacteroidia > Bacteroidales > Muribaculaceae > RGIG4576. Next base: position 66,716 of record JAFOXR010000029.1, read on the forward strand.
TCTGGATTCAAGAAGCATTTTGTGCGATTGGCATAGTCGGATATGATTTTTGCATATTTTTGCGAATCTCCCTCTTTCATGTCGGCAGTGAATCTCATTAAGGCATCGTATTCATTGTCGTTTTGTACAGCGACTTTGGGCAAGATGTCTTCTTTTGGGGTCATAGCCTGCACGGTAAAGTATCCCATAATTATCATGTCAAGAATGTTCAGAATCCATGTGTCATTGCGTTTCAACAGATGGTGACAGATAAGCTGTACGGAAAAAATGAAAGTGAGAATGATGAGCATGCGTGGAATCCACATATTGTTTACCCATTCAGCTTTTGAAAAGCTGTTCACCACAAATTTCTTGATATGTGACAGGTAAATGAAGATTATACTATAATAAACAATAATCTGTGTGCCTATTATAGCAACATTAAGGTATTCCATGAGTGCGCTCATGTGGGCCGATTTATCAAGGAAGAAATTAACGCGTTCTGGAAAAGAAAGGGAAAGCATGTATGCTACATACAAGGAGAAGCACAGTAATGTGGGTATGAAATGAACGATTCTTATACTGCTAAACTTAAGATTGGGATTAATGTGTTTATGAATGAAAAGCCATAGTGTGGGCATGAAAGCGGTGCCTGCTATATAGGCAAATGGGGCAATCCACATTGCTGCCTTCAAATCCCTCATTATGAATAGCAAGTTGTAGATGTAGATAGGGATTGTAGTGGTTACTATTGAAATCATAGCAGCGACTCCTGTCCGGTGATGCTTTCGTGTGACAAACATCATTATAGACAATCCCGTCAAGAAAAATATACTCACTACATTCAATGCTAATGCATATGTATCGTTGTTAAGCATAGCAATATTGTTTAGTTATGTTATTTCACTGCTAAAGTATATATTTTTTTTGGCTTTTGGAAATTATACATTATTTTTGAGTAAATTTTATTGCATCATTTTATGATAAATGTAATCAAGGCATCGGCAGGTTCGGGAAAAACCTATCAGTTGACATATGAATATATAAAGTTGTTGTTAGGCGTGAAGCGTAAGGGACACTATGAACTTGCGCATGAGAATGACCATGAGCGTCATCGTCATATCCTGGCTGTGACCTTTACCAATAAGGCTACGGGCGAGATGAAGGAGCGTATCGTGAAGGAGCTGTCTATTCTATCTGGAAAGGTGGAAGGAAAAAGTAGCCCTTACATGAAGGACCTGTGCCGTGATTTCGGAAATGTTTCTCCAGAGGAAGTGGAGAAAGCTGCCTATAAGGCCCTGGTAGACCTGCTTTTTGATTACACCAATTTCAATGTGAGCACGATTGATTCGTTTTTTCAGATGATTCTTCGCACATTTGCAAAGGAACTGAAAATGTCCTATGACTATGATATAGAACTTGATGACGACTATGCTATAAAAGTGGGCGTGAATGATTTCCTTTCAAATCTTGCGCACGAGAGAGGTGAGGCTCCTAATAGTGCGGAATCAAAGCGTATTCGAAATGCAAAATCATGGATCAGAGAATTTGTCAAAGATGAGGTCTTGAATGGGAATAAGTGGAATATTTTCATGGAATCCGAATCTAAAGAATCCTCAAAGTCTCCCAATAAGACCTCAAACCAGGCATTTACATTTAATGATTTTGCAAAATCCTTGATGAAGGAGGAATTAAGACAGAGAATAGATGATATTATTGCATATCTTAATGATGGCGACACCGAACATCTTTCCAATAGGATAAATGATTTCAAGAAGAGTCTGTATACGCTGATTGAAAATGTGAAGAATGATGCCGTTAAAGCATCGTCAAATATTATAGCCGTGTGCGCAGAAGAAGGTTTTGAAGAGGACCGGATAAATTCGAGAGGCAGTTTGATATGGATAAAAAAAATAACGCATGATAATCCGGATTGCGGGCTTGGAACCAAGAAATTAGCAGATATGCTAAGTACCAAGGAAAAAAGTGGAAGTTGGTTCAAAAAAGGGAAAGCAAAAGATGCAACAGTTTTAAGCGATGCAACAATAAGCCATGTGTGCCAGCTTATAGGCTTAATTGCTGAATGCAAAAGGAAGCTGTCGATATACAAGGAACTGCATCGCAATGTGTACATGCTGGGGCTGCTAGGAGAGATAAGCCGGTATATGTCAAAATTCAGGAAAGAAAATGACTTGATATTACTAGCCGATACAAACGAATTGTTACGCCGAATTATAAACAACGAGGATACGCCTTTCGTCTACGAGCGTGTAGGTATCTGGCTAAGCAGTTTCCTTATAGATGAATTCCAGGATACATCGCGTGCGCAATGGGAAAACATGAAGCCATTGCTTTTCAATAGCTGTGCCGAGGGTAGCGACAACCTTATTATTGGCGATGAGAAACAGTGTATCTATCGTTTCAGAAATGCAGATCCTTCGCTCTTGAGATCGGAGGTGGGAAAATATTTTACCGTAAAGCAGAATGATAGTGGCAAGTGCATCAACTGGCGCAGCGCTCCTAATGTGGTGCGGTTTAATAATGAATTTTTCTTATCGTTGGCTTCAATGCTTGGCGCAAAAGAGGAATATTCCAATGTAGTGCAGGATATTCCGAATAAAGAATATGATAATGCGGGGTATGTAGAAGTGAAGTCGATTGACTCAAAAAAAGACAGTAGCAATGACGAGAATCGTGAAGAGAAATTTAAAGAGATAGTGCTCAAGCGTTTGCCTGGCTTGATAAAAGATATACTGTCAAGAGGGTATAAGTATAGCGATATCGCAGTACTTACGATGTCAAATAAGGAAGGAGCTGAGGTGATTAAGCAGATTCTTGATTATAATGTGACCAAGAATGATGATGAACCATTGATAAATGTAATTTCCAATGAATCGCTTATGCTCAAGAATTCGCCTGCGGTGAGACTCGTTATAAGCCATTTGAGGTATCTTGACTCTAAAATGGTGGAGATGGACAAGAGTGGCAAGAATGATGACAGCAACGCAATGGAGGGCTACAAGCATAGGCTGCTAAGGGAATATGAATCTCTGATGTTCAAGCAGGGACTTGAACCTGGTGCTGCAATTGACAAGTGCTTCGAGACGGTGGATAAGAATGCTCCTAAAGAGGAACTGTCGCTTGATTCGTTGTTGCCCGACAATACCGAGTCCTTCAATATAATATCGATTACTGAGCATATTATAGCACAGAACATTGCCGAAGATAGTATCGCCCAGGAGAATGCTTTTATTCAGGCTTTTCAGGATTGCGTGGTAGACTTCTCAAATAGAACTAATGCATCGATTCATGAATTTGTCAAATGGTGGGACCGTGGAGGCTGTAACACATCGGTCAACTCTCCCGATGGCCAGAATGCCATAAATGTGCTTACTATCCATAAGTCTAAGGGGCTTGAGTTCAAATGTGTGATATTGCCGTTCTGCGACTGGGATATGAAAGGAAAAGACGAAGTCTTGTGGATTCCTAAAGAACAGATGCTTGAAAGCGGATTGTTGTCGGGGATAGATGAAAATCTGGTGCCGCCATTGATGCCTTTGCGTAGTCGTGTTGAGATGGATATGGAGAATACTGGTTTGAAGGATTTCTATAAAGAAAAACTTCAGGAACGCATAATTGATACGCTGAATAAGACATATGTTGGTTTTACGCGTGCGGTTGAAGAACTGTATGTGTTTACTCCGAAAAAGGGAGACAGTACATCGGACACTATGATGAGTTCCTTGTTGTCTACGCTTCTGAATGAAGATGGCGTTTATACTTTGGGAGATAAGGGTCGTCGGAAAGAAAAGACCGACAATACCCATGAGAATGCAGATACCATGAAGATGCCTTTGTATAAGGTTGAAGACAATAAACTGGAATATACTGTACCCGACATGTTCACCAGTGAGCATATCGAAAAAGGAAAACGACTGCATAATATATTCAAGCGCATTGTCAACAAAGATGATGCTGATACAGCGTTGCTGTACTATAAGGCTAGGGGCGTGATACCTGGCGATTGCTATGAAGATGATTGCAGAATTGTGAAAGAGGCGCTAGAAGATAGCCGTGTTGCCGATTGGTTTGACTGCCGTAATAAGGTGTATAACGAGCGTGGAATGGTGGGACTGGATAAGAATAAGCGTCCCGACAGATTCGTAGTTACGCCCGATGGCCGAACTATTGTAATTGACTATAAGTTTGGAAAAGTTCATAGCAAATCCTATCAGGAACAAGTCGAGGGCTATATGAACATACTGGAGCAGATAGGCTTCAAGAACATTGAAGGATATATATGGTATCCGTTAGAAAAGAGAATAGAAACTAAACGAGGTGAAGAATGGCAAGTGATATAGAAGCGTTATCGTTGCTGGAATTTAATCTGCGCATCAAGAAGCTGCTTGCTTCTCCTGAGGTGCAGCGTTGCTGGGTGATTGCCGAACTTAGCGATGTGGCTGTGCGTGGCGGGCATTGCTATATGGAACTGGTGCAGAAGGACGAAAGCAATACGCGCATTCTGGCTAAATGCAGGGCTGTGATATGGGCAAATGTATATGCCAGGCTGAAATATGATTTTGAGACAGTGACTGGCATGTCGCTCTCAAGCGGAATGAAACTTATGGTAGAGGTGACAGCCAACTATCATGAGCAGTATGGCATGTCGCTGCTGGTATCTAATATAAACCCTGAATATACTATGGGCGGCATGGCGTTGAAACGGAAGGAAATCTTGCGCAGGCTTGCTCAAGAAGGTATCATTGACATGAACAAGCAACTGCAGTGGGCTGAAGTTCCGCAACGCATCGCTGTAGTGTCGGCCGAAGGAGCCGCTGGATATGGCGACTTCATGAACCAACTGGATAATAACCCTATGGGGATAAGGTTCTATACTAAACTGTTTCCGGCAGTTATGCAGGGAGATAAGACAGTCCCGTCTATAATTGCAGCATTTGACCGGATTTATGAAAATATAGATTTGTTTGACTGCGTAGTAGTGATTCGTGGTGGCGGAGCAACATCAGAATTGCATTGCTTTGACAGTTATGAATTGGCTGCAACTATTGCCCAATATCCAGTGCCAGTGATTGTGGGTATAGGTCATGAGCGTGATGTCACAGTGCTTGACGATGTTGCCGCAATGAGGGTGAAAACTCCCACTGCCGCAGCTGAGTGGCTTATCTCTAGAGGTGAAGCGGCATTGGCTTATATCGCAGAATTGACCAACACGATGGTGACTACGGCGCGCAATTATGTGTCGCATGCAGGAGAACAACTGGCTTACTATGGTAGCACTATTCCTATCGTAGCAAAGAATAAAGTGGAAACGGCTAATATCCGTCTGAAGCATTATGCGCAGACCATACCCGTGAGCGTGAAGAATCATGTGTCCGCATCTAGAAATCAGTTATCGTTTCTTTCCCAGTCAATGAAACAGGCTGTTGAACAGCGTCTTGTGCGGGAGAATATGTTACTGGAGGCGATGACTGAGAAAGTGAAATTGCTGTCGCCTCAGAACACCTTGAAGCGTGGCTATTCATTGACACTGAAGAATGGCAAGGCTGTAACTTCAGCGGGAGATACCGCTCCAGGCGACAGGATTGTAACAATGCTTGCCGATGGAACAATAGCATCGGTAGTTGAAGAAAATAAAAATTAAAACATATACATATGGAAGAAAAAGAAGTGAAAATGACTTATTCTCAGGCTATTGCCGAACTGGAGAATATAGTGCGTGAAATGCAGGGAGAGAATTGCAGTATCGACAATCTGTCGGCATACACAACCCGTTCGCTAGAACTGCTTAAAATATGCAAAGCGAAGCTCCTAGCCACCGACGAAGAACTGAAAAAGATCCTCGCCGAACTGTAATAGAACAGGCGGTTAGAGCCTTTTATCTCTGTGGCTTGAAGGTGTGGCCTTGGAGTGTGTAGTTGATTGAGTCCTGCAGGTAGGGCTTGATGTTCTTGTAGTCTTCTTTGCTCATGTACTCGCTTAGTCCGTGGCGGGCTATAATTGTAGCCTTGTCTGGGTTAATTGTATAGGACACAATAGGGAAATCGATTGCTTCAAGCACGGTTTCCTTTTTTGTTTTGTCGCCTTTGGGGATTCTGATGAAATCCTTCATTGATGCGGGCTTGAAATACCGCTTGGTGGCTATCGGTTGCCAGCTGGTGTCGTAAAATGTAATTTCACTGTCCTTTGCAGGCAGTTCGAGTGTCTTTATTGCTATTATTACCGAATCTTTCTTGGAAACGGGTATGAGCATCATCTCGACAGTGCAGCTTTTGGTGAGCTGGAGTGAGATGTAGTTGTCGGTTACCTTGTTGAAACGAGTGCCTTCGCCAAGATTGTTCTTGGCTTCGATTACTCGTCCTGCATTGTAATAGTCTATCATGTCCATGCGTGTATTCTTAGGGAGCAGGGACAGCAATTCGCCCTGTTCGCTAACGAAGAAATCCATTATGCTGCGTGCATTGGCGTTAAATGCCGAGCATAACAGCAGTGATGTCAATATGTAGACTATCCGTTTCATGCAGTTGTTTACTTTTATGCGAAGATAGGCATCTTTTGGTAAAACCGTGCGTTATTTTTTCTTAATAAATGCATCGAAGTTGCCGTGGCGCTTCTTGTCTTCTTTTCCTTTCTTAGACTTTTGCTTTTTGCCCTTGCCTTTACCTTTGCCCGATTGGGAAATCAGTTCTTCGGCATCTTCGAAGCGTGTGCGTCCATGACGCTTTTCCTCGTGGCGGAACTCCTTGATTTCGCTGCGGGAATTGCGTTTTTTTCCTTTGCTCTCTATGGTGTAGTCCTTGTCGAGTACTGCTATTTCGGCATAAACTCGCTTGCCGTAGAATTCGGCATTCTTGATTGCGCTTATAGCTCGGTGTGCATCGCCCTTCTTTACATCAAACAATGAATACTTGCTTAGCAGGTCAATTCGTCCCAGATTGATGCGAGAGCCTTTTGTATTCTGGTTGATAAGTTCAATAAGGTTTGGCGCAAAGAATCCGTCGGCCTTGCCTAGATTGACGAATACGCGTTCGTATCCGTTTTCGGCAGTGCGGCGGTCTTTTTCGTCGATTGTGCGTTCGCGCGGATCTTTATCGCGACCTCTTTTGCCTCGTTCCTTCTTCTCTGCTATTGGAATGTCAAGCGTAGGAGCGTCCTTGTAGTATTCAAGCAATCGGTTAAATTCCAGTGACAGAACGCGCTTAAGCAGGTCCACGCCAGAGAGCCAGTCAAGTTTCTTCTTGATGCCGGGAAGATATTTTTCTATTTCCTCTTCATCAACCTTAACTTTCTCTATTCTGTCGGCTAGGTTATAAAGTTGCTTTTCGATAATCTGTTGAGGCTTTGGTACTTCCAGATGTTCAAAAGTCTTTCCTATACGCTTCTCGATGAGGCGAAGTTTGCTCTTTTCCTTGGAGTGAATGATAGCAACCGAAATACCTGTCTTTCCGGCACGACCGGTTCGGCCGCTTCGGTGAGTGTAAGTTGCGATATCGTCGGGTATGCCGTAGTTTATTACATGAGTCAAATCGTTGACATCAAGTCCGCGTGCAGCAACATCGGTGGCTACAAGCAGTTGCAGGTTGCGTTCGCGGAACTTCTTCATCACTGTGTCGCGCTGCGCCTGCGACAAGTCGCCATGCAGAGAGTCGGCATTATAGCCGTCGCTTATCAGTTTGTCGGCAATCTCCTGCGTGTCGCGCTTGGTGCGGCAGAAGATAATGCCATATATGTTCGGGTTGTGGTCGGCTACACGCTTCAGTGCAAGATACTTGTCGCGAGCCTGTACCAGGAAGTAGACATGGCGCACATTCTCTGCGCCCTCGTTGCGAGTGCCGATAACGAATTCTTGCGGATTATGCATGTAGTTCTTAGCAATTTTTGCAATTTCGGCAGGCATAGTAGCCGAGAACAGAAGCATCTTCCTTTCCTCAGGCACATGGCTCAAGATATCGTTGATATCGTCCACGAATCCCATGTTCAGCATCTCGTCGGCCTCGTCAAGAATCACCGTGTGAACATTTTCCAGTTTCACTGTGCGGCGGTTGATGAGGTCGATAAGTCGTCCTGGAGTAGCCACTATAATCTGCACGCCCTGTTTCAGCGCGCGTATTTGGCTTTCAATGCTAGAGCCTCCGTATACTGGGAGAACCTTAAGGTCATCTATGTATTTTGAATAGTCGGCAAGGTCGCTGCCTATTTGCAGACAAAGTTCGCGTGTAGGCGATAGAATCAAAGCCTGTGGTTGCTTTATAGAAGTGCTGATGCGCTGTAAAACAGGCAAGCCGAATGCAGCTGTTTTACCTGTACCTGTTTGAGCAAGTGCAACAACATCGCTGTCTTCATTCAGCAAGTGCGGAATAACCTTTTCCTGGACAGGCATTGGAGATGAATATCCCAATTCAGTGATTGCTTTCAATATATCCTCGCGGACACCTAATTCTTCAAAAGTCATAGAAATCAGTATTATTTGTTTTGCAAAATTGCGTATCTCTTCATTTTCGAGTACAAAGATAGTTCAACCCAGCCGTAAATTAAAATAAATCAATAAAGAAATACCCCAAGTCCTATGAGGTGGGATAGAAAACACTGTTGGAAATCCTCTGGCAAGCAGAGAACTAACCTTTTTAGCTGATGATGTATAAACAAGTAAAAAAACATCAACATCTGTTTTTTCTTTGCAGGAACTAATGACTATAGTATAAAATTTTTTGATTAACTTTGCTAATCATACAAAACCATTACCGCAACGGTCAGAGAAATTAAGATTTAATGTCTAGCAAAGACTAGGTGCATATGGAGAAGCTATTCTAGGTTTAATTAACTTTGGTCGGCTTGCGGTAACTATTAAGTAGTTTTTTTGACAGTTATGGTTAACAATCAAGATAAAGCAACGGTAGCGTTTTCACAAAGAATCCAAACCAGCAAGAATGTATGTTCACCAATGAATTACATCGGTGGAAAATATAAGCTATTGCCTCAAATTTTACCATTGTTCCCGAAATATATCAATACTTTTGTTGATTTGTTTTGTGGCGGCTGTAATGTTGGTATAAATGTTAATGCAGAAAGGCTTATCTTTAATGATAATCTCACATATCTAATTGATTTATATCGCTTATTTTACACCCTTCCTCAAGAGGAAATCCTAACACACATTTATGGTAGAATTTCTGAATTTTCTTTATCATTAACTAATGATATAGGGTATAAACAATTACGCACTCATTATAATGAACATCGCAATGCGCTTGACTTATTTGTATTAGTTGCGTATTCGTTTAATCATCAAATTAGGTTTAATAATTCACATGAATTTAATAATCCTTTTGGGAAAGAGCGAAGTTCATATAATAAACGCATGGAAGAAAATTTGGTGGCATTTATCCAAAGATTGCAAGAAAATGACATAAATTTTTCAAGTAAAAATTTTGATGAGTTTGATTTTGCTGAGTTAAACAGCAATGATTTTGTTTATTGTGACCCACCATATTTAATAACAACTGGAAGTTATAACGACGGGAAACGAGGCTTTACAGGATGGGGGAAATCCGAAGAGATTATGTTATTGTCTATTTTGGATAATCTAACAAAACAAGGGGTGAGATTTGCCTTGTCTAATGTTCTTGTACACAAAGGCGTGAGCAATGATATACTAAATGAATGGGCTAATGACAATAATTACAATATCTATCATCTATGTAAGGATTACTCAAATTCCAGTTATCAACTAAAAAACAGAGATAAATCTATTACAGATGAAGTCTTGATTACTAATTATGCGTAATGTTGTATGAGATATATTGGTAATAAAGAAAATATTCTCGATAAAATTTTCTCAATTTTATCCAAGCATGGTGTAAGTGGGAACTCTTTTTTCGATTTCTTCTCAGGGACTACTAATGTGGCTAAATTTTACAAAAAGAAAGGCTATGAGGTTCATTGTTCCGATGTGATGTATATGTCTTATTGCTTGCAAAAAGCATATATAGAAAATGGAGAAGAACCTCAATTTAAAACTTTGATTCAGACTTTAGAGATGTCTGCTAATGGTTCATTATTTGCCACTCCATTAGAAATTGTGTTGGAGTATCTAAATGAGATACCTGATGTGGCAGGATTTATCTATAATAATTATACTCCATCAGGAACCAAAGATTTAGCTCAGCCTAGAATGTATTTCAGTGATGAAAATGGCTTAAGAATTGATGCAATTAGAACTCAAATTGAAGATTGGAAAAATTCTGCGCTGATTACAACTAGTGAGTATTTCATTTTATTGGCTTGTTTAATAGAGACAATATCATTTTATGCCAATGTGGCAGGTGTATATGCTGCTTTTCATAAAAAATGGGATCCACGTGCTGTGAAGCGACTTAATATGAGACCGATAGAGATTATTCCTAACGCAAAATCTCATTATGTGCATTGTGCTAATAGCCTTGATTTAGTCAATGATATAAATGTTGATATATTATATCTTGACCCTCCGTATAATGAAAGGCAGTATTTGCCAAATTACCATTTGGTAGAAACTATAGCTGCATACGATAGCCCAAATATTAGGGGCGTAACAGGCATGAGAGATTATGGAAATAAAAAATCAAGTTTCTGTAATGCTAAAACAGCAATAAGAGACCTAGAATACATAGCTTCTAATGCGAAATTTAAATATTTAGTATTGAGCTATAATTCTGAAGGTATCATGCCTCAAAAGCAAATTATAAGTATGCTTTCAAAATACGGAAATGTTGTTCTTGAAGAATTTGAATACTTGAGATTTAAGAGTAATAACAATGGATTAGCAAAAACAAAAAAACATATAAACGAACAATTATATATCTTGACAAAATATGAATAATGAAACTAAAAACTTATGGATTTTAACCGAGGAACGACCTAAAACATCTGTTCTTCAAACAATCTTTTCGTATTTTGCGAAAGACCAAGATTGTGGTTTCTTTGGAGATACAATACGAATTATTCCTCTTTTAGATAAAAACAAATGTTTTGATTTTACTTATAAAGTAATAGGCTTTACATGTGCCAAGGTTAATAACATATATATTAAAACTGTTTCGGGTTCTTCGAGTTTTACCGATTTTTTAATTTATTATCAAGAAGAACAACCCAAACCTACAGATGTTCCCTTATATGCTATAGAGGAAACAAAAACAGATGATAAAGAAAGCCGTAACACAGGTGTTTATCAAAGATGTTCCAAATTTGTTTTCATTAACTACTTTTATCCTACGACTAAGAAAGTAATGTTGTATGCATTGCAAGTAGGTCAAAAAGAGAGTCCAACTGAAACATACATTTTTGGTACAAGACTATTATTGACATTAGGTGTTGATATTTTAGGTAAAAAATTAGATGATGAGACCTTTACGCCATTTACATCTATTGATGAAATTATTGCGTTTAAGAAAGGAATGAGAAAGGCTCCTGCTGGTAATACTTCAATTCTTATAACAAAAACTAATGATAAGATACAAATATCAGGGAGATTGTTTAAGAGTGGTTCATTATCTCATGACCCTAATATCGGAGCTTTAAGCATTATTGCGGCTGTCATTCGAAAATTAGGCTGGGAAAAAGAAATAGAAATTACACAACATGGATTAAGTCAATGTCATGTCGGCAATCGCAATAAATTTATACAAATTGCAAATCAAATAGGTATTTCATTGGAAGGATTATCCGTACCTAAAGCTGCATTACCTAAAGATTATTGGCATTACGATTATCAAGGCGAAAAATTAGGTACAATATTTATACATCTTGTTGTTGAAAACTTTACGGAAAGTTATTCTATTTTTGAAAATCATGCAGGTTGTGAAAAGGGCTATTTTCACACTTCTGATGGACAACATATTCCATTGGCGAAATATGCAGATAGAGAGGCTTATAAGAATGGTGATAAAGATCAGATTATATTTATCCCAGATTTAGTATTACTTGATATTAAAGAAACTGAAGTAATTACTATTGAAGGCAAAAAATATCAAAATATGGAACAAGGTATAAGAGAATTAAACAATTATACTTCGTTCGATGAAATGTACCTTAATAAGTATTATCCAGAATTTCACATTGTGAGAACTGTTGTTTTATATGGTAGTAACAAAGAAGAAATTGCACAAATCGAAGTCGGCTTCTTGTTAAACGAAAAAGGCAAAATAATACTAGGAATTAAA
>JAFOXR010000030.1 GCA_017391675.1 Muribaculaceae bacterium
AAGCAAGCACAACATATATCATGGAGCGAAAATGTTCCCCGATGCGATGCGATGGCTTTGGAAAGGCTACCCTAACGCTCCTAAAAAAGGAGTTTCACTCAACAACATGCTCAAAACCGTGCTTCAGGAAGGCAAGGATTGGGAAAAATGCTGTGCCGACTCTGCTGCCTCTATTTTCACCAAGAAAGCCGCTGTTAGCAAGTTCCCTAAATCAGCTAAGATTTCGCAAGAAATATCATTGGCCGACGGCCGCAGTTATGGTGTGAATGCTGCGGGTGAAATATGGCTGAAGCCCAATCAGGGGAAAACCGTCAAGTTATCTACTCTGCCTGGCGCAGGAGATCAAATAGCAATTTACCCAGATGCTAGCATTCTGGTTCAGACCGAAAAGCATTCCAACTGGCTTCTGGCCTACACTATTAATGAAGACGGCAGCCTTACCAACGGCGAACAGTTCTACTGGCTGCACAATGTACCTAACAGAATACTGAGCGAAGCCCACAGCATGTTCTTCGACACATTGGGCAACCTGTACGCAGTCACCGAATCGGGCATTCAGATTGCCGACCAGAACGGACGCGTGAGAGCCATACTGCCTTCTCCTGAAGGTACTATCGTATCAATGAAAATGAATGGTAACACTATATATGTGATGAACAGCAACGGTGATGTGTTCCGCCGTGAGTTGGCTACACAAGCCCATAATCCAGGGAACGCTCCTGTTACCCCCGAATCACAAGGACAAGGATAACACTACCAAATAATAATCATCATGCGGCTGACCGATTTGACTTTAACGCTACTTGTTCCTGCTGTTGTTTTATTACTAATAATATTCAACAGCAGAAAAGGTCTTGCCCAAAATGCGCTATCAATCAACGCCTCTTCTACATTAAAAGCCATATCATGCATTGTCGTTATAATGGTCCATTTCAAGGAAGGGCATCAGAATTTTGCCCAAGACGCTATAGGTAGCTTTGCCTATGTTGCCGTCACTATATTTTTTCTTTTATCGGGCTACGGAATGACATATAGTATCGAACATAAGACGGACTATCTGAAGCACTTCTGGCGTGATCGGTTTTCTTCCATCATAATTCCTGCTATCATTGCAAAAATAGTGGCATTCTTTACATTATGGACATGCAGCGGTATTGCCGATTACAGGAATTTACTCACTGCAAACACTTTTGTTCTCGTTCTATGCCAATTCTATGTGCTATTTTACTTCATACACAAATTGACATTCCTATCGAGGAATACAAAGAATTATATCTTAATCGGAATCGTTACTGTATCAAGTATAATATCCTACATCTATTCACTTGACAACGGTTCTACAAGCATAGCCTTTGGATGGCCATGGGAACGAATGGGCTTAGCATGGGGTATTATCCTGTACATGCTTAAGAATAAAGTTTACACAGCATTCTCCAAGTTCAACAAACTGCACTGCATTTTACTTTTCGCAATTGGATTGATTTTGGGATTATCTTACCTTAAATACAAAACCGTATTCATGCTTGGCGGATACATTCTGAAATTAATGTTAGGCATAGCGTTGATATGTATAGCATTGCTTTACTTGAGCAACCGCGACACAACAAGCAAAATAATATCATTCCTTGCCAGCATTTCATACGAGATATATCTTATTCATGAAATTTCAATGCAGGCAATTGATTTGATTCTACCGAAAATTCCGTCGGGATATTTCATTGTTCTAACATATGCTGTAACATTCATACTCGCATATATCATTCATTTCATATCAAATCCGATTATTAAACTCATACGCACAAAACAAGACAAATTATCGTAAATTGATTTATAGATTTTAGGCAAAAAATTTCTTTTTGAATGCAACATAGCTTATCTTTGCTATGACTTTATGACTTTATCATCAGAAAGCCTTAAATAGAATATTTACATAACATGCAACTATGCATAAATAATTAACAAACACTTATGTTAGAAAAGACCAATGTAAAAGCACTTGAGAAAGTTGTTGTTCGTTTCTCCGGTGACTCTGGCGACGGCATGCAATTAGTTGGAAACATTTTTTCCAACATTTCTGCCGGCATAGGAAACCAAATCTCAACTTTTCCGGACTATCCTGCCGAAGTGCGCGCCCCACAAGGAACACTTAGTGGAGTGTCAGGATTCCAAGTAAGTATAGGTAAAGGAGTGTATACTCCAGGCGACAAGGCCGATGTGCTTGTGTCTATGAACCCAGCCGCTTTGAAGCAAAACGCTAAATTTCTTAAGCCAGGTGGCGTAGCAATCGTTGATATCGACTGCTTCAAGAAATCCGACTTGGAAAAAGCATTGTTCAAGACCGATGACCCTTACACAGAAATCGGACTTAAGGCTCAAGTTGTGGAAGTGCCAATGACCACTATGGTAAAGGCGGCCCTTGCCGACTCTGGCATGGATCTTAAAGCAATCACAAAATGCAAGAACATGTTTGCCCTTGGACTTGTGTGCTGGTTGTTTGACCGCCCTGTAGAGAGCGCTATCAACTACATTCAGAACAAATTCGCCAAGAAACCTGCTATTGCCGAAGCCAACACTAAGGTGATTCGTGCCGGTTATGACTACGGCAACAACATACATGCATCTGTATCAACCTACCGCATCGAAACCGACGACATTCGTCCTGGTACCTACACCGATGTAAACGGAAATACAGCTACCGCATGGGGACTTATCATGGCTGCCGAAAAGAGCGGTCTGCCCCTATTCCTAGGCAGCTACCCTATCACTCCGGCTACCGATGTGCTCCACGAACTTGCTAAGCGCAAGGATCTTGGCGTAAAGGCTTGCCAGATGGAAGACGAAATCGCAGGTATCTGCTCTGCTATCGGAGCTTCATTTGCAGGAAACCTTGCTGCAACAAGTACATCTGGTCCAGGTATCGCTCTTAAGAGCGAGGCAATGGGTCTTGCTGTAATGGCAGAACTTCCACTGGTAATCATCGATGTTCAGCGCGGAGGTCCTTCTACAGGTCTTCCTACCAAGACTGAGCAGACCGACTTGATGCAATGTCTATATGGCCGCAACGGCGAATCTCCTCTTGCTGTAGTTGCAGCTGCTTCGCCTACCGACTGCTTCGACATGGCTTTTGAAGCTGCACGCATCGCAGTGGAACACATGACTCCTGTTATCCTGCTTACCGACGGATTCATCGCCAACGGCTCTTCTGCTTGGCGCGTTCCAGAAAATGACGAATATCCAGAAATCAAGCCAAACTTTGTTAAGCCCGAAATGCTTGAACAAGGCTGGAAGCCATATATGCGTAACGAAGAAACTAAGGTGCGCTACTGGGCTATCCCTGGCACTGAAGGTTTCATGCACCGTCTTGGAGGTCTTGAAAAGGACAGCGTGACAAGCGCTATCTCTACCGATCCGGTAAATCACGAAAAGATGGTAGCTATACGCCAGGAAAAGGTGGATAACATCGCTAAGAATATCCCTGCTCAGGAAATTCAAGGAAATCCTGATGCCGACACATTGCTTATCGGTTGGGGCGGTACTTACGGACACCTTTACACAGCAGTGCAGGAAATGAACGCTGCAGGAAAGCCTGTTGCATTCGCTCACTTCCGCTACATCAATCCGCTTCCTGCCAACGCTACCGATATCATCAAGAAATACAAGAATGTGGTGGTAGCCGAGTTGAACAACGGACAATTTGCCGACTTCTTGCAGGCTAAGCACCCTATGGTAAACATCAAGCGTATTAATAAGGTACAGGGACAACCGTTCTTGGTACAGGAAATAATCGAAGGTCTAACTAAAATCATGGAGGGAAAATAATCATGGAAGAAAACAAGCAATATACCAATGCTGATTTCAAGAGCGACCAGTATGTAAGATGGTGCCCAGGCTGTGGCGACCATGCAGTTCTTGCAGTATTGCACAAAGCAATGGCCGAAGTGGGTATAGCTCCTCACATGACAGCAGTGATTTCGGGTATCGGCTGTAGTTCTCGCCTACCTTATTATATGAATACCTACGGTTTCCACACCATTCATGGCCGTGGCGGAGCTATCGCTAGCGGATTCAAGACTGCCAACCCTAAGATGACAGTTTGGCAAGTATGCGGCGACGGCGACGGACTAGCTATCGGAGGTAACCACTTCATTCACGAAGTGCGCCGCAACATCGACTTGAATGTGCTGCTTCTTAACAACAAAATCTACGGCTTGACAAAAGGACAGTACTCACCTACCAGCGACCGCGGTTTCGTGTGCAAGTCAGCTCCTTACGGAACTACTGAGGACCCATTTATTCCTGCAGAACTGGTATTCGGCGCTCGCGGTACATTCTTCGCTCGCGGTATAGATGTGGAACTTAAGATTTCACAGGAAATCATGGTAGCAGCGGCTAAGCATAAGGGTTGCTCTATCGTGGAAATGCTTCAAAACTGCGTTATCTTCAATCATGGTATACACAATTTCATCACTGACAAGGAAAACCGTGCCGACCGCACAATCCACCTTGTTCACGGAGAAAAGATGATTTTCGGTAAAGAGATGAATAAGGGTATCGTGCAGGACGGATTCGCACTTAAGGCAGTAGAAATAGGCAAGGACGGCTACACTATCGATGATGTACTTGTTCACGACGCACATTGCCAAAGCAACTTCTTGCACCAGCAGCTAGCAATGATGGACGGTCACGACCTTCCTCTAGCTATCGGTGTAATACGCGATGTTGAAGCTCCTGTTTACAACGAAGAAGTAGAAAAGCAGGTTGCCGAAGTACAGGCAAAGAAAGGCTTCACTTGCCTTCGCGACATGATTCTTGCAGGAGACACCTGGGAAGTGAAATAACACATATTACATACCCTAAAAATAAATCTGGCGTTCATAAAATAATGAACGCCAGATTTATTATATACCATATTATGTCTTTAGAACATATACAGCACGCTTGCCACTAGGCGGTGGTTGCCTACGGCGTGAGTATTGATGATTTTTCCGTTTGACTGATTCAAATCACCATACCATGCCGATGTGTGGTTGTATTCAAGACCTATCTTCCAGTGAGGCAAATTATATGTCACCTCTGCCGATCCGCTCACGAGCTGATCCACATTGGTACCGGTTCCATACATCTTGGTAACAGCATCGCCAGTTCCCAGATTCTTCATGTAACCTCCAAACACGCCCACTTTCCATTTCTTTCCATACACGACATTCACCCATGACGAACTGTTGCGGTTAGGGCTGTATTGTTGCTCTCCCGACACTTCATCAACCGACTTCACGCCATATCCTCCGAGCATTGACACCTGAGTGAGATTTGAGCCCAACACGCTCTTAGCCGCTACATACCACAACGGTGATGTGTACTTCACATGAGCTTCAAATGAAACCGATGTCACGCGCTCGTTCACTTTATATATATTTCCGTTCTCTCCTGTTGCCTGGGTTCTAGGCTTCAATGATAACATGTCAACACCTGCACCCACAATAAAATAGCTGGTCTTATGGTCGATTCCTAGATACAACTCAGGAACACAGCTGTTCTTTATGTACTTGTTGCTCTTGCCATCGGGACCGTTAGACAAATACTGAGACTGCCACAATGCAGCAGCAGTAATCTGCAAGCCAGGAACATTGAAGCGATAACGGACCTGCGGAGCACGGCTGAATGGCTGGAATGGCGCACCCATATTCAAATTCAGAATCTGTGGAGCCACATCGCCATACAGCGGACTCCATGTCTGACCTACAAGAACCGACGACTTGCCCCAGTTTAGATTAAGGTAAGCATGGCGCAAACGCGCAATAGACAATGTAGTGCCTGAGCCTCTGAAATCAAATTCCACCTTTGCCGAAGTGCTTGCACTGCCCAGCTTAGGACCTTTCACATCTAGCCCGATACGGCTATACAGAAGATACATGTTTCCATTAGCCTGAGCGTTCAGGTCTTCGCCCTCTGCATCATAGTTATGGTCCTTAGGATAACTGTAGAACAGTCCGTCCACACTTTCCTCGTTGGAGCGACTGTTATAGAACAAGTCGGCACGAATCTGGCCATAAACCTTGAATTCAAAGCCCTTTTTCTGCGCCCCCGCAGTGATAGCCACCAACAGCAGCATTAAAAATAGAAATTGTCTTTTCATTTCATATGTTTTAATGAAAAGAAGCTGCACCGCATTTTGCGTAACAGCTTCTCTTCGTTATTAGATATATCTTATTTATCCTCCGATAATTCCGTTTGAGCCTAGGAAATATAGCATCACATAACCAAGAACCAAACCTATAAGACCTATGATAATACCCACCTTAGCCATATCTTTCTGTTCGATCAATCCAGTAGCTGCAGCCATTGCATTCGGCGGTGTACTGATAGGAAGAACCATACCAAGAGAAGAAGCGATAGCCACACCAATCAACAATGTAGTTACACCTCCAAGCGGAGCAAGCGCTGCTGCCATGCTACCACCTGCAACTGCCAAGATAGGCACAAGAAGGTTGGCTGTAGCTGTGTGAGAGATGAAGTTTGCCATTGCGTAGCAGATCATTCCAGAACCGATGATAACCAATAGTGGAGACCATGTACCGAATGGGATTGCATTAATCAATGTAGTTGCAAGACCTGTTTGATTCAACGCTACACCTAGCGCAAAACCGCCGGCAACCATCCAAAGAACACCCCAGCTGATTTCTTCCAAGTCGCGACGGGTAATAACACCTATCACGCAGAATACACCCACAGGAAGCATAGCCACAACATTTGAGTTTACTCCAGTGTACTTGTCAAGAACCCATAGAAGCACTGTAACCGCAAATGTGATATAAACCACGATTGAACGCCAGTCCTTCTTTGCTTCACCCTTGATTTCAAGAGTAATAGTCTTCTGCTTGAATGGGAATAGCTTCAATAGAAGAACCCAAGAAATGAACACTAGAATCAATGTGAAAGGAATCATGAACGCCATCCATTCACCGAAACCGATGTTCAAGCCCATACCACCGTCTTCTACTGCACCATTAAGATACTTAAGAGCGATAGCGTTAGGAGGTGTACCGATAGGAGTTCCCATACCACCAACATTAGCAGCAACTGGAATAGCCAATGCTAAACCAATCTTACCCTTACCGTCGGCAGGAAGAGCCTTTAGCACAGGAGCAAGGAAAGTAAGCATCATCGCTGCTGTTGCTGTGTTGCTCAAGAACATAGAGAATACTGCAGTAACAGTGATAAAACCTAGAAGTACATATTTTGATTGAGTTCCAAAAGGCTTAAGCATCACCTTTGCAAGCATCACATCAAGACCAGTCTTGGTAGCCGCAATAGCGATGATGAAACCTCCGATAAACAGCATAATGATAGGGTCGGCAAAACAAGCCATAAGAGATTTGTAGCTAGTCAACTTGCCAAGTTCCTCAGCCGCAAAACCTTCACGGAAGAACCACAAACTGCTGTCGGAAGTACAGAACAGCAACAGCACAACAACAAATGTAGAAGTAGTCCACGCAGGAATTGCATTAAAGATCCACATCAATATCGCAAACACAAATATTGCAATTACTCGTTGCTGTACGATAGTCAAACCTTCTACTCCGAATGATGAAGCAGGAATTGCCCATAGAACAATCATTGCTATAGAAGCAATTGCAATTTTCATAAGACGCGAAGCAAGAAACTCTTTTGACAGAAGGTTTCTCATCTTCTTTCTTTGTAAGGCCTCCATTAAATGGGCGCCAGGAAATTTCTTTAACATAAATATCTTATTTTAATAATACTTTTTCCTATGTCGGGACTATGTAACCTTTTACGCAAAGAATCCATAGTCACAGTCGTTTGTGACAATATTCCACAAAACGGGTGCAAAGTTACTTCTTAATTTTGGTTTTATCTCAATTTTTTAATCTATTTAACATTGAATATCTGTTTCCTTTCAACTCTTAATACTTTTACTTCACCATATTACAAGTTTTGACTAGCTTAAATGTCACAATGCAGTCATTGATGACATTGAGGATAGTATTCCCACGGCTTCTTGCACAGTGCGAACTCCGTCAATAAGGATAGAGCGTTTTCCGTTCACTTCCCTCAACTTGCAACGAGCCATGTCATTCTGCAGATAATGCAGTATTTTCCCGAATGCTGGCGATTCATAATATGCCCTGTTTTCATCTCCCACAAAATACATGTACATCTTCCGTTGCTTCAGGGCGATTTTCTCAATTCCCAGTGTGCGGGCTATGCGACGAAGTGAAACGATGCGTATAAGTTCGTTAGCCTCCTTAGGTATTTTGCCGAAACGGTCCTCGAGCCGTTTACGGAACTCCATAACATCGCTTTCGCGCTCCATATTGTCAAGTTCCTGATATAATAGAATGCGCTCGTTTTCTTGCGGTACATAAGTTGCAGGCAAGAAGAGTTCCATATCACTTTCTATTGTACAGTCGGCCACATAAGTGGGTTCTTCTTCCTCAATAGCCGACTTCTGCTTGCTTTCTTCGTCGAAGACTCCGCTGAATTCCTCGGTTTTAAGTTCAAGAACGGCCTCCTTGAGTATTTTCTGATATGTTTCATAGCCCAAATCGGCAATGAAGCCGCTCTGTTCAGCCCCTAGAAGATTACCGGCACCGCGTATGTCAAGATCCTGCATAGCTATGTGTATGCCGCTTCCCAGTTCGGCAAAGCTTTCAATGGCCTGCAACCTGCGTCGAGCAACAGGAGTGAGCGGTTTTCCAGGCGGTACAAGAAGATAGCAGAATGCCTTGCGTGAACTGCGTCCAACGCGACCGCGCAACTGGTGCAACTCGCTCAAGCCAAAATTCTGAGCATTGTTTATGATTATGGTATTGACATTCGGCATATCGATACCTGACTCTATGATGGTTGTTGCCAATAGCACATCATAGTCGTGGTTGGCAAAGTCGATGATTGCCTGCTCGAGTTTTTCGGGAGGCATCTGTCCATGCCCCACTACAATGCGGGCATCGGGAACAAGACGGCGTATCATGTTCTCTATCTCAAATAGCCCCTCTATACGGTTGTTCACGAAGAACACTTGTCCGTTACGCGACATCTCGAAGTTTATCGCCTCGCACACGATATCGTCATTAAGTGCGTTCACCGATGTGAGTATGGGATAGCGGTTGGCTGGAGGTGTAGTTATCGCACTAAGGTCGCGCGCACCCATAAGCGAGAATTGCAGTGTGCGCGGTATGGGCGTAGCCGACATGGTGAGCGTATCCACATTCACCTTCATCTGCTTGAGCTTTTCTTTCACTGCTACACCGAATTTCTGCTCCTCATCAACCACTAGCAGTCCCAAGTCATGGAATTTAATGGCCTTGCCAATAAGCTTATGCGTTCCTATCACGATATCCACTTTGCCCTCGGCAAGTTCCTCGGTAATGCGCTTCACATCTTTAGGCTTACGGGCCCGGCTTAGGTATTCAATCTTTACAGGGAAATCGGCCAGGCGGTCCTTGAATGTATTGTAATGCTGATAAGCAAGCACTGTTGTAGGCACAAGCACTGCAGTCTGCTTGCCGTCGGTAGCCGCTTTGAATGCAGCCCGGATAGCCACTTCGGTCTTGCCAAAGCCCACATCGCCGCAAATGAGCCGGTCCATAGGTTTTGTGCTTTCCATATCGGCCTTGACGGCAGCCGTAGCCTTTATCTGATCGGGGGTATCCTCGTAGATGAATGATGCCTCCAGCTCCTGCTGAAGATATCCATCGGGAGAATAGGCATATCCCTTTTCTTCCTTGCGTGCCGCATACAGCTTGATAAGGTCACGAGCAATATCCTTAAGCTTGCTCTTGGTGCGGTCTTTCATCTTGTTCCATGCGCCTGAGCCAAGACGGTTAAGTTTAGGCGGAACGCCTTCCTTTCCGCGGTATTTTGCCAGTTTGTGAAGGGCATGTATCGAGACGAAGATGATATCATCGTTCATATATGTGAGCTTGATCATCTCCTGCAAAGTGCCGTTCACGGTAGTACGCACCAGTCCTCCAAACTTTCCCACTCCATGATCGATATGAACGATATAGTCGCCCACTTCTATCTGGTTGAGTTCCTTAAGCGACAATGCCAGCTTGCCTGAGCGCGCACGGTCGCTCTTAAGATTATACTTGTGGAAACGGTCGAAAATCTGGTGATCGGTAAACACGCACACCTTCAGGTCATTGTCAACAAATCCGCTATGAAGCGTGCGAGTGACAGGAGTGAAATTGATTTGGTCGTTACGGTCCTCAAAAATCAGCCTTAACCGTTCTATCTGCTTTTCACTATCGGACAGAATGTAAATCTGATATCCCTTCTCCATGAAATCATGGAAGGACTTGCTTATTATGTCAAAATTCTTGTGATATATGCCTTGCGGACTGCAATGGAATGACAATTTCTCGCCCACGACCTCGGCGGTCTCGGCCGTATTGAAATCGATACGCACAAATTCGTTGAACCTGCGGATAAACTCATCGGCATCAACTATTTTGTCCATTGCATTCTTATCGCCCTCATTGGCTATGATAGTGCTGTCCGACAGTTTTTCTTCTCCTATGGCCTTTATCCTGGAGCGAAGCCACTCAGCATCACTGCACAGCAGCACCGTGTCGTCATCAATATAATGCAGCAGCGAAACGCCATTGCCCGATTCCGAACAAGAACCTCCCAAGATGAAAATACTGTCAAGATTCTGCTCCGACAGCTGAGTCTCCACATTGAATGTGCGTATGCTCTCTATCTCATCGCCAAAGAAATCAAGTCGGTAAGGCAGTTCATTTGAAAATGAATATACATCTAGAATAGAACCGCGCAAGGCAAACTGCCCCGGTTCATATACATAATCCACATCTTGGAATCCGTAGGAACGCAACTGTTTGGCCAATTCGGTCATATCCACTTCAGTCCCCTTGTTAAGCGTGATAGTGGTATCGTCTATATCTTCTTTTGATGATACCTGTTCAGCCAAAGCCTCGGGATATGTAACCACCCAACCTACATTCTTGTCGTTATACCATTTGTTAAGCACCTCGGTGCGAAGTATTTCCGACGGGGCATCTACCTGACCGTATTTAATGTCGCGCTTGTAACCCGACGGGAAAATAAGGACTTTACCCTCGCCATTTATCTGACACAGGTCATGATACATATATCCGGCCTCATCGAGGTCGTTGCACACTATAAGATAGGGATTTTTGCGTTGCGGCAAGCGGGAAAACAACACAGCAGAAGACGAACCGGCAAGTCCGTCCAAAACTCTTTTTCCGCGCCCTTTCCCTTTAAGCAATTTCGTTATCGCCTGCACCCGCGCCTGCGGATTCAGCACATCACAAAGTTCCTCTATCTTCATTTTTGCCAGTCAGTTCTTTAATCTTATCAGTAGCAAAGGTACAACAAAGAAACGAATACCAACCCTAAATAGATAAAGAATATCTTCTGCTTAAACAAAAACAAATGTAATATAGGATTATTGCTATAACAAGTTCCCAAATTCAAATTAAATAATTATCTTTGAATCGACAAATGCCTATTCTGGATTAATATCTGGTTATTCAGACAAAAGAAGCAAATAAACAAGCAAGAGCACTAATTAGAAATCTTCGATTTTTGAGAAGCTGAACAACCAGGAATCCAATAACCGCTAAATAAGAATATCAACTATAATGAACGCTAAGACTACAGCGACCAGGAATATAGCAATCACTAAAATGTGCGGAAACAGCAAAGTATCAGTTCAGATGTTTGGTCCGCACTCCTTAAATGAAGATGGAACTATTATTCCATTTGATGAACAAATGGCTATAGTATCCCACTATCTTCATAATCAAGGAACAAAATTTGCGAAGCCTTTTGAGCGTAAAGCAGAAGGTTTAATAGCAGATATTTATAACCTTCAACTATCAGAAACTGAAAATAATCATGTTTCTGAAAACGATGTTCAATATTCATTGTTTTCGGATTTGTTCGCTGTTCCATTCTTACCTGACAACAAACCTAAATTCACATTTATTGATTTGTTCGCTGGAATTGGCGGATTCAGAATGGCAATGCAAAATATTGGTGGAAAGTGCGTATTTTCATCAGAATGGGACTCACAAGCTCAAAAGACATATCTTTTGAATTATGGAGAAATCCCCTTTGGTGATATAACAAAAGAAACTACTAAAGCTTTTATCCCTAACGATTTTGATGTTTTATGCGCAGGATTCCCATGCCAAGCTTTTTCTTTAGCAGGAAAAAGATTGGGGTTCGAGGAAACAAGAGGAACTCTATTCTTTGATGTTGCTGAGGTTATTCGCCGTAAGCGTCCTAAAGCCTTTTTCTTGGAGAATGTCAAAGGGCTACTTATTCATGACAAAGGGAAGACCATTCAAACAATATTAAAAGTCCTACGAGAAGATTTGGACTACTATGTCCCAGAACCTCAGATTGTAAACGCAATGAATTTCGGCGTGCCACAACATAGAGAAAGAGTCTACATCGTTGGATTCAGAAAAGATCAGAATGTAACGGAATTTACATATCCGTCTCCAACCGATAAAACAAAAACATTTGCCGATATCAAGGAAGAAGAAACCGTTTCCGCTAAATATTATTTATCTACACAATATGTAAAAACCCTAATCGCTCATAAAGAACGACACGCAGCCAAAGGCAATGGTTTCGGTTATGAAATCATACCTGATAATGGAATAGCAAATGCTATTGTTGTAGGAGGTATGGGAAGAGAACGCAATCTTGTTATTGACACCCGCCTTAAAGACTTTACTCCTGTTACCAACATTAAAGGTGAGGTTAACCGTGACGGGCTACGCAGAATGACTCCAAGAGAATGGGCGAGACTGCAAGGGTTTCCCGACAGTTTCATAATTGGTGTAGCAGATGCTTCAGCATATAAACAATTTGGGAACTCTGTTGCGGTTCCTGCCATTCAAGCTACAGCCGAAGAAATAATCAAAAGGATTAATCTATCAAAACCAGTTCAATATGACACTAAAAGGAAATAAAGGCGAGTGGAGTGAATTATACACATTCCTCAAGTTACTTGCTGATGGGCGCTTATATTGTGGTGATGGTAATCTAAATCGCTACGACGACAAGTTCTATCCTATCCTGGAAATGTTCCGAGATGATTCTCCAAACAGAAATACTTATAAAGTACAGGCTGCAAAAAACAATATTCTGATTGTTGGGGAAACTGTCAATATTGAAATTCCTCAAGAAAGATTCAAACAAGAAGCAACAATCTTGCTTGAGCACATAAAAGATTTGGATAACAATACCGATTTTTCATATCTAGAACCTTTTATGGATATGATTGATAATCATACTGTTAAAGCTAAATCAACGGACAAAGCTGATATCCGTATTGTAATTCATAATCTACAAACTGGTTCTAAACCAGAACTTGGATATAGCATAAAATCCAAACTTGGAGCTGATTCTACTTTAATCAATTCCAACAAAGACGGTACTAACTTTATATATAAGGTTCAGGGACTAAACCAGGAGCAAGCAGATGCATTCAACTCTTTTGATAAATTTAAGAAAAAATTCAATTATCTTAAATCGATAGGAGCTACCGTTTCATACTATAAGGCAGCAAACTCTATTTTACACAATAATCTCACATTATTAGACTTAGGTATTGAACGCATTATTGCAGATAGCTTAATAGATTATTATAGCGGAATGGGACGCACTATAGCAGAAGTGACCGAACATATATCTAAAGCTGACCCTTTAAATATAATTAATGATACCGACCAACCTATGTATGCATACAAGGTTAAACAATTTCTGCTTGCATTTGCTCTAGGAGTAACATCTACAACACCTTGGTATGGCAATTTCCACGCGAATGGTGGATACATTGTTGTAAAAGAAGATGGAGAAATTATCTGTTACCACTTCTTTGACCGAAACGACCTTGAAAACTATCTATTTTACAATACGCGTTTTGAAACTCCTAGCACTTCTCGACATAATTTTGGGGATATATATAAAGAAAAAGATGAATTCTTTCTGAAATTAAATTTACAAGTCAGATTCAAGTAATCCCCCTAAAATATTCTTGAATTCTACATTATAATTTCGTTGTAATCAAAAATTACTACTCCCTTAAATCATTGCATTCTATTTAGGAGTGTGGGACAGGAATATTATATAGCAGCCATTGGCGCTGAGTGAAAAGCGGTCGCCGGTAACTTGGTTAAGCGAACCTTGCCACCATGAAGTGAAATCATATATGGGATACTGCAACCCCTCGCTTGAAAAACCGGTTGCTCCGAAATTGAATATCGACACTTGCTGACGGGCGAATGATTCCAGCTCACATGACCCGCACAATGGAATGAATGTACCGTAATCGGTTACCATTCTCACATCAAGGCCCATTCTTTTATATTCCAATAGCAGAGAAATGTTGCCCAAAGTGTGGTCCTCACGCTTACCAGTTGCGCCTACTATCGCAACTCGGGTATAACCCATTTCCTTGAGCTGAAGCATCGTCTTGGTGAGGTCATTGTTCTCCTGCTCATCTATTTTTCTTATTATAGAGCAGTACCGAGAACGGTTTTCTTCAGAAATTGAATCGCCATCACCCACTATGAGCTGTGGTTCTCCTCCATGTGCAACAAACGCATCGACAGCGCCGTCGCAACACGCCACAAATGGGGCATCGGCAAGCACAGCACAAGCCTCAGGACTACTCGGATAGTCACCGTCGGCAAGCACTACTGCTTCGGGATTAAATTCCCGACATATCAATATTCCTTCATCATTTGTTTCCATTTCAGATATCCAAAGATAGCAATTATTGCATAAACGGCATACAAAACCGATGTAAAATACAATTCCTTGTAGACATACAGCCCTGCACTCACAATATCCACCGCAATCCAAGACAGCCACTGTTCCACATACTTATGAGCAAGAAGCCACATGCCCACCACGCTCAAAGCCGTAGTGAAACTGTCGAGCCACACAACATCGCTATTGGTATAGTTTGCCAGCACATAGGCTATTCCTAGCCAGGCTATCGCAAAAACCAGAGCCAGTGGCGCATATACCTTGCCAGGCACATGAGTAATAGGCTTCTCTATTTCTTTATCGGCGTTTTTAGTTCGGCCTAGCTTCCACACCACAAGTCCATAGACTGCTGCCAGTAGATAATAAATGTTTATTCCGAAATCGGCATAAAGCCCGGCCTCATAATAAACGAAAATATAGATAGCAGGCATGACAATGCCCGCTATCCATAAGTATATGCTTGCACGATATTCCAGTATCAGATATATGACACCTACTATCGTTCCTAGTATTTCAAGATAATTCATGATTTTGAGTAGAGGATTTTATTTTTTGAACACTAGAATTTCAACGATATGCTTCCCATCACATTTATAGGTGCTTGAGCTGCATATCCGGCATAACGATAGATTTGCTTTTCGCCATTATCATCTACATAATAACCGGCACCGGCATAACCGTTGTTTTCATATTCTTCGTTGAATATGTTGTACACCGAGAATCCCAGGCGTACCGATTTAGTATATGGCAACTTGATTGAATATCCCAAATGCAGATTTGACACAAAATAGGCATCTAGCACCTGATCTTCACTCTTGGCGTTGCTCATATACTGCTTTGAAACATACTGCGACTGCAAAGATGCATCAAATCCGCGCCATGCGAAATTGAATGCATTGTTAAGTGTCACATCGGGAGAAAAGGCTATCGGTGTGTCACCATGATTGATTGAAATAGGATTGGTCCACTCGTCCTCATAAATCATTTCGGTAAAATTCTTTATTCGGTTGCGGCTCAATGTAGCATTTATATTCCAGTCAAACCAGCTGCAGGGACGCAATGCGAATGCCAGTTCCACTCCCGCACGATAGCTGTCGGGGACATTTACCGACATAGGATTGCCAGTATCGCTCAACTGTCCCGTAAGCACTAGCTGATCGGTATAATCCATATAATATAGGTTTACCCCAGCACTTATGAGCTTATTCCCGAAATTATATCCCAACTCATAGTCATACAGTTTTTCGGCTTTAGGATAAGCTTTAGGATCTCCATCGGTAAAGTTATCTCTTGTAGGCTCCTTTTGGGCTACCGAGAATGAAGCGAAGATACGGTTATTAGGATTCACTTTCCAGTTTAGACCTACCTTGGGATTGAAAAAGTCATATTTTTCATTTACTGCCAACTGCTGCATTCCGCTAATATTGTAATCGTAAGTATCGCTCACGCCTTTTATGCTATAATCAATGTGACGATACTGCAGATCGGCATAGGCGCTCAGACCTTTTGCGATGTCCACATTGGCTCTGGCATAAATATTGCCGTCGGTCTTCTTGCCCTTGTTGCGGTAATACTCTTGGCGAGGGTCTATATCCCCCACATAATTGCGCACCCACATCACTTCTCCGAAGTGCCAACCGCTATAATGATTCAACGCTCCGCCAAGCACTGCATCTACCCGTCCTTTCTTGTACAGAAGCGAGAATACTCCGCCACCGAAGCCAGTGTCCATTGCTTTCTTGCGTATAAGGTCACTTTCGTCAACTTCCTCACCGTCAAGCACGAAACTGCTCAATCCGTATTCATACAACGAACGGTCGGTCTTGTACTGCTCGTAATATCCGTCGCCCTTGGTGTAGTGCAATGCCACATTAAGCCTCATTTCATCGCTTAACACCTGGCTCAGGTGCAGCTGGAAATTGTGCTGAATGTAGTTATCGGTCTGGTTGTCGTAGAAAGCCACATTGCCGTCACTATCGTAATACATTCCGCAGGGATTATATCTGCGGCCATAAGCCTTCATGTCCTCTTTCGAAGCGTAATCCCAAGCATGATAGGTCTTTTCAGTACCTCCGAACGCAATTAGCCTCACTATGGTATTGTAACCATAATAGCCTGCCTGGGCAAAATAGGAGTACAAGTCAACCGATGCACGGTCAATATATCCATCGGTGCCTATATTGGACAGCCTTGCATCAAAAGCCCAATGCTTTCCTAGCAAACCGGTTCCTACCTTAAGTGTTTCCTTGTGAGTGTTGTACATTCCGTAAGAACCATTCAATTCAGCATATGGTTCATAAGACGGTGTGGAAGTGAGCAAATTGATGCTTGCTCCGAATGCACCGGCTCCATTGGTTGATGTACCTGCACCTCGCTGGATTTGGATATCCTTTACCGATGATGCAAGGTCGGGCATATTCACCCAGTACACATTATGACTCTCAGAATCATTAACAGGCACCCCGTTGGCAGTAATGTTTACACGCGAGCCGTCGGTTCCACGCACTCTCAAAGTCGTGTATCCGATACCAGCCCCGGCATCACTCGTGGTGATTACCGATGGTGTCATTGAAAGAAGATAAGGCAAGTCCTGCCCGAAATTCTTCTTTGCCAGTTCTTCACTCGTTACATTAGTGAATGCAATAGGTGTCTTATCGGTAGCCCGAGAAGCCACTACCGACACTTCTTGCAACTCCACACTCTTCAGTGTGTCGGTTTGTACAGCATTCTCTGCACAAACTGCAACGCTAGCAGCCCATATCAAGGCTGCAGCCGTCAGAAAGATTTTCTTCATTTTGATTTGTTTTAAGTTCTCTACGCCGGCATTACCCGGTTCAGATTCTATGGGTATGATCTCAGCCCGTTATATTAAGGCACCCCTACTCAGCGAATCGCCTGCAAAGATAGCGTAAAATATGCAGTCTGCAAAATAATTCCTGTTTTTCAGACTGATATACACAGAAAGGGAACCCCGATTTTAACCGTTGTCCCCTTTCCTTAATACTTGTTATTCTATGATTATTCAGCTAATGCTTGCTCTATATCACCGATGATATCCTCAACATTCTCGATACCTACCGATAGGCGTATCAAGTCGGGAGCAACGCCTGCTTCCATAAGTTGCTCGTCGCTCATCTGACGGTGAGTGTGGCTTGCCGGATGCAACACGCATGAGCGAGCATCGGCCACATGAGTCACAATGCAAATCATCTTCAACTTGTCCATGAAACGGATAGCGTCTTCACGCGTTCCCTTCAAGCCAAACGCAATAACTCCGCAAGAGCCGTCGGGAAGATACTTTTTACCAAGCTCATAATATGGGCTGTCGGGCAATCCGCAGTATTTCACCCAAGCTACACGCTCATTCTTGCTCAAGTATTCAGCTACTGCCTGTGCATTCTCGCAATGACGCTTCACACGCAAATGCAATGTTTCAAGTCCAAGATTCAACAAGAACGCGTTCATTGGTGACTGTATAGAGCCAAGGTCACGCATAAGTTGGGCTGTGGCCTTAGTGATGTATGCGCCCTTTCCGAAGCGTTCGGTATAGGTCAATCCATGATATGATTCATCGGGTGTTGTAAGTCCATGGAACTTGTCTCCATAAGCTGCCCAGTCAAAGTTTCCGCTGTCCACGATTGCTCCGCCTACGGCTGTTGCATGACCATCCATGTATTTTGTTGTTGAATGCGTTACTATATCGGCGCCCCATTCAAATGGGCGGCAGTTGATAGGAGTAGCGAATGTATTGTCAATTATCAATGGCACTCCATTACCATGAGCAACTCGGGCAAACTTCTCTATATCAAGCACTTCACAACCTGGGTTGGAAATAGTTTCACCAAACATGCACTTTGTGTTAGGACGGAAAGCCTTCTGCAATTCCTCTTCACTGGCATTCTGATCCACAAATGTCATGTCTATGCCCAGCTTCTTCATAGTTACGCTGAACAGGTTGTAGGTTCCTCCATAGATGGCGGTAGAGCACACAAAGTGGTCGCCTGCCTCACACACATTGAATACCGCATAGAAATTGGCTGCCTGTCCCGACGAAGTGAGCATTGCTGCGACACCGCCTTCAAGAGCGGCTATCTTAGCGGCAACAGCATCATTGGTAGGATTCTGCAGACGGGTGTAGAAATATCCACTGTCCTCAAGGTCGAAAAGACGAGCCATCTGATCACTGTTATCATATTTAAATGTTGTGCTCTGATAAATAGGCAACACGCGAGGTTCGCCTTTCTTTGGGGTCCAACCCTCTTGCACACATAGAGTTTCTTTCTTGTAAGAATTTGCCATATATATGTATTTATGTTTTGTTGTATTATTCAATCTTGCAAAGATATATTTTATCTCCGAAAAAACGAACGAATAAAGGAAAATAATAATCATATTCAAAGTCATATAGCCTATTATCATAATAAGTATTACAAAAAGGTATTTAAGCCTATTTAGTTATATTACAACCAGAAAACTTTTATACCTTTGCATAAGGTTTAAGCAATATAGAGATAAGACTATGAAGGATTTAACCGTTACAAGACCGTTCAGCGAAGATGAGTATAACGAATTACTGCGACAGGCTGTCGCAGTAATCGAGACTTCTCGATTACGAATAGCAAAACAATTGAATACTCTTGCGATGTCTTCCTATTGGGAGATAGGCAAGTTGTTGGAAGAAAAGAAAATTGACAGCAAGCACGGTGATGGCATCGTCAAAAGATTGTCGGTTGATTTGAAGTCTAAATATCCCGACATGGGATTATCTCCGAGAAACCTTTGGGATATGAAGAAGTTTTATCTCCGTTATAATGATGGGGATACAAAACTGCGACAGGCTGTAGCAGTTTTGCCATGGAGTCATAATCTGCTTCTAATGAGCCATAATCTGTCTCCTGAGCATATCGTATTTTATGCCAATGAAGTTGTTTCTAAGGGGTGGTCTCGCGATATGTTGCGTCACGCACTTAAATCAGAATACCACCTTTCAATACAAGCGGTAGAGAAGTCTAACAACTTTGACACTACATTGCCCGCTCAACAAGCTGATTATGCCAATGAAGTGTTCCGCAGTAGTTATAATCTCGGATTCATTGATGCAGTTGAACCATTGAAAGAGTTGGAGTTGGAACGCCGCCTTGTTCAGAAGATTACAACCTTTATAATGGAACTGGGTAGCGGTTTCAGTTTTATAGGCAATCAGCATACACTGACTTGTAACGACAAGGAATATCGTGTAGATTTGCTCTTCTTCCATCGCCGTCTCCGTTCTATGGTTGCCATTGAATTGAAGATTGGCGAATTTAAGCCTGAATATGTAGGCAAGATGAATTTCTATCTATCCCTGCTGGATAAGTTAGAAAAGGCTCCCGATGAAAATCCGTCTATCGGTATCATCCTATGTGCCGAAAAAGATCATTTGGAAGTAGAACTGGCTCTGCAAGATGTAAACAAGCCAATTGGTGTTGCCGAATATCAATACTTACTTCCAAAGAACAAGTTGCAAGAATTGGTTGCCAATGAAATGAAAAGTTCATGTAACGATGAAGACTAATAGAACGAGGCTCCCCATTTTACTATTGGAGAGCCTCGCCCTGTTAATTGCGCAAAGTAAATAAGGGTTATGTTTTTACTCTCATTTACTCCATAAATTATAACAATACTATCTTATTTTGACATAGCCATTCCTCCTGTGTGATCAACCAACTGATGAATAATAGTGGGGACTCTTAACAATGAGGTTGTGCCTTCTATATGGTGCCATGTAAAGCCATCTTCCCACTGGTTTCCTTTTGATTGGTATAATTTCTCTGCGATGGCGATATCGACTTTACTATCTCCCGAAAGATTACCTATGTCTATTGCTATCGGTTTTCCATCTCCACCTTTTGCTGCCACTCCAGAGAAATCTGGGAATCCACTTTTACTAAATGGCACACCATTAGGGTAAACTCGATCAAGTTCTTCTAATTGTTCTCGAGATAATATGCCAGCTTTCTTCAATGTAGCCATTCCATTTTTATTGGATAATCTGTTTGCAAGTGCAGGGTTTAAATAGGGGTTAAAATAGTAAACATTTCCTGCGTATGTTCTTGCATTGATTGGAAGTCTTCCATTAGGCGTCTTTGTAATTAATCTTTGGTCAACATGATTGCGAGTTTTTAACCATCGCTTGATATTATATTCTGGATTTGAGTGTATAAAGTTTGAAAAACCATTATCAGCATCCATTAGATTTCGTAATGTAATTATTTTTTCTTCAGGAATACTAAGCTTATTTTGTAAACTCTTCAGAAGTGATGCGTTTTGAGCAGAAGAATACCTTGTAGGAAGAAGGTAATTAAGGTTGTCAAAAAGCTCATCAAGTATCGCTTTATCACCTTTTTTGACAACCATTTTCACAGACCGAGGATTTGGATTGCCTTCTGAATAGTTGAACCTAATTGAAACATCAAGGTCTGCACCTGTGCTATATTGCTTGATTTTTTTGTAAGAAGCAGGCCACGAACTACCTAAATTTATATCCGTATTACGCCTAAGGATATTCATAACGATATCTTCTGGTGTTAGATACCTCCCTTGTGCTGTAATAACATTACCAATAGCATCTGTTTGCAACAGGTACAGAGTGCCCATTTCTCCCTTGACTTTATATAGAGTGTTTGGAATTAAGTCACCATTTAACAAATTATTATTAAATGAGCGACCTTTATTGAAAGCCCCTATTGCTTCTAATATTCCGTCATTATATTTCCCGTAAACTTTATTATCAATCTTGGATAAAAATTTTACGGTATTATCTGTTTGCTCAAAAAAATATTCGGATACAATCTGTGGGTGAGTTATATAATAAGCAAAGAAACTTGCATTTTGAGTTAGCGATGGCGTTTTGGCTGTAGCAACAATAAATTCATCTATTAATGTTTTGGAGGTTGTTAATACATCTAATAGTTTAGGATTATTATTGATAGTTTTTAAGATGTCTTGTTGAACGCTTTTTTCAAAGAATGAAAAGGAGGTATATATTGACGGAAAATCTCGTTTCAATAACGAAACAAAATCTTCATAACTTAAATTTCGGATTCCTAAATCTCCCATTTCCTTTAAAGAAGATTTACCAACTATTTGAGAAACATATTCTGTCGTTTCTTCAGTACCCTCTCTAATCATTCTCTCTGAGATCTCTTTGCTCGTTCTTTTACAGCCAACAAGCAAACAGAAAACTATAGTTGACAGAGCAAAAAAAACAGTTCTTCTATTTTGAAATGTAATCATAAAACGCATTTGTGGATTTGTTTAATTCATTTAAAACATCTGTATTATCAAATTCTATCTGACTTTGATATTGTTCTCTTATTGAATTGATCATATTGTTGTCATTATAAATAGATAGAACTACCGAAATGATAATTGTTATAACTGTTATAAGCCATGTAGGAGGAGCAGCGCATCCAATTACTAAAGAGGCAATAGCTACTATGCCCATGATTAGTAACCATACAGCAATGTCTGTCCCAAATTCTATTGCTAAGTTTATATATGAATATTGATTCATCTTTTCCAAAGAAATATCTTGATTATGAATATTATATCTAACTTCTTCAGGAATAGAATTACATTGAGGCGAATTAGAAATCTGTCCTCTTAATTTTTGAATATCAGAATAGTATTTTTGGTAACAATCGTGAAGCTTTTGATGCGTCGTTTGATTTTTGAAATACTTGTTTTTTTTCAAATTCCAGTAATCATTTAAGTCTTCTTCGTCTTCAATGAGTACTTTGAACATATGTTTATAGCTTTTAAAGAAGCCAAATTCCTCTTCTTCAAACTTTTTAAGTTTTTCATCAAAGTCGTTCATAACTATAGCTTTCGATTCATTTATATATGAATGATTAAGATCCAACTCAGCTTGTCTATATTCATTAATAAGTACTGATGTTAATGTAATAGATAATTGCTTAGTTGTATGTTCTGTTGATGATATTTTCTTTCGCAACGCTTTTTCCTCATCTGTTAGACAAGAAACAAGGCTTAATAAAAGTATAGTTAAGCTCCATAAAATAAATTTATCTATCCTTGTATTTTTCATAAACCTGTTGAATGTCTTTTAAGCACTTTTTTGCTTCATCTTCCGAAATAAACATATTATATCCTAACGCTTCCATATGATTATCCAATAGTTCTTCGGTTTTATAGGAACAAAATTTCACTTTGAATGAATTACACCAACCTTGATAACGGCTGGTGATATAATAATATCCACCTCCTTTGATTATTTCTTCTCTTTTAGACTGACTTATTCTCATACTATAAGATTTGTTCTATTGTAGGATCAATACTATTTGTATATTTGTCTTCCATTTGATTAGGTGAGCAAATAAGCAAGGCAATCCATGCAATTAGAAATATAAGAAGTTCTAATAAAATAGGCCAAATAGCAATCAGTGCTATAAAAGCAAGTAGAAGAATTAAAATGATATTTATACTCCAAAACCACCACGGATGGTGACTCGGGAAATTGAGCACACTATCATACCAACCATATTCATCATCTAAAGCTGATTGTAATTTGCTAAAAGAACGTTCATTAAGATTATAATACACTAAAACTTCCTTAATTTTTTCTTCAAAATCTATGGTCGGATTAGTTTCTCCTTGACGGATTCGATTAATTACGGATGGAGTAGTTTGCAGTATTCTCGCCAACGATTCAATTTCTCCATCAGATGCAATATAGAGCTCGTTCATAACATCTATTGCAGATTTCTTCTCAACTATTTGTGTATACTCTACACGACGAATTGTTTCATTAACTTCAGAGCTTGAACACCCCAAAACTAATGGGACAATGATCATTAATAATACAACTACCAAATAATTAACATTACACTTTTTAACTTTCATAATTTTAACTACAGTTATGATGTTACTTTTTTATCTCTATGTAAGAGATACTTAATATATTGCAAAATTACGCAAAATAAAGCAACTATCACCATTTTGAAGCCAATAAAACGATGCGTAGCCATATAATTATGTGTGATTGTTTAGCATAAAGTTTAATAGCGTTTGC
>JAFOXR010000031.1 GCA_017391675.1 Muribaculaceae bacterium
CCAAAGGTACAAATTTAAAAGCAAATCACAACACAATCACCGCTATCGTGGTAAGACTCTCGATGTGTTTGATATTCCAAAGGTACAAATTTAAAAGCAAATCACAACATATTGGTGAGCCTTTTCTTAACATAAGAGATGTGTTTGATATTCCAAAGGTACAAATTTAAAAGCAAATCACAACCGCTATATGTGTGGTTATTTGGTTGTTGGGATGTGTTTGATATTCCAAAGGTACAAATTTAAAAGCAAATCACAACTCCTCTCAAAATGAGACCTCAAGAGGAGCGATGTGTTTGATATTCCAAAGGTACAAATTTAAAAGCAAATCACAACTGCATTTAAAGAATCCATAGTAATAGTATAGATGAAAAGCATGAATTATTTATTACATGAGAATATCTTAATAGCTTCTTTGTGTCAAATAAAATTATTTTGAAAAAGTTGATTATATTTGCAAAAAGCAAATGCTTTGTTAGCGATGGCATAAAAGCGATTCTGGCCTGATGCTAAAAAAGAATATTAGAACCGTATTTTAAAGAGTATGATTAAAGTATACAAATTAATTCTGGTGTTGAGTCTTATTTTATTCATGTTTTCATGTGATGAAAAAATGCAAATAGAAGATGACAATGATGGAACAGAACTGCTCCCAATACCTGAGCCGACGGAAGATATTGTGAAAATAAGATTTGACAAGAAAGTAGCGTTGCTGTCAAATAATCAATCGAAGATTGTAGGTTTTCTGCAAAAGAGAATGGAAAACCTGTCCACTAAATTGGACGAGTCGGCTGAGCTTGTGATTATAGATGAAACTAGTGCTTCTGAAATATTGACAAACGCAGAATCCCTTGGTCTGTTAGAGGCATTATGGTTTGGCAATAAGGCAATAGTGTATATTAATCCTGCCGAAAATGCATTGAAGCTTCATTGCGTGTTGAGTGGTAGAAAAGCCGAATCTTTATCGCAGGATATACTTGAGAGCTATAGCAATCTGGAATTGTTTGTAGCGAGAGCCGATGGTAAAAACTTTATGCACGAGAAATTCAAGTCTCATTATTCCTATAATGTTAGCAATACTGACGAAGACGGTAATAGCTCGATAATTGAAGAAACTGCAGAGTATACTCCGTCAAATTACAACTGGGGTCAAGTTGCAGAAAACCTTTGTGAATGGTTGATAGACAAAAGTACTTCGGAGCAGGGGCGCTCGATGTATTTTGCATCAAGATCACAAGAGGGTATAGAAGATATTGTATATAAAGAAACCATATATAGATCTAGCTTTGTGGTTTCTCATGAAGTTGTGAGTATGTTCGGGCATGGAACGCCTCCGCCTACAAAAACTGTGTATCCTACGATTAGGATAAAAACAGCTGGAGGATATAACAAGAATTATGATTGTGATGTGTATGATGTGTTATTAGAAGAAACCTTCCCGGCCGATTCTACATTTGAAGAAAATGTGGTGACTAAAAAGAAGGCAGCATACAAATATAAATACACAGGAGGGTTTTATACAGGACCTGTTGTAAAGGCTAAGCTGACATCGAAGAACTATGCGCTGAATGCAAATAATGTGGATCTTCTGGATCCCGTACCTATGCAAACAGCTGGTTCGTATAATGAAAATCATATTCCCGGAAATTGGTCGATTGGAGGAAGCGTTACAGGAAGTCTAAGCTCATCGGGACTAGGTGGAAATCTAGGCTTTTCGGTATCTCATACATTCCCTACTACTACAACGACTAGGGTAGTGGAAGAGATGCCTGTGGTTTATACTGTTGATGATATTACTGCAATATGGGATTATGGGAATCTTTATATTGAAGTATATGACTATCGTTGGGGACTAAATGCAACTTATAATGGACTGGCTGATATCTATAAACAGCGTTGTTCTACTAGCCAAGCTGTTGCATATAAGCTAAATAAGTCGAAACAGGTGAAAAACGAAAAAATATGCTTGGATCTATCGGTATGTTTCAAATTGTCATGTGAATGGGCTAATCCATGGTCATTTGGAGGAGGGCAGATGAACAATTCTGCAATAAACATTAAATTTGAGATGCCTGAAGTGTGGCGTTATTTTATGGATTACACGCCATATATGTATTCTTCAACAGCCGATGGTGATTCCGATGGCTGGAGTAACTTGGAAGCTCTTCTTGATGATAATGTGAATTATAAGGCATTTAAACAAGAGAATCTTGAAGTGGGTTCAACAACTGAGGAAGGCGTTGGAAAAAATGCACTTATAATTTGGAACAGTACAATAGATTCACTTATCAAGCAATATAATGGCACAAAAACAAAGGACAATTATGTTGTTGGTTTGGCCGATGTTAATGGTAATCATTTGAATGTAGGTTTGCAAGTGGATTCATTGGGCGTGTGGTCAAAAGTCACGCTAGAATAATTTCGTGT
Organism: Muribaculaceae bacterium; assembly: GCA_017391675.1. GTDB lineage: Bacteria > Bacteroidota > Bacteroidia > Bacteroidales > Muribaculaceae > RGIG4576. The sequence continues at coordinate 2,428 of JAFOXR010000031.1, forward strand.
CCAAAACAATGATGTGTGGTGATTCGGGAGTGTGGGGATAGTTTTGTATCTTTGCAGTTGTTATTTATGTGAATATGAAAAAGACAAGAAGCATACTTGGTGCGGTGGCGCTAGCGGGGCTTATGCTGACGAGCTCTGTTGCCTATGCACAAGAGCGTAGGACATTGCGTGAATGGGGATTCCCGATAGGTATTTTTGAAACAGGCAAGAATAATGCGATAACCGATGTTGCAGGAGTTACCGTTGGGCAAGTGACATGCATAGAAGGCGATAGCGTGCGTACTGGCGTGACGGCTATTGTTCCGCATCAGGGTAATATATTCAAAAATAAGGTTCCTGCAGCTATATATGCAGGCAATGGATTCGGAAAACTTGCGGGATATACGCAAGTGGAGGAACTGGGCAATATAGAGACTCCTGTGGTGCTTACCAATACGCTAAGCGTAGCTGCTGGAATAGAGGGCTTGGTGAGGTACACTTTGTCGCAGCCAGGTAATGAGGCTGTACGCTCGGTGAATGCTGTTGTGGGTGAAACTAACGACGGCAAGCTTAACAAGATAAGGGACATGCGTGTGACTCCTTCAATGGTTCTTGAGGCTATCGGCAAGGCAGAAAGCGGTCCTGTGGAACAGGGTAATGTGGGGGCTGGCACTGGAACGATATGCTTCGGCTTTAAGGGCGGTATAGGCACTTCATCTAGAGTGTTGCCTGAGTCGTTGGGCGGTTATACGATAGGTGTGCTTGTGCAGAGCAATTATGGCGGTGTGCTGGAGATTGACGGCGTGCAAGTGGGTCGCAAACTGTGCAAGTATGACTTCAGAAAACATGTGGAGAAGACCGATAATGTAGATGGGTCTTGCATGATGGTGGTAGTGACCGATGCTCCGCTTGATGCCCGAAATCTGAAGCGTGTGGCAAAGCGTGCTATGATGGGGCTCGCCAAGACTGGCGGCATTGCTTCCAATGGTAGCGGTGACTATGTGATAGCAATGTCGGTTGCTAAGGAGAACCTTGTGGAGCAGGGCAAGAAGATACAAAGCATGAATGTGCTTGATAATGGCGAGATGTCATCTATTTTCTGCGCTACGATTGAAGCTACTGCCGAGGCATTGTGGAATTCCATGTTTATGGCCGAAACAATGAAAGGATATAATGGCTATGAAGTGGAAGCGTTGCCAGTGGAAAAGGTGGTGGAGATGCTGAATAACCGTTGATGTGATCTATATATACATAAAATAGAAATGGCGATGATCTTTTTCATCGCCATTTCTTATTCTATAAACTTATAGAGTTTTATTTGTTTACTTGGAAACGGTTCCAGCCGTCGCGTAGGTTAGCAACCACTTGTTCAGCAGCAGCGATACCTGCCTTGATGTTGGCTTCGGCAGTTTGAGCGCCCATTTTCTTAGGAGTGAAGAATACGCGGTCGCCATACTTAGCTACAAGTTCGTCAGCGTTATCAGGCTTAACATCGGCAACATAGCGAATGTCAGGACGAGCTTCTAGAGCCGCAGCAAGACCTGCTTCGTCAATAACTTCCTTGCGTGCAGTGTTGATAAGCACACCATTCTTAGGAAGCTTGCAGATAAGTTCTTTAGTAACCGATTGCTTAGTTTGAGCTGTAGCAGGAATGTGAAGAGATACAAACTGGTTGTTGCTGTAAAGCTCTTCAACAGAGTGCATTGGCTTAACGCCTTCGGCTTCCATATCTTCGTCTTTAACAAATGGGTCAAGTGCAGTCACAGTCATGTCAAAACCTTTGGCGATGCGAGCTACATTGCGTCCCACTTGTCCGTAGGCGTGGATACCTAGTGACTTTTCCTTTAGTTCAGTACCAGCCTTGCCGTTGTAGTTGTTGCGTATCATCATGATAGCCATACCGAATACAAGTTCGGCAACTGCATTTGAGTTCTGTCCAGGTGTGTTCATTACGCACACGCCCTTAGCTGTAGCTTCTGCCAAATCGATGTTGTCATATCCAGCACCTGCACGAACAACCACCTTAAGTTGCTTAGCAGCGTCAAACACTTCCTTGTCGACGATGTCGCTTCTCACGATAAGTCCTTCAACATCGGCAACTGCATTGATAAGATCAGCTTTTGTGCCTTTTTCTAGCAATACCAATTCATGACCTGCAGCGTCAATCACTTCTTTGATGCCATTCACAGCTTCGGCAGCGAATGGTTTTTCTGTTGCAACTAGAATTTTCATCAGTTTCTATTATTATAGTTGTGATTAATGGTTCTTTTCAAATTCTTTCATTGCTGCGATAAGAACATCTACGCTTTCCATAGGAAGTGCGTTGTAAAGAGATGCACGGAAACCTCCTACGCTGCGGTGTCCCTTGATACCCATAATGCCCTTAGAACTAGCGAATTCGTTGAAATCCTTTTCTAGTTCAGCATATTCAGGTTTCATTACGAAGCACACATTCATGATAGAGCGGTCTTCTTCGTTGGCAGTACCTACGAAAATCTTGCTTGAATCGATAGCGTCGTATAGTTTAGCAGCTTTAGCCATGTCCATTTCTTCAAGTTTCTTAACGCCACCTAGTTCCTTGTACCAGCGAAGAGTCTGTACCGCTGAGTAGATAGGAAGTACTGGAGGAGTGTTGAACATTGAACCCTTGTCGGCATGAGTCTTGTAGTTAAGCATTGTAGGGATAGCACGATCCACTTTGCCCAAAGCATCTTCTTTCACGATTACGAAAGTAACACCTGCAGGCGCAAGGTTCTTTTGTGCGCCACCATAGATAACATCATACTTAGATACATCGATAGGGCGAGAGAAGATGTCACTTGACATGTCGGCAACTAGAGGCACGCTCACATCAAGATCCTTGCGGATTTCTGTACCATAGATAGTGTTGTTGGTAGTGATGTGGAAATAATCAGCATCAGCTGGAACTACATAGTCTTTTGGTACATAAGTATAGTTGTCGGCCTTAGAAGATGCTACAACATCTACTTCACCGAATAGTTTAGCTTCTTTGATGGCTTTATTAGCCCAAGTACCTGTATCAAGGTAAGCAGCCTTGGTCTTCAACAAGTTGTAAGGCACCATGCAGAATTGTGTGCTTGCTCCACCGCCTACGAAAAGAACCTTGTAACCTTCAGGTATGTCAAGAAGTTCTTTGAATAGCTGTTCTGCTTCGTCCATAACAGCTGTAAATTCTTTACTGCGGTGTGATATTTCTAGGATTGACAGTCCTGTACCTGCGAAATCCTTGATTGCTTCGGCAGTCTTATTTAGAGTGTATTCACTTAAAATAGAAGGACCGGCATAGAAATTATGCTTTTTCATAACTCAAAATTTTAATTAGTTCTTAAATTATGTGGCAAATTTAATGCTTTTAGACCAATATACAATCTTTTTTAAAGAAAAATTTCTTTAATTATGTACATATTGATTTTGTATGCAGTATGCAAAAACGAGCCTGTTTTTATAAATGTTGATGTAATTTGTTGATTTATAATAAGTAAAAGGCGTTGAACTATTCGATTTCCGATAAATCTTCAATTAATCTTTTTGCTACTGAAATATTTGCTGAATTGTTGCATGATAATTCATTTTTTGCAAATTCATGCATTTTGTTGTTATCAATATTCTTTCCCGTGGCAATGAGATTGATGGCAAGACGCATAGATGTGTAGCGTTGCATGTCACTTCCATCGGTAAGCTCAAGGCAAAGTGCGCTAGCGTAACTGGTATGTCGCAATAGCTTGTGGCACAAGTTGTCGGAAATTTCGGTATTCTCAATTTGCGATATCCAGTTAAGTGCTGTAGCTTTATCGAACTTATCGATAGGGTATATCATTGGTGCAATGAGCCGGCACTCGCGGGTTTCGGCACTTTGCCAAAGTTCGTTAGCGACATGCTCGTTGGGTTCATGCTTTTTTGCAATATCGGCAATCTGCGTAATGTTCAGCCCGAAAATCATGCGATGCTTGTCGCCTGAGTCCTTGAGCGCATCGGCAAGCAATCCGTTGCGGAATGCGAAGAAGTCCTGTCTTATCTGCTTTGCTATTTCGTGCGGGTTATTTTCCATAATATATATGTGTATAAAAAAGACTGTTGCAAAAATAATGAATTTTATCTTTGCAACAGCCTAAAATCGCTATTAGAATGACTTATTTAGTCAATGGAGAATAGTCTTTAGAGTAGCGAAGCATTTGCTCAACATAATTTTCGCTGTAATCCACAGTAATGTCGGTGATGTTGCCGTTCTCATCGGTAACAGCAGTATACACTGGGTTAACGAAACCTTTGTAAGGTGCAATGTTCAATTTTGCATAACGGTCAAGCACTTCTTTGTGAATTTCTGGATCAACTTTTACTGCATATTCTTCCACAAGCTTCATACCTGCTTCGAAATCGCCTTCCGACTTGATGCGTTGAACTTCGGCTAGCAGCTTGCCGAACAGTTCTCGCAACTTAGCGTAATCATTGATCTTAATGAATGTCTTTCCGTCACGCTTAACATATTCGATCACATTGTCTTCCTTGCCATGAACATAAGCCCATTCAGAGATAAGCTTGCGGTTACGCATGTGTGATTCTTCGATGTTCTTGCCTGGCTCGATGCGTGTGAGCTGAGTCATAAGTCCGTTCATCACATATTTGTAGTATTCCGATTTGTAAGCTTCAGGATTGTCAAGAATGCCTAGCTCAATAAGCTTGTTGTCGGCAAGATAGTAAAGTGCAAATAGGTCGGCACGAGCTTCCTCTAGTGTGGAACCATAAGCCTTCAATGCATCAGGATCAACGCCAGGAAGTAGTTTGCCAGAGCCGTGACCAAGGCATTCGTGAAGGTCGGTGTGAAGATTATCGGTAAGACTTAAGTATTTGTTCATGCTTTCTATTTCTTCTTGAGAATATGCAAATTCTTGATCAAATCCGTTGCCCTTAGCTGCTTCATCGTAAGCGCTAGTGATATTTTCAATAGTAACCGACTTAGAACCGTGGATAGCACGAATCCAGTTAGAGTTTGGCAAATTGATGCCGATAGGAGTAGAAGGGTAGCAGTCTCCTGCAAGGATAGCTGCTGTGATGACCTTAGCCGATACGCCTTTCACTGTTTCTTTCTTGAACTTGCTGTCAACTGGAGAATTGTCTTCAAACCATTGTGCGTTAGCACTGATGATTTCGGTTCTGCTTGAAGCGTCAAGATTCTTGAAGTTAACCAATGATTCCCAAGAACCCTTCATTCCAAGAGGGTCTCCATAAGATTCAATGAAACCATTAACAAAGTCAATGGTTGACACTGTGTCTTTAGCCCAAAGGATTGAGTATTCATCAAAAGTTTTCAAGTCGCCTGTTTCATAGTAGCTGATAAGTTTGCCGATGTGTGCTTTCTGAACATCGTTTTCAGCAACTTCTTCGGCTTTTTTCAACCAATATACGATCTTAGCTATAGCTTCACCGTATAGACCGTCCAATTTGTAGGTCTTTTCTACGATTTTGCCGTTTTCTTTTACAACCTTTGAGTTAAGACCGAACATTACAGGGAATGGGTCGGCTACGCTTTTTTGGTTAAAATAGAATTCCTCAACTTCGTTTTGAGTTACTCCCTCATAATAATTGTTGGCAGAAGTAATAATCAAGTCTTCGCCTTGAGCTTGATTCACTCGTTTTGCCATTACTGAAGGATCGAAGATTACAGGGCAAAGAGTTGCAAGCAATTCGTCGACCGATTGTCCTTCGGCAAGAGGAAGTTGTTCTGCAGGAACGGTCTTTACTTGTTCTGTGAAGAATTCCTGGCTGAATTCAGGCACGAACTTGTCCATTGAATAGTGGTGGTGAATGCCGTTGCCGAACCACACTTGCTTCAAGTATTTTTCAAATGCCTTGAATTGATCGCTGTTCTTGTCACCATTGAAATTGGTGTATACGGCTTCTAGTGTCTGACGGATAGCCAGATTGTATTTCCCGTTCTGGTCGAATAGAATGTCGCGGCCTTGAAGGGCTGCTTCGTTAAGATAATAGATAAGCTTCTTTTGGTCTAAAGATAATTCTTCAAATCCAGGAACTTTGTAGCGAAGCACTTCAATGTCGGCAAATTTATCAACATTGTAGTTGAATTCGTTAGTTGCTTTTTGTGTACAACTTGTAGTAAGAATTGCCATAGCTGCAACTGTAGTTAAAAATTTGTTCATATTATATAGTGTTTAAATTATTATTCAACATAAAGAACCAGTCCCTTCAAGTATTCTCCTTCTGGGTGATAGATGTTAATAGGGTGGTCGGCAGGCTGTGTGAGCTGATGCAGAATCCTCACTTTGCGTCCTGATTGTGCTGCTGCACTGAACACTGCCAATCGGAATTGCTCTTTGTTTACAGCTTGTGAGCATGAGAATGTGAACAGTATGCCGCCGCTCTTGATTTTCTCAAATGCTTTCGCATTGATTTTACGGTAGCCGATAAGAGCATTCTTAAGCGCACTTTTATGTTTTGCAAATGCCGGCGGGTCAAGGATAATCAAGTCATAGGCATCTTTCTGCATCTCCGAAAGGAACTTGAATGCATCTTCGGCAAAAGCCTTGTGGCGGTTATCGCCCGGGAAGTTCAGATTCACATTGTCGTTGGTGAGTTGGATTGCTTTAGAAGAGCTGTCAACGGAGTGTACCAGATTGGCATTGCCACGCATAGCATAGAATGAGAATCCGCCTGTATAGCAGAACATATTTAGTACATTGCGGCCTTGAGAGTATTTCTCAAGCAGCGAACGGTTTTCTCTCTGGTCAACAAAGAAGCCGGTCTTTTGACCCTTAAGCCAGTCTACATGGAACTTCAGTCCGTTTTCTATAGCTATATTGGTGTCGTATTCACCTATAATATAGTCGTTCTGAGCATCTAGTTGCGCTTTGTAGGGCAGTGTCGTTTCCGACTTGTAATATACATTCTTTACAAGCGAACCGGGCATGTTCACTAGTGCGTTTGCTATGGCATTGCGTGCGAAGTGCATGCCTGGTGAGTGTGCCTGGACAACAGCCGTATTACCGTAAATGTCCACTACAAGTCCTGGCAGGAAGTCGCCTTCGCCATGAACAAGGCGGAATGAAGTGTTGTCCTCACGCAGCAGATTAAGGGCTGTTCTCATTTTCATCGCAGCGTTAAGACGCTTTGAGAAGAACTCTTCGTCAATCGCTTCACTGTCGAATGAAAGAATGCGCACGCTTATGCTACCCACTTGGAAATGTCCGTTGCCTACGAACTTTCCGTCATGAGTGTATACGCTCACTAGATCACCTTCCTCAATGGAGTCGTCCCACTGGTCAATTGCACCGGAGAATACCCATGGGTGAAGCCTTTTAAGTGATTCTTCTTTTCCTCGTTTAAGAATTATCTTCTTGTATTCCATATTTATGTTGTTCGTTATTTAAAGAAGAAGCGGTATATGTCGTTTCCGTTGGCATAAACCATAAGCAGAAGAAGGAATACCATTCCGGCCATTTGGGCATATTCAAGGAACTTCTCGCTCGGTTTGCGACGAGTAATCATTTCCACAAGCAGGAATAGGACATGTCCACCGTCAAGAGCCGGAATAGGGAGTATGTTCATGAATGCAAGGATAACCGACAGGAATGCAGTAATGCTCCAGAAGTTAGCCCAGTTCCAAGTCTCTGGGAAGATGCTGCCAAGCGCGCCGAAACCGCCTAGGCTCTTAGCTCCTTCCGATGTGAACACATATTTCATTTGTGAAACATAGCTAGTGAGTTTTTCCACACCCATTTCCACACCTCGTGGAATGGATTGCCATAGGTTGTAGTCTATGGTTTTAGTCTCATAGATGTCGTTGATAGGAGTTAGGGTGATACCTATTTTGCCGCCACCGTCTATTTCTATGTCGCTAGTGTATTCCTTTCCGTCGCGAATGTATTTCACAGGAATGGTCTTGTCCTTATTGGCATCAAGCTCGGCTTTAAACAAATCGTATGATGGAGTGTTCACATTGTTTACTCCTACAATCTGGTCGCCGCGTTTCAATCCAGCCTTAATTGCACCCATTCCGTTTTGAGTGTCGTATACAACAACCGGCAATCTGTATGCCATAAGCAACTGACCGTCTTCAGCATCTTTGTTTGCCGCAAAGATAAAATTCTCAGGCATGCTTATCGTTACAGTGTCCTGCTGATTGCGAAGCACCTTTACTTCCTTAGCTTCCACGATATCCATAACTGATTCGCCCGATAAGTAGTCGAGTTCCTTATCATCGGCATATAGAGGAATGTCACCGTCCTGGAATCCAGCCTTGTGTGCAGTCTCGCTGTACATCATTCCGGCAGTTGCATTGCGGTAAGGAAGGTACTGTTCGCCCCAAGTGTAAACGATACCTGCATAAATGGCTATGGCAAGAATGAAATTGAAAAGCACGCCGCCTACCATGATTAGAAGACGCTGGTAGGCAGGTTTGGCACGGAATTCCCAAGGCTGTTCAGGCTGAGCCATTTGCTCTTTGTCCATTGACTCGTCTATCATGCCTGCAATCTTGCAATAACCGCCAAGTGGAAGCCAACCGATACCGTATTCGGTGTCGCGCCAAGAAGCCTTTTCCACTTCACCTGGTTTAGGGTCGGGTTTCTTAGGCTTGTATTTGAATAGGGTGAACCATGGGTTGAAGAACAGGTAGAACTTCTCAACCTTCACGCCGAAAACTCGTGAAAAGAAATAATGACCGAACTCGTGCACCAGTACAAGCAGCGCAAGAGCTAACATGAGTTGTAGAGCTTTGATGATAAATGTTTCCATTAAAAAGTGTCAAGTTATTTTATTAGAGATGCAGCATATTCGCGTGCATCAGCGTTAGTGTTTACATAATCGGTGTAGGACGGATGTTCGATAAATGAAATCCTGTCCATAGTCTTTTGTATAATTTGCGGAATTTCCACAAAGCGAATCTGCTCTTTAAGGAAAGCCGCCACGGCAATCTCGTTTGCAGCATTCAGCACACAAGGCACATTGCCTGCTTTTTTCATTGCCTCAAATGCCATTCCAAGCAGAGGGAACTTGTTGTAGTCTGGTTCTTCAAAAGTGAGGTTGGCATAATCGGTCACTTTCATGCGCTCGCACTTGCTCTCAAGGCGTTTTGGAAAGCCTAACGCATAGCGTATAGGCAAGTGCATGTCGGGCAAACCAAGTTGTGCTTTAACCGAACTGTCCTTGAATTCCACCATTGAGTGAATGATTGACTGAGGGTGTACGACAACCTCAATCTGGTCGGGGCGCATGTCAAACAGCCAACGGGCTTCAAGCACCTCAAAACCCTTGTTCATCATAGTGGCAGAGTCGATAGTGATTTTAGCCCCCATGCTCCAGTTAGGGTGCTTTAGGGCATCGGCTTTGGTAACATATTGCAGTTCTTCAATTGACTTGGTGCGGAAAGGACCGCCCGAAGCAGTGAGAATTATTTTCTCTATGGAGTCGTGGTCTTCGCCCACCAGGCATTGGAAAATAGCCCCATGCTCAGAATCAACGGGATAGATTCTAGAAGAAGACTGCTCAAGCAACTTGTATATAAGTTCTCCAGCCACAACAAGAGTCTCTTTATTGGCAAGAGCTATCGTTTTGTTGTTCTTTATAGCGTTGATTGTAGGCTCAAGACCGCTGTAGCCCACCATTGCAGTAACCACCGTGTCAATAGCAGGAATATTCATGGCATTGCTTATGGCATCGGCTCCGGCCTCAACGATGATGTCGTGTCCCGATAGCATAGCCTTCAGAGCCTCATACTTGCTATTGTCGGCTATGATTACATGTTTTGCACCGTATTTCACAGCCTGTTCGGCAAGCAATTCGGCTTGAGTGTTGGCAGTGAGCAGGTAAGGGGAGAACAGTTCAGGATACTCAGCCATAATATCCAGAGTCTGTCGTCCTATCGAACCAGTACTGCCCAGTATTGCGATTTGTCGTTTAGTTTCCACTTGTTCATAATTTATACAATTTACAAAATTACAAAGTAATTCTTGCTTTTGAAAATCCATTATGAAATTTTATAAAAAACCTATATTTAAAGAGGAAAAAATCGGAAACTGTTAATCAAATTAATATATTATGAGAGAGGATAGTGTCCTATTAAAATCGGCTAAAAGAAATGTATGTCGATTCTAAAAGATTGCTCCATCCAAATTGGAGCCACCTTTAGGTTTAAACCTAATATGGTTGTGAATACCAAAACCATGTTTTGTGCGAACATCATCTTCGTCGGGTTCAAGATAAATCTCGTAACCATTTTCTTCTGCATATTCGATTGCATCGCACATTTCGGATTCATCTATCGGAGCATCAAAGCCATGTTCAGCATCAACTCCGTCAGCAATCGTGAACATATAATCCATTTCGGGGGTGCGTTCAATATTTTCATTGTCACCTTTGTATTCAAGGAAAGCAAGGCGATATTCATTGAGAATGCGTTTACCTTTGCGATGTTTCATCTGTAAGGAATCGACTTGGTAGTTTTCTTCAAGCCACGCTTTGAATCGATTTACAAAATCATAGCTACTGCCCGATAAATGGTCGAAAACTTGGATAAGATGATACAGCAGTGAGTCTGGAATGCCCTCAATGGTTTTCCACCCTTTCAAACCCATGTCTTCCACCATACCGGCTTTATATAAAGTATAGTCCCATGAAGTAAGACAGTTTACCCAATGGATTTCAGCATAACAGTAAATTTCCGTCCATGACAATTCTTCTTCCGACTTATTGATGTAAGTGCAGAAATCCTGAAGCCAAGGATAACGCTTAAAGCAATCAAATACTGCTTCTTCTTGCGATTTTTTAGCCATTGTTAAAACCTTTCTTCGCAATCAATACAGCCATATTCTGGGCTTATCTGATTACCTTTTTCATCAATAGCTATACAGCAACCACCGAGAATAACTTCGCCACGGTCAGAGGCTTCAAAGAGTTCTTCGGTTGGCTCGCCGTAAATAATCGTTACGACTTTGCCACCACATTTGGGGCAATTTTTAGGTACAGAGTTTTTATTAAATATGTTCATAGTCATCACAATTGTTTGGGGTGTAAGCTTTTACGGTGTCATAGCTGCCTTTTGTAATATTTGAAAAAACATAATGAGTTGTTCGTATCTTATATTAAAGTAATTGTATTTTGGGCTTGAAAAAATTGATGAATTTCTCAATATATTCTATAAACCAATCAAATTGTATTTCATGATTTGATTGGTTGAGGAAATTATGAGAAGCTGAAAGTCTAACCATTGACGACTTGCGGGAGTCTAATCTACACCACTCTAAATCTGGGGAAATCGCGATTCTAGCATCTTCTTCGTATTTTGATTTAAGGGTGTCAAAATCTTGTTTTGCAGTGGGACTGTTGATTTCCAAATCGATACGAATTTCATTTTTTGCCGAATTAACAATTAGGCTCAAGTGAAATCCTGATTTTCCAATGGCAATATTTGTCCAATGCTGAGGCAATGGTTTCTGAACCTTGAATGCAACCTTTCTGTCTAAAGCGTGTTTCCGAAAAGCTGTCCAATATTCTTGTTGTTTTATTTTGGTGTCAGAAATGGTGCCGCTATTTGCATTTGCTCTCACAGTTTTAGACCAATCATTGGGTTTTGCAACCACATTAAACTGCGGGGCAGGTACACTTTCTCCTATTCTGATGACTTCGATTTCAATACCAAAAAAGTTGATGTTTTCATCTGTGATGCGATTGAGCCAATCAAGAGCTGCGCGATGTTCCTCGGTAAAAGACTTTGCAATCCATATAATAGAACATGCATCTAGACCAGCAGCATAAGTAATGATTTGTCCAAGATGATTATGATTTGTCGGTTCTAATTGATTTTCAATTAAAACATAATGATTTGAGTTGTTCATGTCTCGGGCTAGAATATCCGCACGAAATGCCCCAACGCTTTTCTCCTGCGATTCGACCTCAAGATCAATTCCGATAGTATCACCAAGAAGTTTGATGTTTTCCGGTTTTGCTAGCCAAGGAGTAAAATCAGATGCTTCATTTGCCCATATATCTCGCAAATCCAATTTTTCTATCTTACCAAGTTTCATAATCGTAATAACTGTTTTATTATAAGCAAAATTAATCAAAATATTTTATACTATTGCCTTTTGTTGTTGCAAAGGTAAAATAGAGGTGCATGTTTTTTCGGCTGAAGAAGTAAATCTATTTCGGCTTGATAGGAGGAAGAGGGAGCTTTCTTTTGTGCTTTGAATAGTCTAGTGCGTAGTTTCTTGTGCATTTTAGAGATGTTAAATATTCAAGTGTATTCTTTAATTATACATAAATAATTTTTACCTTTGCATGCCGAATTTTGCGTTCTGTGTTAGATGATTTGCTTAATGTTGGATGCTGATGCTGGTTGGGTATAGAGGTATTCTCTATAACTAAATAATGTAGAAACCAAAATGATAGTCCTTTTTTGATTCCTGCAAAATGGGTGCTGTGTGATGCGTCGTAGATTGACGCTGTGCAGTGAATGGCAGGGGAGAAAAGTGCTGAATTTTAAAATAGCAAACGCGTGAAAATTATGAATAAAGCTAAAATTGTATTGCTGTCGGTGGCCATGTCATGCATGTTGTCTCCTGCAGCCTATTCTTCAAGTAGTTCAACCAATAATCAAGAAGATGTGAGCTTCCTGTTCTTCAAGAAGAAGAGCAAGAAGAAGCAAAGTGCTGCCGATGGTGCAGCTGCAGCCGACAGTTCCAAGACCAGTTATTCTAAACTGGTGGGTGATGCTTCGGTGGTAAAGGACGGAATGTTCCGAGTGATAAAGAAAAAGGGTGATTATTATTTTGAGATCCCTAAGGCGTTGATGAATCGTGACATGCTTGTAGTGAATAAGCTGTTGCGTGTGCCGTCGGAACTTAATGACGCCGGTGTGAACCGTGGTATCAACTATGATAATCAGATGATACGATTCGAATATGACGAGGAAGCAAAGAAGGTGTATGTGCGCCAGAGCCGTCCGTTGCCTACTGTCTCTGAATCGGCATCTATAGCTCGTTCTGTGAAGAACAACTACATTTCTCCGTTGATAGCATCGTTCAAGCAGGAGGCAGTGAACGAAGATTCTACTGCTGTTGTGGTGAAGGTGAATGATATCTACAATGGAACTCAAACCAGTATAAACAATGTGTTCAATGATATAAGCCTTGGCACATCGGCCAATAAGGACTTGTCGAGAATACTTGACATAAAGAGCTTTGACAATAATGTGTATGTGACATCGGAACTCACTACTAAGGTGACTGAGGGCTATGAGTCGGTGTATGTGACTGTGGAAATCGGTTCTACGATCTTGCTGTTGCCAGAAAAGCCAATGCGTCGTCGTCTTGTTTCAAACAAGGTGGGGTATTTCACTGAGTCGTCGCTTAAATATGCCGACGATCAGCAGCGTGTGTCGCGCGACAAGTACATCACTCGCTGGAGAATGGAACCTCGTCCCGAAGATGAAATCCGCTACTTGAACGGCGAACTGGTAGAGCCTGCAAAGCCTATCGTTTTCTACATTGACAATTCTACACCTAAGCAGTGGCGCCCATATATAAAGAAAGGTATTGAGGACTGGCGTTGCGCATTCGAGAAGGCTGGCTTCAAGAATGCTATCGTGGCAAAGGAAGTGGAGGACAGCATGGAAGTGGATATGGACGATATGAACTATTCGGTTCTTACTTATGCTGCTTCTACCAAGTCGAATGCTATGGGGCCGTCAATTACCGACCCTCGTTCGGGTGAAATTTTGGAGGCTGACATTATATGGTGGCATAATGTGCTTGACATTCTTAACGACTGGATTATGGTGCAGACAGGTGCTACTCGCGAAGGAGCAAACAAGGCTAAACTGCCTGATGAACTAGTGGGCGATGCAATGCGTTTTGTGGCTTGTCATGAGGTGGGACACTCGCTAGGATTGCGTCACAACATGATGGCTTCGAGCGCAATTCCTACCGATTCGCTTCGCTCAGCTTCATACATGAAGAAGCTAAATTCCACTTCTACATCTATTATGGACTATGCTCGATTCAACTATGTGGCTCAGCCTGGTGATGGCGTGACTGTGTTTTCGCCAAATATTGGTCCTTATGATATCATGGCTATCGAGTACGGGTACAGATGGTATGGCAAGGATAATCCAGAGGAAGACTACAAACTGTTGCAACAATTCTTGAGTAAGTATACCGACCGCTTGTATCATTATAGCGAAGCGCAAGATGCGCGTGATGCTGTTGACCCTCGTTCGCAAAACGAGGACTTGGGTGACGATCCAATCAAGTCGTCCCTTTATGGAATCGCTAACCTTAAGCGAATTGTTCCTAACATTATAAAGTGGACAACAACGGGAGAACCTGGACAGACATATAATGATGCATCAAGACTATACTTGTCGGTACTGAGCCAATGGAACCTTTACATGTATCATGTGATGGCCAATGTGGGCGGTATCTATATGAATAATGTGTCGGTGGGCGACAAGATTCCTTCGTATGAATTTGTGGACAAGAAGCGCCAGAAGGAAGCATTGCAATTCCTGATTGACGAAGCGTTCATGAATACCGATTGGCTGTTTGAAGCCGAAGTGGGCAAGTATACCTATATCATAAGAAATAGAGGCGGAGGAACTGTGGAGAACGCTCCGTCACTGATGCGTAACAATGCATTGTCCTATATCATTTGGGACTTGATGTCGGACCGCCGATTGATAAGAATGCTGGAAAATGAGTCTGTCAACAAGAAGAACGCCTTCTCTGTGATAGAAATGATGGATATGCTTCACGATGCAATATTTGGCGTGACTGAACGCGGCGGTATTCCTGAAGTTAAGGTGCGTGCATTGCAGAAGAACTTCGTAGATGCATTGCTTACAGCTGCAGCTGAACACGAAGGCGTGAAGATAAACAAGAAATTGCGTGATGATAGCATGCTGCCTATGGGATTCTGTCATGTGTGCAGTCATGAACAATGCATGGAAGGAGACAAGTCGGCTCGCAGAGAACTGAATTTCTACAGTTCGCATGCCAACCGAATATCCGATGCTATATCTGTAAAGCGTGGCGAGATAATGAGACTTAGAACACTGCTTAAGGCTCGTCAATCAACATCTGATAAAGCTACTAAATACCACTATAATGACCTTATAATGCGAATCAATACCGCAATGGGATTGGAATATTGAAATACTGAAAACATAAAACCGCATAGACGATGAGAACATTAGTATTTTGTTGCCTGTTGGCTTTGAATGTGCTTTATGCCGCTGGAGCGTCGGCGGCAGGGCGAACCGTCTCGGGTACAGTGATCTCGGCCGAAGATAATGAGCCGCTGGTTGGAGCTTCGGTGATTGTAACCAGCGACCAGTTGAAAAAAGCCGGCTCTTCACAGGAGAGTCTTGGTGTGCTTACCGATATTGACGGTAAATTCACAATAGCAGTTCCTGCTGGAGTGAAGGAATTGAAATGCAGTTATGTAGGCTATACGGCTAAGACTGTAACGCTGTCGGCCGATAAGGACAAATATACCATAATAATGGAATCGTCTTCTACCATGCTGAAAGATGTGGTGGTGACAGGATATCAGGTAATCGAGCGCCGTAAGCTTACAGCCTCTATTTCTAAGGTTGGGGTAGATGACGAGATGCGCGGTGCCGTGATGAATGTAGACCAGATTCTGGCAGGTCAAGTGGCAGGACTTTCGGCAGTTCAGAATACAGGAACTCCTGGTGCACCTATGAAGATTCGTATCCGTGGTACGGCATCGTTGAGCGGAACTCAGGACCCGTTGTGGGTGATTGACGGTGTGCCGATGAATGGCACCGATGTACCTGCGATGGAAGAACTTAAAGATATCGACAACATCTATCAGTCGTCGGTAGCAGGGCTTAACCCTGCCGATATCGAAAGTATCACAGTGCTTAAGGACGCAGCTGCAACAGCCATATATGGTACTCGTGCGGCAAATGGTGTAATTGTGATTACTACAAAGAACGGAAAGGCAGGCAAGGCTGAAGTGAATTTCTCCACTCGTCTTTCATTCTCTCCAAAACCGAGCATTGACCGATTGAACCTGCTCACAGCATCAGAAAAAGTGGACTTGGAACTTGATCTGCTTCAATCGGATTATACATATCGTGAAAACAAGGGTGGCGTGTCACGCATCTTGCAGAATGCAGGAATGTTTGATGCCTATAAGGCAGGTGGCTGGAACGCATTGTCGCCTGATGTTCAAGCGCAAATTAACAGCCTTCGTGCTATAAATACCGACTGGAACGATATTTTGTTCCGCAGTACATTTAACCAGGAATACAACTTCAGCGTGTCGGGTGGTAATGACAAGGCAACATATTATACATCGGTAGGTTTTTATGACGAGAACGGTAATGTTCCTGGAGTGAATATCAACCGTTTCAATGCTGTTCTGAAAACGAGCTACCGCTTGAGCAGCCGATTGAAGGTAGGTGCATCGCTCTTTGCCAACCGTCGTAAGAGCAATTCCTATTTGACCGATTCCGACGGTTTTACTAACCCTGTGTACTATTCCCGTCGTGCCAATCCATATCAGTTGCCATATGACGAAAACGGCAATTACATTTATGATATAGACATTCAAGGCCGTGAGGACAGCGATCTTAAGTTTAATGTGTTTGAAGAGCGTGAAAATACCGACTACACCCAGGAATCTATGGGCGTGACAGCATTGTTTGATGTTAATTTGCGTATTAACGATAGTTTCAAGGCTTCAACACAATTAGGATTCCAGCTGGATCATTCCGATGTGCAGTCCTATGCTCATGCCGAGACATATGCGATGCGTAAGGAATTTGAGCGTACCACGCTAGCATCTTTAGGCGGAGTGTCGTTCTTGCCCGATGGCGGTCGCCATATGCAGAACCGAAGCACCAACAAGCAGATTAACTGGAAGGCACAAGTTGAATATGGCAGCACATTCTCCCGTGTACATGATGTGGAAGCTATGCTGGGTACAGAAATACGCAAGACATGGTATGACTATTTCTCAAGTACTGCCTATGGATATGACAAGAAGACGCTTACTAGCAAACCAGTATTGTTCCCTAATGAATCGTGGGCAAGACAGTATTCACTTCATTCCGAAAGTTATGCTGAGAATGCTTATGCCTCATTCTATGGAACAGCATCTTATTCGTTGATGCACCGTTACACAATAGGAACAAGTATCCGTTTTGACGGTTCCGACCTGTTTGGTGTGGACAAGAAATACCGCTTCTTGCCATTATATTCGTTCAGTGGATTGTGGCGTGCAAGTGAGGAACCATTCTTGCGTGAAGTGAGTGCAATCAACAATTTGGGCTTCAGAGTGTCTTACGGTATCCAAGGAAATATCGACAAGAGCACATCATCTTATGTGATGGGATATTACAATAATATCTCCATATTGCCAGGCATGACCGAAGATGTGATAGTGCTTGGTACTCCTCCAAATCGCCGTTTGCGTTGGGAAAAGACCCGCACGCTAAATGCAGGTGCAGATATGTCGGTGCTAGACAATGCTATTTCATTCTCGCTAGACTACTATCATCGTAAAGGTTCTGACCTTATTGCGTTGAAGATGCTGCCGCTTGAAACAGGATTTTCATCAACATCGGTTAACTGGGCAAGTATGCGTAACCAGGGTGTGGAACTGGCATTGTCTACAAGAAACATTTCAACTAAGGATTTCACCTGGACTACCAATTTCAATATAGCATATAATGAAAATACTGTGCTGCAGGAAACAGTACCATCGAATCAGACTACACCTTCGCGTGAAGGACACCCGGTTAATTCAATCTTTGCTTATAAGACAGCAGGTCTTGATGACGAAGGTTATCCGTTGTTCCTTAACAAAGACGGCGAGGCTGTGACTGCTGCCGAATTATTGAAACTTAATGGTGCGGGGGCTAGCATGCTATCGGCTGAAGAACAGCGCAACATGTATTCATATATAGGTTCGGGTGATCCGCTTATTACTGGCGGTTTCATCAATACATTCAAGTACAAGCAATTTGACTTGTCACTTAACTTTGCATTCAATCTGCTGATGTACTCTCGCGTTACGCCATCTTATTCAAATACGATATTTGACCGTGGTATGAATACCAATCGCGATATCCTCAACCGCTGGACTCCAAGCAACTCGTCAAGCACATTGCCTGCTTTGCTAGTGGAAGGAAAGAGACAGTCGGAATATGTTCAGTATTCAGAGTTCAGCCTGTATTCAATGATGGATACATGGGTGAAGCGTTCTGACCATGTGAGATTGCAGAATATCCGCCTGGGATACAATATTCCAAAACAATGGCTTTCAAGAATAGGAGTGAAGAACGCAGTAGTAGCGTTTGAGGCTCGTAACTTGTTGGTATTCGGTTGCAATTATGATAATTATCTTGACCCAGAAACAATGGGAAACCAATTTGCGCAACCTATACCTAAATCTTATACATTCAGTCTAAATGTTGGATTCTAAAAGATTAAGAAACATGAGAAAGAACACGATATCAACAATACTTCTTGGTCTGCTTGTACTTATGAGCAGCTGCGACAGTTTTCTTGACATTAAGCCAGTGGGAAAGGTGATACCTACCACTGCCGACGAGTTCCGTGCATTGATCGCCGAAGCCTATGCCACCGTTTCCGATGACCGTGGTCTGGCATCGTTCAGAAGTGACGAGATGCTTATGGACGGCACAATGGCTGCCAATGACCTTAACTCCTATAAGGATATATGGATATGGAATGACTATGCTGCATCGGAGAATACCGCTACATTCAAGTGGCGCCAGTTCTATCATGTGCTGTTTATTGCCAATTATGTGATAGAATCGGAGTCAATGATAGAGAATGGAACGAGTGAGGAAATAAGACAAATGGTGGGAGAGGCTTATATGCTTAGAGCCTATATGCACTTTATCCTTGTGAATCTTCATGCACCGGCTTATACAAAATGTGATCCGGCAGCAACTAAGGCTGTACCGTTGAAACTTGACAGTGATACAGAAAACACATTGTCACGCAACACCGTTGCCGAAGTGTATGCTTCTATTCTCGACGATTTGGAATCGGCTGAAGATTATCTTAATGTGGATTCGTGGGAAACAGGACTAAACTATCGCTTCACCACATTAAGCGTAGATGCAATCCGTTCAAGAGTGTGCTTGTATATGGGTGACTGGAGTGGCGCGTATAAAGCAGCTCAGTCGGTTCTTGCAGTGAAGAGCGAGCTTGCCGATGTAGCTAAGATGCTGCCTTCCGATTATAGATCGGTAGAAAGTATAGTGTCGCTTGAGGAAGTTATGAGCGCTCAGTATGCTCGTGCCATGAAGGTTGCTCCTGCATTCTTTAAGATGTATGGTACAGGCGACTTGCGCAAGAATAAGTATTATAAGCAGATTACTGCTTCAAAAGTTGATTTGCTTAAGGGTGGTAGCAACCAGTACAGCTGTACAGTGAGAGTGGGCGAAATGTACCTTAATGCAGCCGAAGCAGCTTTGCAGGGAGGAACTGAAAATGGACTTGATGAGGCACGCACTCAGCTGTTGACTTTGCAACAGGCAAGATATAATGCGTCGGCTTATGCAGCAAAGATGAAGAGTGTGAATGAAATGACTAGCGAAGATCTGCTTCAGGAAATTTATGACGAGCGAGCTAGAGAATTGGCGTTTGAGGGACATCGTTGGTTTGACTTGCGCCGCACAACACAACCTCGCATCGTTAAGACATTCAAGGGAGAAGAATATGTGCTTGAAGAAGGTGACGAACGCTACACAATACGCATTCCAGCCGAAGCAATAGAAGCAAATCCAAATTTGGCAAACTAAAGATAAAAAACAATTATATTAACAATTAAAACTGAAAGATATGAAAAGAATTGTACTTTCAATCCTAGGTGTAGCTGCAATGATGTCAGCAAGTGCAGCTGTACCAGCAACCACACAAGTGTGGGAAAACACTATTTATAGTGTAGCCAGTGCAGAAGATGTGAATTATGCTAATGAAATGGCATTTACTGCAGGCGGAGAAACTTATGTAGCAGGTATCGTGTCGGGAGAAGGCTTTAGATTCTGCCCAAGTGTTGTGACTCCTGTAGGTGTAAGCTCTTATGTTGCTAAGTATGACGACAAGGGTATGTCGGCATGGGCTGTAACTATCGCTGGTGCTGCTACAGTGACAGCAATTACTACCGATGCTGAAGGTAATGTGTATGTTGCAGGTACATTGGCTGATGAAGTGACATTTGCAGGTGCAGATGAACAAAACAGTACAGTAATCGCAGGTTATAAAGATGAATTCGGTGCTTATTCTGAAGGACAAAAGGCAGCTTTCATCGCAAAGTATGATGCAGAAGGCGCATTGAAGGCTGTAGTGCCATTCGTTCCTTCAATATTGCCAGGTGTAGCAGCAGATAAGGCTACTGCAGAATCAATTATGGGCTTTGCCTGGTATGATGAAAGCATCTATTTCAAGATTTCAAACCTTGAAGTTGCTGATGGTAAACTATATGTAGGAGCTTTGTATACAGGTTCTACAACAATCGGTGAAGTGAAACTTGATGCTGCATATCAGAATGTTGAAGGCTGGATGTTTGCCGACCTTGCTAGCTGTAGTGTATTTACACTAGATGCAGCAAAACTTGAAAATGCAGAAGTCCTATTCTCAACAAGCGTTAAAGGCGGTGTAACAGCAAATAATGAAAGCACAACATCAGTTGCTTTTGATGTAAACGATGGCGTACTTTATGCATCGGCTATTGTGAGCGGAACTCAAACTATTAAGATTGGTACTACTGAAGAAGAAAATTCTTTCTCTATGACTGACGAAGGCGTTATTGAATATGCGACAGTTGTTGCTGCTGTCAATATCGCTGATAAGACTGTGAAAGTTTCAAAGATTTA
The DNA here is from genome assembly GCA_017391675.1 of Muribaculaceae bacterium. Classification (GTDB taxonomy): domain Bacteria; phylum Bacteroidota; class Bacteroidia; order Bacteroidales; family Muribaculaceae; genus RGIG4576. The sequence continues at coordinate 23,318 of JAFOXR010000031.1, forward strand.
TACTCAATCTACAGGCAATCTAAATAAAGATGCTGTTGAAAAAATAGCAGTTGCTGGAGATAATGTATATGTAGCTGGTATTGCTCACTCAAACTTGGCATTTGACAATGAGAAGGCTGTTAAGGGTCATGGCGACATTTTCGTAGCTTCATTGAAAGCTGCTGATTTGACAGTGAACTGGACTGCAATGAGCGGTGTAGAAGAAGGAAATGGAACCGATAACGGCGAAGTGTTTGTTGGCATGGGCTTGCTAGGAAACGATGTGGTGTTGAGCGGTTATTCAGAAGCATTGAGCGACCGTAAGCCAATTGAAGGCATTACTGCTTATGTTGCTGCTGACGGTACCGTTACAATGAGCGACGACAAGGCCGTAAAGAGTGCAGTTGTTGCTGATGGTGGATTCCTTGGAACTGCAGCTTATGCAGTATCTGGTGAAGTTGCTAATGTTACTTATACTGTTGCAAAGGTTGCTGGTTCTGCAATCAATGAAGTTGCTGCCGATGCTAATGTAGCTGCTAAGTACTACAACTTGCAAGGTGTAGAAGTAAATGCAGAAAACATGCCTGCAGGCATTTATGTATGCAAGCGTGGCAACAAGGCTGTAAAGGTTCTAGTGAAATAATAGATTAACCAAGAAATAGCATTCAAGGCGGTGCGTCATATTGGCGCACCGCTTTTTTTATGCGAATTTAGAATCAAAGGATAGTGCGGCCTTCGTGTTGGAGCAGGTAAAGTTTGCGCTCTAAGCCTCCTGCATAGCCTGTGAGTTTGCCGTTACTGCCTATCACGCGGTGGCATGGTACGATAATGCTTATAGGGTTTCGGCCGATAGCTCCACCGACAGCTTGTGCTGACATTGCGGGACGGAGCATAGCGCGGGCTACTTCGTTGGAAATGGCTTTGTAGGTAGTTGTGTGTCCGTAAGGAATTTTAAGTAAGGCTTTCCACACCGCAATTTGGAATGGAGTGCCGATGAACTTTATTGGAGGCATCTCCTCAGGTGGCGTGCCATGAAAGTAATACTCCAACCATTCAGCAGTTTTCATGAAAATGGGGAGATCGGAATATTGTGCGTTGCTGGATAGACCAGAAGCGTAGTTTTTCTGCGCTTCAAACCATAGTGCTGTAAGACATTCTCCGTCGGAAGCAAGCGTGACTATTCCTATCGGAGTGTTGCAGTGATAAAAGTATTTCATGGTTGAAATGCGTAAGAGCACAAACTATAAAGGGCTGCATCAAAAACAATTGACACAACCCTTTGTGGTAAAATAAGAATGAATTATTCAGCTTTTCCCATTACCAAAGCAAGAATCAAGTATGCAATGACACCTGAACCTGCACCAATAAGAAGGATAAGGAAGATTGCACGGAAAATTACAGGGTCTAAGTTGAAATATTCACCTAGTCCGCCGCACACGCCGGCAATTTTTTTGTTAGTTGCTGATTTCTTAAGTTTCTTTTCCATGATTTATTATTCTATCTAAATTTAGTTTTCACAAAGATAGATATTTTTTTCAAAAAAGATGCATTTTATATATCAATATATGTGCGCAAAGCCTTGACCTGAATTTCAAATGCTTGTTGTTCTTTATGATAGAAAGGATAGAGGGCTTGACAATAACAATCCTTCCTTTAAACCTTTACGGAATTAACAAAATTTAACTCGGGGGGGTAAAAAACAATCTCATTATGCCTACTTTTGTAATTATTTAAGGAATAATAATTTAGTATGAGGAAATATATCTAATATGTAATATATAACTTTTGGAAATATGATTAAAATTCTACATGTTATTGCAATGTCACTAGTTGCCATTTCG
>JAFOXR010000032.1 GCA_017391675.1 Muribaculaceae bacterium
ATTTTTTGGATTAGCAATATTTTTACAATGATTTTTGGAAGGCTAGTCGGGGCGTACCGTTATGACAATAAATAATACCGCAATAAATGAATCCGTAGCGCATCAGTGCCTGCTGCATCATCTTGTTTTCCTTATGCGTGTCGACGCGTATATTTTTAACTTTCGAGAAACAATAGTCAAAGCATATATCGGAAATGCCGTTGCAACGGCCTGAAGACACCAGGCGGTGAACCACTCCGTAATCCTCATCATCTAGCCAGGCTCCACGCTCTATCACATCGTAGGTAGCATCGTGGCCTATACGGAACATGAAAGCGCCTACGATATCACCATCGTCATGCTCTATCACATAGTGACAGCCCGCATCTATATCGCGGCGTATATCGCTCTCGGCAGGGTATCCGTTAATCCATTGATCGGGATTCCCGGTTCTCACCATGAATTCACGCGCAGCTGCATAGACAGGCATCACTGCAGGCAGGTCTTCTATCGTAGTCTTTCTTATTCTTTTCATACTCGCAAAGGTACATAAAAATTAACTTTACACTTTAGTATTTTTATCATTTTGCTAGCAGATAATGCGTTTTTGTTATTAACTTTGTATTCCTAAACCATGCAAATTACATTTTATGGCTACATCAACGCATCATATTGACAGTTCACGCCCGAAGATTCTTATAATCTACACCGGAGGTACCATAGGCATGATTGAGAACAACGAGACTGGCTCACTTGAGCCATTCGACTTCACGCATCTTATTGACAATGTACCTAAGATAAAAAAACTGGACTACATCATCAACAACATTCAGTTCAATCCGCCCATTGACAGTTCAAACATGTCGCCTGCTCACTGGCGGGATATTGCAGTAGCTATAGAAGAGAATTATGATGCCTACGACGGATTCGTGGTTCTTCATGGCACCGACACTATGGCATTCACGGCATCGGCTCTAAGTTTCATGCTGGAGAATCTGCACAAGCCAGTGATTATTACTGGTTCGCAGTTGCCTATCGGCGAAGTGCGTACCGATGGTGAAGAGAACCTCATCACCTCGCTTCAGATAGCTGCCGCACGCGATGCCCAAGGCGAACCCATGGTGCAAGAAGTGGCAATACTTTTCGAGAACTACCTGTGGCGCGGAAACCGAAGCACCAAGATGAGTGCCGACAACTTCAATGCGTTCAAGAGCAACAACTATCCTCCACTGGCAAAAATCGGTTTAGGAATTCATTTCAATGAAGAATCGCTTTATCGCGTTCCGTCAAAACGGCCGCTTAAGGTAAGGCACAATATGGATACCAATGTGATGTTTGTAGACCTGTATCCAGGGATAAGCGAAAAGATTCTCAATCACATTCTGCACACACCCGACATAAAAGGTATCGTGTTCAAGACCTACGGCGCAGGAAACGCCCCTACCGACAAGTGGTTTACCGATGCCGTGCATGATGCCGTTGAGCGAGGCATTGTGATACTCAATGTGACACAATGCGTTAATGGTGGCATTCACAGCACACGCTATGTCACTGGCGACTGCCTGGCACGAGCAGGCGTGGTGAGCGGACACGACATCACATCAGAAGCAGCCATCACCAAGATGATGTATCTCTTCGGCATGGGATTACCTGCCGAGAATGTAAAGAAATACCTTTCTTATTCGCTTTGCGGAGAAGTAACAATTTAACAAAACAAGAAACCCCTTATATGGCACAAGTAAACGATATAGTGCGATTCCTCAACCAGACTGGCGGAGGACGCATCACAAGAATAGTGGATAACATGGCTTATGTTGAAGATGAAGACGGTTTCGAACAACCGGCACTGCTACGCGAATGCATAGTAGTGGAATCGGCTAAACCCAAACCTACAGCCTACGACAAGCCTATCGCTCCCCTTCCGTCTAAAGAGATTGTAACCGAAGCGCCTAAGCCAGCGCCCGTCATCGAGACTAAAGAAGGCGACACGCTTAACATTGTGCTTGCCTATGAGCCAAGAGAAATAAAGCATCTCAACACAACCTCATTTGACGCCTACCTGGTAAACGACAGCAACTACTATCTGTATTTTTCCTATATGACACGGAGCGACTCCGACGACGAGTGGGTGACACGCTACCACGATATCGTGGAGCCAAACATTCAAGTGCATATAGAGGAATTTGACCATAGCCTGCTCACTCATATGGACCGCGTTGCAGTTCAATACATTGCCTTCAAGCAGGAAAAAGGATTCAAGCTCAAGAACCCTGCTCTTGTGGAACTACGACTTAACACCACTAAGTTCTACAAAATGCACTGCTTCCACGAGAACGAGTACTTCGATTCGCCAGTGATATCACTGGATATCGTAAAGAACGACCGGCCTGCCCGCATGATGACTATTGACAGTGCCGACCTGGAAAGGGCAATGAAAGAGAAACGCCACCAGGATTTTCGACCTGCACGCACTCCTGTAAAGAAAACCGAAAAGCCTAAGATGGGTGAAATCATAGAATGTGACTTGCACATCAACGAACTCCTGGATACCACTGCCGGACTTTCCAACAAGGATATGCTAGAAGTTCAGCTTGATGAGTTCCGCAAAACAATGAATGAGAATATAAACCGCAAAGGCGCAAAGATTGTGTTCATTCACGGCAAAGGGGAAGGCGTTCTGCGCAAGGCTATCCTTGACGAGCTCAAGCGCAAATATCCACGCTGCGAAGCTCAAGATGCCAGTTTCCGCGAATACGGTTTCGGAGCAACACTTATAACAGTAAGAGGTTAGGAGCTGGCTATTATGCTTGCAGAATCTAGCGAGAGCAAATAGTGCACTTTTTAAACGATACAGGAAATATCAGAGAATCATTCTTCATTAATCAGGTAAGAATCGCAAATGATGTGATTACTTCTAGTGTGGCAGATCTTAAGGTTGGCGATAACACATTTGAAGTAGGAGGGAAGAATAAAAAACAAAAGCAAATACAAGGTGTTGATAATGCTTTTGTGGTAAAAGATGATATAGAAACTGGTTATATGAATGTGTTGCCATTGTGGCAATTCGGATTATTGTATTGATAAAGTTCTAATTATATGATATTCTACTTTTCTGGTACAGGTAATAGCCGTTGGGCGGCAAAAACATTGGCTGAGTTGCTAGGAGAAAAACTCATTGCCGTGTCGGAAGCATTCGCTTCTCGGCAATACGAATACACTCTCGAGGAAGGCGAGTCGATAGGATTCGTTTTCCCCACTTACTCATGGGGACCTGCTCCAGTAATGGTAGAATTTGTAAAGCGCATCAAGTTCAACAATTACAGCAGCAATACATTCTGCTATATGGTTACCACTTGTGGCGACGACATCGGTCTATCGGTTGATATCTGGAAAAAAGCTTTAGGCAATATCACTTGCAATGCGGCGTATTCTATACAGATGCCAAACAACTACATTCTTCTGCCAGGATTTGATATCGACAGCAAGGAACTTGAAGAAAAGAAAAAGTCTAACGCAATAGGCCGTATAGAAAGCATCGCCCATGAGATAAAGCTGCACACCCACAAAATAGATGTGGTGAAAGGAGCTATGGCTTGGATCAAGTCGCGCGTTATCTACCCTTGGTTCAGCCGTTACAGCATGAGTGACAAGAAATTTGCCGTATCTCCCGACAAATGTACGCATTGCGGAGCATGCGTGAATAATTGCCCTATGCAGAACATCACCATGAACGGCAATTCCACACCTCAATGGCACGGCAACTGCGCCATGTGCCTGGCGTGCATTCACCGATGCCCGACTAGAGCAATCGAGTATGCTCATGCTACACAGAAAAAAGGACGGTATTTCTTTAAATAGGCTACTCCACCTTTAGGCCCAGATACTTGTCGCCAATACCTATGCCGAAAAGAGCAAAATCATATATTACAGGATCATCGGCATTCATTCGGCGCAGGATTTCGGTAACTTCAAGCACAGTGCGCTTATCATTTGCCTTACGCTCTATCAAGCCTAGAGCTCTTACCGTATTGCCCACATGAACATCTAGAGGGATATACAGTTGTGACGGCTTAATGCAGTCCCACACTCCCATGTCCACAATGCCGTCGTTGCGCACAAGCCAACGCAACGCCATATTTATACGCTTCAATGCCGTATTCCGTAATTGAGTGGGCAGACACTGAGAGTCAGTAGCCCCTCCGTTTGCCTCGCTGAACACATCTTGAAGTTTTTCCACAAGATACCACGACGGAGTTTCATGCTTGCCTGCACCGATAGATGCAGCAAAAGCATTCATCGAGCCATGCTTAATGTAAAGGGTACGGAAACCGCGAAGCATATACTTGAAGTTCCGTGCAAAGAATGTGCGGTGAATATTTATGTCGGGAAGATCCTCATAGGCTTCCTCCATAACATAGTCATAAGGATTATTCTCCATTATACGGAGCATCTTCTCGCAGTTATCGCATATCATCTTGCGTTTCCCCCAAGCGATAGCAGCCGAAAGAAACGACACTATTTCGATATCCTGCAAGCGTTCAAACCTGCGCGGGAACTGCACAGGATCATTAAATATAAAATCAGGGTGATTGATGCGTGCAGCCTCTCTATCGAGAAACTCGTGCAACCACCCGAACTCCTTTTCCGTAAGCGGCATCTTTCTGAAATTGTTTTAGTTTTAGTTCTGCGAAACCGTAGCTACGCAGATTCCAAACACTTTCTTAGTCGGCTTTCACAACAGAATCTGCTGGTTCTGCTACCGAATCCATTGAGATTTCTGCAAGTTCTGTCTTTTCAGAGATTGTCAATGTATCCACTACCGGTTCAGCGGCAGGAGCCTCTGCAGCAGGAGTCTTGTCTTGGTAAGAATACCACAAACCGCCTACAGCCATCACCAAAACTATTGTCCAAAGTAATTTCTTCATCGCTATATAAATTTAATTTACCTCAAAGGTAACAAACATTCGTAACAATCACAACCCCTACAAAAGAAAAAATATTTTCTTTAACGGCACTTGCAATATTATATGTATTTTTGCAGCATCTAGATACAATACAGCTTGCATGGCAGACAGAATGACTCCTGAACAGCGGCACAAGTGCATGTCACGGATTCGTAGCAAAAACACGAAGCCTGAATTGCTTGTGCGCCGGTACCTGTTCGGTCGCGGGTTCCGATACCGTGTGAATGTCAAACGCCTGCCCGGGACTCCCGATATTGTGCTGAGGAAATATCGTACAGTCATTTTCATCAACGGCTGCTTCTGGCACGGGCATGAAGACTGCAAACTGAACACTACGCCAAAAACCAATACCGAATACTGGAAACACAAAGTGGACATGAACCGAGAACGGGACATGAAAAAACGAATACAACTGCGCTTGCTCGGCTGGCACACGATAATAATATGGGAATGCCAATTAAAACCGAAAGTGAGAGAAACGACTCTAAAAGGTCTGGAACTCACACTAAACACTATCCTGCTTGAGAACTATGGGAAGCCTAAAGAGAAAACCTACGACACGCCTGCGTGTGAAAATTCCCCTCGTCTAGCCGCAGAAGAAACTGTGAATTACGGACATTTACAGCACCAAAGTAATAAACTCACTGAATAAAAGCGTAACTTTGCAGTTGCTAACAAATTAAAAATGAAGAAAACTGTTTTTTTACTACATACGGCTCTTCTTATCTTATCAATGATATGCTTTACAGGCTGCAGTTCCACTAAAACAGTCCCTACCAGCAAGGACTTTAATGAATGGACAAGCGACTCTGTTGCCAAGATAATAAGCGCACACGATATCCCACTAATACAAGTTGCCGGTAAAATCGACGGCAAAGCGTTCTTTTTCCAAGTGGCAAATGCTGAATTCTATCCCACTAAGACCGAACTCCCCGATACGGCAATTTTTCAGGCAGCCTCTTTAAGCAAGGTTGTGTTTGCCTATATCGTCATGCGCCTTGCCGATAGAGGAGAAATTGACCTGGACAAACCGCTGCACCTGTATACCGACATTGACCGTTTTGCCGACAAGGCAAATGCACGCAAACTCACTGCAAAGATGGTGCTGACCCACCGAACCGGGTTGCCAAACTGGAGCGCAAGTCCTTCTTCAACTAAATGGCCAACTTCAACAATAGACTTTATTCACGCAGTGGATTCTTGCTTCGGATACTCAGGCGAAGGATTTGCATTCCTTCAACGAGCAGTGGAAGCGATAAAGGGAAAGGGCATTGATGAGATTGCAAGAGAAGAGGTATTCGGTCCGCTAGGCATGAGCCGTTCTTCATATGAGTGGAAAGGCTGCTATGACACATTAGCCGTAGACGGATTCAATGCTAAAGGCGAGAACAAAGGCAAGGGAAAGCATCCTCGTGCCAATGTGGGATACACATTGCGTTCCTGCGCGAGCGATTATGCCAAGTTCCTTGACGCTCTCCTTAACGGAGAAGGATTGTCCGATGAAATGGAAAAACTGATGTTCACTCCTTCAACAGGGAACGCTGTGAGATATGCAGGAAAGCATCGGGAATGCGACAACCACATAGCGTGGGCTATGGGGCTAGGCACCGAGCACTCCCCCGAACTTGGCAAAGTGCTTTGGCACTGGGGAAACAACAGCACTTTCAAGGCTCTATTTGTTCTCTTGCCTGAGCGCGATTCTTATCTTGTGTATTTTACCAATAGCAATCACGGCCATGACATCATTAATGCCATGACCGCGCTGTACTTCAAGAACAAGAAACCTCTTGTCCTTAACGAATGGATTCGTTAGAATACCAGATATATAGCATGGATTATCATGCCCATGCACACAAAAAGTTTTATTCCTATTCCCACAAAGAATGAAAGAAACGCTCCGAAAGCGGCATGTATAGCCGAAGCCGTATCTTTCTTGCAGAACATCTTCTCTCCTATCAATGCCCCAACAAAAGGTCCCAATAACGGTCCTATGGGGAATGCAATGAAGAATCCGACAAACATACCTATCAATGCTCCCCAGCCTCCGGCTTTGCTTCCACCGAATTTTCGAGTCATCATCGGAGTGATGAAGAAATCCACTACCGTTACTACAACCATAACAAGTCCCCAAACTATTAAGGCTGTTGTTGAAAAGTGAACATAACCGCTCCAGTGCAGGAACAGCATTCCCGCATAGGTGAGCGGCGGACCAGGCAAAGCAGGCAATATACAGCCAGCCACACCTATCACAGCACACAATATTGCGAATATCAGCAAGGCTATTTCCATAATTCTAATGTTTCTTCAATTCTTCTATAAGCCAATTCCACATTGCCTTTATCTGTTCGGGATAGAGCCAGTGACCGGTATCCTCTCCTACCGACAGCTGCTTAGGCGCAGTGATAGAATTATATGTTGCATAAGTAGCCGTAGGAGGACATGAAAGGTCGTTATAGCCGAAGGCATAGAAAACAGGAGCTTTCAACCCCTTGGCAAAATTAGACGCATCATAATAACGCATTGTATCTATTTTATCCTTAGTTCTATTGGCTTCATTCTTGAACAGATGTGGCCAGCAGCCTGCACGGCCATGAATGTATGCTTCCTGATCGCATATAGCAGGGAAATAAATCGCAGTAGCCTTCACCCTGCTATCAAGGCGAGATGTTACTATTGACAACGCACCGCCCTGGCTTCCGCCTATAGTTCCTATTACACCATTGCACTGAGGCAATGATTGCAGGAAGTCTATTCCTTTAACGCAACCCAAATATACACGGCGATAAAAATATGAGTACTTGTTATTGTTGTTGAACGCATCATATCCTGCTAGTGCGCCTCTGTCCAAATCGGCATACACGCTGCCCTTCATGTTTACAGGTATCCCGTGAATACCTAATTCCAGAATAATCACGCCTTGCTCTGAATGAGCTATATCACCTGTCTTCTCGGCCACTCCTGCTCCAGGCAATCGCAAGATTGCAGGATACTTGCCTTCGCCCTTAGGAATGGTCAACAGACCATACATTCTTGTGTTGTTGATATTTCCGTAGGATATATGATAAGCATCTACCTTGTCATTGCACCTATCGGGAAGCAGTTCCATCTTGGGGCGAAGTTCTACCTTGCCCAACTGCTCAAGTCCGCTATTCCAGAACTCATCAAAATCGGTTGGCGCAACAGAATACGGCATCAGTTTTTCAGGTTCAAAACCCACCGTCTTCAATGCATAATAGGTATTGCCTTCGTGCTTTACCGAAGCCTTCACGCGAAGGAATCCCGATTTTTTCATCGTACCCACATTTATTGAGGCTTCGTTGCCTTTCAATTTCACTTGCTTGCTAGCGTGTACTGGCATGAGATCTTCACTCACCTCATAATCCACCACTACATCATTCAGCGCCAAACCGCAATCAAGCGCAATCACCTTCATTTTCACAGGCTCACCCACCTTATACAAAGCATCGGCATGATCGGGAACCAGAATCACCTGAACTTTCTTGGATTGTGCCATCAGCGCAAACGACAGCACCATCACACTCACGAAAGAGAATAACAATCGTTTCATATTCAAAATCACAAATTATTTCCACAAAGATAATGAAAACAATTTAAATCTTTCGGCTCTCTCTATAATTATTTCTATCCAACAAAACCAAAAGAATTCTTCGCCGATTAGTGTTTTTGATAAATTTGTAACTAAAAAATCCCGCATATTCCCTATAAGGTTGATTATTCCCCCGTTTTTCAATAAATTTGCATTCATAATATAGTTATATCTAAACTATTGCATAATATGAACACCCGTTATACGCCTCCATTCACTATAAGTGCCGAAGCAATCAGCTTAATTGCTGAAATCTCAGCACAAATTGAACGATATGCCATCAGGCTTGAGCAATCAGATGGGTTGAAATTGCGCAAAGCTAACCGCATTAAAACGATTCATAGCTCTCTGGCAATAGAGGGGAATGCACTTTCGGAAGATCAGGTAAGTGATATTATTGAAGGAAAACAAGTTTTTGCACCTACTCGACAAATTCAAGAGGTTAAAAACGCAATAAAAACTTACGACTTATATCGCTCACTAAATCCGTTCAAAGTCTCAGACCTTCTTAGAGCCCATGGCGTTATGATGGAAGCTCTCAGCGATGATGCAGGAATGTTTCGAAAAGGAAGCGTAGGAGTTTTTAATGGCAACGAATGTATTCATTTAGCTCCATCAGCACAAAGAGTTCCTTTGCTCATTGACGAATTATTCTCCTGGCTGAAATCATCTAAAGACCATTTGCTCATTCGCAGTTGCGTATTTCATTATGAATTTGAATTTATTCACCCGTTCAGCGATGGCAATGGACGAATAGGAAGATTATGGCAATCATTAATATTAGGTAAATTGCACCCTATTTTTGAATATTTACCTATTGAGAATCTTGTATATGCTAATCAACAACAATACTACGATGCAATAAACGAAAGTTCTAAGAAAAACGATTGCAGTCCGTTCATTGACTTTATGCTTAACGAGATATTAAACACTATCAAAAGACATAAAGGAAACTGCTCTAAATGCAAAGTTCCTAATAAAGTTCCTAATAAAGTTCCTAATAAACTACTTAACGATTTTCCCGATTTCTCAGATAGTACTTGGAATGTACTGCGACTAATCATGCAAGACCCTCACGCAAGCGCTATTGCCCTTGGAGAAAGATTAGGAACTAGCGACCGCATGATACGCAAACATATTTCTTTGCTTAAAAGTGCTGATATCATTAAGCGCATTGGAAGCAACAAAAAAGGATATTGGGAGGTGACTATAACTGAATAAAACAAATTAACTATAAAACGATTTTTATGAATATAGGAGATAAGGCTCCCGAGATTCTGGGAGTGAACGAGAATGGAGAAGAAATACGCCTTAGCCAGTTTGCTGGCAAGAAGATAGCACTATATTTCTACCCTAAAGACAATACTTCTGGCTGCACAGCCGAAGCTTGCAGTCTGCGCGACAATTATTCCGAACTGAAGGCTAAAGGCTATGAGGTGATAGGCGTGAGTGTTGACAGCGAGGCTTCACACCGCAAATTCATCGAAAAGCACAGTCTTCCGTTCCAGCTAATCGCCGATACCGAAAAGAAACTCGTTTCCGAGATGGGTGTGTGGGGAGAGAAGAGCATGTACGGCCGCAAATATATGGGAACTTTCCGCACCACATTCATCATTGATGAGAATGGCGTGATTGAAAAAGTGTTCCTTCCGAAAGAAATTAAGACAAAAACACATGGCGAACAAATACTATCGCTTTAAAAACACCGTGGTTTATTTTCTATTTCGGGCAGAGTGTGCTAACTTTGCATAAACTTTTAATTATCATAAGATAACAACTCAAATATATATATGGAAAAGAAATTTGCACGCACACTAGTGACTACGGCTCTTCCTTACGCCAACGGTCCTGTTCACATAGGACACTTGGCAGGCGTATATGTTCCGGCCGATATCTATGTGCGTTACCTGCGCCTTAAAGGCGAAGAAGTGCTTCATGTGGGAGGTAGTGACGAACACGGTGTTCCTGTAACTATCCGTGCCAAGAAAGAAGGCTGCACACCGCAAGATGTGGTAGACCGTTACCATTCTATCATCAAGCAGGCTTTTGCCGATTTCGGTATTTCATTCGACATTTACAGCCGTACGACTTCCGAGACTCACCACAAGCACGCCAGCGACTTCTTCCGCAAACTTTACGAAGACGGCAAGTTCGTGGAAATGGAAAGCGAGCAGTACTATGACGAAGAAGCTAAGCAATTCCTTAGCGACCGCAATATCGTGGGAGAATGCCCTCGTTGCCATGCCGACGGCGCTTACGGCGACCAATGCGAAAAGTGCGGAAGCACCCTTTCTCCCGATGAACTCATCAACCCAAAGAATGCTCTTACAGGCAACCCTTTGGTAAAAAGAAATACATCTCACTGGTACTTGCCTCTGAACGATTACCAAGGCTGGCTAGAAAAATGGATTCTTGAGGACCACAAAGAATGGCGCAGCAATGTATACGGACAATGCAAGAGTTGGCTAGATGCAGGACTTCGTCCACGCGCCGTTACACGCGACTTGGAATGGGGTATTCCTGTTCCTGTCGAAGGAGCCGAAGGAAAGGTGCTTTATGTGTGGTTTGATGCTCCTATCGGTTACATAAGCAACACTAAGGAACTTCTTCCTAACGACTGGGAAAAGTGGTGGAAGGACGAAAGCACTCGACTTATCCACTTCATAGGCAAGGACAATATCGTGTTCCACTGCATAGTGTTCCCAACAATGCTTAAGGCCGAAGGCAGCTACATATTGCCAGACAATGTGCCTAGCAATGAATTCCTCAACCTTGAAGGCGACAAGATTTCAACTTCACGCAACTGGGCTGTGTGGCTGCACGAATATCTTGTTGATTTCCCTGGCAAGCAAGATGTATTGAGATATGTTCTCACTGCCAATGCTCCAGAAACTAAGGATAACGACTTTACATGGAAAGATTTCCAGGCTCGCAACAACAGCGAACTTGTAGCTATATACGGCAACTTCGTAAATCGTGCCCTTCAGCTCACCAAGAAGTACTTCAACGGCATTGTGCCCGAAGCAGGTGAATTGACCGACTACGACCGCGAAACGCTTAAAGAATTCTCGGGAGTAAAAGAAGAGGTGGAAAAACTGCTTAACAACTTCAAGTTCCGCGATGCACAGAAAGAAGCAATGAACCTTGCGCGAATCGGTAACAAGTATCTTGCAGATACTGAACCATGGAAACTGGCAAAGACCGATATGCCACGCGTTCAGACAATCCTTAACTTTGCGCTTCAGCTGGTTGCCAACCTTGCAATCGCATTTGAGCCATTCTTGCCATTCAGCAGCAAAAAACTGCGCGAAATGCTCAACCTTGAAAGTTTCGACTGGGCTAACCTAGGAAAAATCGACCTGCTTCCTGCTGGTCACACCCTTGGCGAGCCTCAACTTCTATTCGAAAAAATCGAAGATGCCGAAATCGATGCACAAACAGCTCGTCTAGAACGCATCAAGAAAGAAAACGAAGTGAACAGTTTCACCCCAGAACCTGTAGCTCCTGTAGTATCGTTTGACGATTTCTGCAAGGTGGATATCCGCGTAGGCAAGGTACTTGAATGCGAAAAAGTGCCTAAGGCCGACAAACTTTTGAAATTCAAAATTGACGACGGCATGGGCGGCCGCACTATCGTGAGCGGTATCGCAAAATACTACAAGCCCGAAGACCTTGTAGGCAAGGAAGTGTGCTTTATCGCCAACTTTGAACCTCGCAAGCTCAAAGGCGTAGAATCTCAAGGCATGATTCTAAGTGCCGAAAATGCCGACGGAAGTCTGGTTGTAATAGGTCCACAAGGCGAAGTGAAGCCAGGCTGTAAAGTAGGTTGATAAATCTTAAATAAAAACAAATATGATTAGAGATGAGGTATGTGCTGTACAAACTTCATCTCTAATTGTTTTTATTGTACATTTTATCTATTTCAGTTGGAAGATGTCATTTTTATTCTTATCTTAGCATTATTAATAACCTTATAAACTAAATGTAAGCTATGGATATTAGCAATAGATATTGCGTAATCATGTGCGGTGGAGTAGGCAGCCGTTTCTGGCCTTATAGCAGGGCTCACGCTCCTAAACAATTCATCGATTTCTTTGGAACTGGCCGCACTTTACTGCAAATGAGCTATGATCGCACAAAAGATCTTGTTCCTCCAGAGAATGTTATAATTCTCACCAACGAACAATATGCTCCACTTGTTCAGGAGCAACTGCCAGAATTGAAAAAGTCACAGATACTGCTTGAGCCGGCACGACGCAATACCGCTCCTTGCATCACATGGGCTGCATACCACATTAAGGCGCTTAATCCTAATGCGCTAATAATGGTAGCTCCTAGTGACCACCTGGTACTGAAAACCGAAGAATTCAAGCAGTGCATCAACAAAGGCTTTGATTTCATTGCCAACAATGATGCGCTACTCACTCTCGGCATCAAGCCTAGCCGACCTGAAACCGGCTATGGATATATACAGATAGGCGACCGTATCAGCGACACCATTTCCAAAGTGAAAACATTCACCGAGAAACCCGATGTCGAACTTGCTAAGGTATTCCTGTCAACTGGCGAATTCTTCTGGAACTCAGGAATGTTCCTGTGGAGTGCCGACAGTATTCTCAAAGCTGTGCAGGAATGTGCTCCCGACATCGCTATCCAGTTTGACAAGGGCCAAGGAGTTTATGCTACCGACGGCGAGCACGATTTCATAAAGAAGAACTTCTCCTCTTGTCCAGGCATATCTATCGACTTTGCCGTAATGGAAAAGGCTAAGAATGTATATGTGGAATGCGTGGACTTCGGCTGGGACGACCTAGGCACATGGGGCGCACTTTATGACAACTCTCCCAAGAACCGTGAAGGCAATGTCACCGAGAACTGCAATGCAATGCTGTTTGACTGCAATGACTGTATCGTAGCAGCAAAAGGTGACAAACTCATCGTTGCATCACACCTTAAAGACTACATCATCGCCGATGCCGACGATGTGGTACTTATAGTCCCCAAGAGCGAAGAACAGAAAATCAAGCTCTATGTGAACGAAGTTAAGGCCGCATTCGGCGATAAATACCTATAAATTCCTAGACTGAATACAATAAGAACAGGAGCAGAAGTGCAATCATTCACTTTTCTGCTCCTGTTTTATTTTCCCCGTTTCACTTTCTCACTGATACAAGCACACCTCATTCCTGGCAAGGGATTCGGCTACACGAATCATGCGCTGGTTGGAACTGCCTCTGAACCGAAGAGAAATGTCACGAAGTTCTTCCACAAAGCGTCCCTCAACCACAACATCAATCCACGGCAATATGCTAGACAGCCTGTCCGATGCCGTAATTTCCTCCCAGGTAAAGCCCGTATAACACCACACGGTGTATCCATTTTCCTTAATAGCCTTGGCTAGCGGCAATATTATCTCCACCTGCCACCATGGGTCGCCTCCCGTAAGCGTAACATTGAAATCTTCCTCGGTAACGCGCTCCATGATTTCCTCTATTGGAACCGCCTTGTCTTCTCCAAGTCCACTAGGAATACAGCCATGATTCTTATTCATTATAGCACAATACGCAGCCATTACGCTTTACCTCTGTCTGTATCCTTCTGGAATTTCTATTATTTTTAGGTAAGCTCAAAAGTATACATAATTGGATTTTCACATGCGAGAATTCATCAACAAGTTTTCGTTTTGGAAAACTTCTTACCATTTAAGCGATTGATTATTTTTCCAAATAGTAATTTCTCCTTCTTTACAACAAACGCAACAAAAACAACTATAAGCAATGTGTTTAAAGCTAAATCCAGCCACATATTCTGAACCTGAACATATTCCATTATAGCATAAACCACTA
The DNA here is from genome assembly GCA_017391675.1 of Muribaculaceae bacterium. Classification (GTDB taxonomy): domain Bacteria; phylum Bacteroidota; class Bacteroidia; order Bacteroidales; family Muribaculaceae; genus RGIG4576. The sequence goes on from JAFOXR010000032.1 coordinate 14,397, forward strand.
CCGAAACCATTATGTATTCCGTCATGTCTTTCATAGGGTAAGCAATAGGATATTTCTTCTGCCCCACCAAATAAGACAGCACCATAGCAGTACCATAACCGGCAACACCTCCCCAGGCACATGCCATATAGCCATACTCAGGAACAAATATAACATTCACTGCCACAAGAACGGCACAGCCCACTCCCGAGAATACTGCACCCCACATGGTTTTATCGATAAGTTTGTACCAGAACGACAAGTTAAAGTACACACCCATCATTATCTCTGCCACCATAACTATAGGCACCACTTTCAGTCCCGACCAATAGTCTGGCGCTATTATATACTTTATTAAGTCTAGATAACCAACCACCACAATAAATGCAAGCAAAGTAAACACAAGAAAATACTTCATTGCTATGGCATAAGTTTCTTTATTGTCATTATCACGGCTCTTGCCGAAGACAAAAGGCTCATAAGCATAACGGAACGCCTGCGTAATCATGGCCATTATCATGGCAATCTTGCTCGCCGCTCCATATATACCCAGCTGCGATGAAGCATCTTTGCCTTCGTAAATGAAAGGGAACAGAATCTTATCGGCCGTTTGGTTCAGTATTCCGGCAATGCCAAGTATCAGTATAGGCATACTGTATCTGAGCATTTGGCGAAGCAGTGCCTTGTCAAAAACATACTTGAAACCTCGCAGTTCCGGAAGCAGGCACAGCATAACCACCCCTGTACACACCAGATTAAGGAAGAATGCATATCCTACCCCCACATTCGGGTTGTAAACCAACCCCACTATATCGGGACTGGACTTGTACAATTCGGGCAACAGCACAAAATACAGCAGGTTCAACGCTATATTAAGTACAATGAAAAGCAGCTTGAGCGAAGCAAATTTAACGGCTTTCTTCTGTTGCCTCAAGTAAGCAAACGGTATTGCCTGAAAAGCGTCCATTGCCACCACTACCGCCATCACTCCTATATATTCGGGGTGTAACGCATAGCCCATAGCATCGCTTACTGGTCTCAAGAACATCAGAACCATTGCCACAAAAAGCAATGATGTAAACCCTACCGACATGAGGATTGTAGAATATACCCGCTTTGGCTCCACTCCTTCTTTATTGGAGAAACGGAAGAACGCCGTTTCCATTCCATATGTAAGAATGACAAGCAGCAATGCCGTATAGGAATAGACATTGGTAATGATGCCATATCCGCCCGACTCGACGGTGAGCTTGGCTGTATACAATGGCACAAGCAGATAGTTCAGGAATCTGCCCACTATACTGCTCAACCCGTAAATCACGGTATCCTTAGCCAAAGATTTCAAGCCTGCCATTATCTACGCTCCCCTTTATCTTTTTGCATTAGAACAATGTTCCCTGATCGGAGAACCGCTCTCTTCCCAGATGCTTATATGCCAGGTCGGTGACTTCCCTACCTCTAGGAGTGCGCTTAATGAAACCTTCCTTAATAAGATATGGTTCATAAACTTCCTCCACTGTTCCGGCATCTTCGCCTAATGCAGTTGCTATTGTAGTAAGTCCCACAGGACCTCCCTTGAACTTATCGATAATCGTTGTGAGCAACTTGTTATCAATTTCGTCAAGTCCATACTTGTCTATATTCAACGCCTTCAGAGCATACCGTGCTATGGCCGTATCTATCTTGCCGTCTCCCTTCACTTGTGCAAAGTCTCTCACACGCCTCAACAGGGCGTTGGCTATACGGGGAGTTCCACGGCTTCGCAATGCTATCTCAAGAGCGGCCTCATCGGTAATCGGCACATTGAGCAGCCTTGCCGAGCGTTTCACTATACGCTCTAGTACCTGATGGTCGTAGTATTCCAAATGGCAGTTGATGCCGAATCGCGCACGCAATGGAGATGTGAGCAATCCGCTACGCGTTGTTGCGCCTATAAGCGTGAACGGAGAAAGAGTGAGCTGAACCGAGCGCGCACCCGGACCCTTGTCAATCATTATATCAATGCGGTAGTCTTCCATGGCCGAATAAAGATATTCTTCCACTATCGGGCTTAGACGGTGTATTTCGTCGATAAACAACACATCGTTCTCCTCAAGTGATGTGAGAATACCCGCCAAGTCACCTGGCTTGTCTAGCACTGGACCAGAGGTTACCTTGAATCCCACGCCCAACTCATTGGCTACAATCCCCGACAATGTAGTTTTTCCTAGCCCTGGAGGACCATAAAGCAATACATGGTCCAAGGCTTCGCCGCGATTCTTGGCTGCCTGAACAAAGACGCTCAGATTCTCTATTATCTTATCCTGACCGATGAAGTCGCCGAACCGCTCGGGACGCAAAGCGCGTTCAAAGTCTCGGTCGGCATCTATTCGTCCATTTCTTATGTCAAAATCTTCTTCCATAGACATTGCAAATTTAGCAATTCACATCCAATTAATCAAGACTTCACTATTAATAGGAGAACTCCAACTCTCAAAAAAGAAAGGACGCTTGCGCGTCCCTACTTATATCTTTCTGGACATCTCCGTCCATCATTTCTTGCTTTCATCGTAATGGATAGGGAATCCGCGATTAATGCTCTGCTCCAGAGAAATTAGAGTTTCGGTTGCCATCACGCCCTCAATATGCTGTATCTTGTCGTTAAGCAACTCCATAAGATGCTGATTGTCCTTTGCATACAATTTGATGAGCAATGTATAAGGACCTGTTGTGAAATGGCACTCCACCACTTCGGGAATCTGCTCCAGTGCAGCCACAGCCTGGCGGTACATCGAGCCCTTTTCAAGACTCACTCCCACATAGGTGCATGTTGCATATCCCAGTATTTTAGGATTCACATTATACCCCGAACCTGTAATTACATTCATGTCAATCATGCGCTGAATGCGCTGATGTATCGCTGCACGAGATACGCCACATTCCGTTGCGACATCTTTTGAAGGAATGCGGGCGTTTTTCATTATTATCTCTAAGATTTTCCTGTCAAGGTTATCTATTCTTTCCATGCGTATCGTTTTGTCAGATTATATGCAAATATAAGGCATTTTTTTAATTAGCAAGCAAAGTTTTTTCATTTTGTGACTTTTTTACGCATATTTTTATACTAACTAACCAAAATTCAATCAAAATCACACCATTCTCGCTTCATATATTATCATAATGACATCGGCAACACTACAAAAAGAAAACTGCGCCAACATCTTGACGCAGTTTCTATGTTTTGATTTGCTTTACAGCTTATATTACTTTTGATCTTCCAAACCGATTGTTTCAACATCAAAAATAAGCATTTCGTTAGGACCGATTGGGCCGCTACCGTCTACGCCATAAGCTTGAGCTGCAGGAATGTACATAGTATACACTGCACCTGGGCTCATCAATTGAAGAATTTCAGCCATACCGCTGATTACACCCATTGGAGACATTGGAACAGCTTCACCGTGGCTGCTGTCGAATTGTTCGCCATTCAAGTGCTTACCTGTATACTTAAGCATGATGCGGTCGTTCTTCTTGAACTTTTCGCCTTCACCTTCTTTTACTACCTTATAGTATACGCCACCTTCGCTCTTCTTGATTTCTGGGTTGTTAGCAAGAGAGTCTGCAGTAAATCTTTCTTCGTTCTTCTTGTTAGCGATTGCTTGTGGGTTGTCGCTCTTAGCCTTAGCCGACAATTCACGCATCAAACGCATAACTGTAGCTTGGTATTGGTTAGGATCTTGCAATGAATCAGCCATGAAAGCCTTCTTGAAAGAAGCAAACCACTTGTTTGCGCTCACTTCAACTTTTTCACGATCCTTGATTTGCTTAAGCATACCTTGGATTTGAGCTCCCATTTGAACACCTTGGATATAGCTTGTCTTTGAATCATCAAGCTTAATCATCATTTGAAGACCTGCCAAGAAATCTCTCTTGTTGAAAGTAGAGTCGTTCATGCTCTTCATTTCGCCAGCTACTCCATAGCCGTACATTTCACCTAGACATGCTGCTAGAGAATCTTCTTGTGGTGCAGCACCTGCATCACACTTGCTGTTACAGCTTACCATAGAACCTAGTCCTAGAGCTACTGCTGCAATTAGAAATAATTTTTTCATAATCAATTTTAATTATCGTTTAATATTAATATGTTTATTTTTCAATGCTAATCAACTGCACATCAAATATAAGTGCAGTGTCGGGACCGATAAGCGGACCTGCTCCGTTAGGACCGTATGCCAAATCAGAAGGAATGAACAATCTCCATTCAGCACCAGGCTTCATCATTTGCAAAGCCTCAACCCAACCAGGAATCACTTGGTTCACACCGAATACTGCAGGTTCACCGCGTTGAACAGAGCTGTCGAACACCTTGCCGTCAATCAAGCAGCCAGTGTAATGAACCTTCACTGTGTCGGTAGCTTTTGGCGATTCGCCTTCACCTTCCTTTATAATTTGGTATTGCAAACCCGACTCTGTCACCTTTACCTCTGGACGCTTTGCATTTTCTGCCAAATATGCCTCGCACGCCTTCTTGTTAGCCAAACGAGTTTCTTCCTCTAGCTGAGTGAAGTAATCATTCACAATTTGCTTTGCCTCGTCATAGGTCATCTGCATCTCGCCTTCTCCATAAACGGCTTTCAAAGCTTTTGCAAAATCATCTGCATTCAACTTGCTCACTCCTGAACGAATGAAGTTGTTACCCATGCTTAAACCCAAAGCATAACTCAATTTATCCATAATCAATTATTCTGTTTACTAGTTTATTTTATTAGTCTTCAACAAATCAAGTTACAAAGGTAGATTTATTTAATTGGTTGGTAACTATTTTTTGAATAAAAAATATTAAATTTGTCAATAAAGTTGATTTTTTAGCGCATCATTGCTACAAAACAATCAAACAAAACACTTTGTTCATATAAATTTCACTAATTAACACTTATAGCTCATATATGAAAAAACTAGTAATTTCTTCGGGAGCCGGTATCAGTGCGGAAAGCGGAATCACCACTTTCCGCGATGCAGGAGGATTGTGGGAAAACTATCCCGTAATGAAAGTTGCCAGCGCCGACGGATTTCGAGAAAATCCCGCTTTGATACACGAATTCTACAACAAGAGACGAGACCAGTTACAATCGGCTCAGCCTAATGCTGCACACTTGATTCTCAAAGAGTTGGAAAAGGATTTCGATGTTCAGGTAATCACTCAGAATGTGGACAACCTTCACGAAAAAGCAGGTTCCTCAAAAGTTCTGCACCTTCACGGCGAACTAATGAAAGTTCGTTCAATGAAAAACCCAAACAGAATTTACGAACTCAAAGAGCCCAACCTGCACACCTCCATCGACACCCGTGATGAATACGGCGACCCTGTGCGCCCGCACATCGTATTTTTTCAGGAAGATGTGCCTAATTTCCAGCCTGCAGTCGAGCTTGCTCAGGAAGCCGACATATTTGTAGTAATCGGCACATCGCTAGTCGTTTACCCTGCAGCCAGCCTACTGTATTATGTGCGCCCTGGAATACCTATTTTCTACATTGATCCTAACCCCGCACAAGTACCTTCCGACCGCAACATTACAGTCATTCCCAAAAAAGCCACTGAAGGCATGGCCGAACTAGCTGCCTTGCTCAAGGATTACAAATAATACACAACGCATTGATGCAGATAAAGTAAGTTACTAGGAAACAATGCTTTATCTGCATTTTATTTTTAGTGATTCCATGAAAATCACCCCTCATTTAGCGTTTACATTTGCAAATGAAAATACCCTGAATTTAGGTTGTTAATAACTTTTTTATAATAATGTGTAAAAAAGTTAGTTTCGGTTTGTAAATTTCGCGAAATATTGCCTAACTTTACAACCTGAATCGCTAGTACTAAACCTGTACTGCCGCAATCAGAGATTTTAGAGATAGGAAACAAAAGAATTTATCGTTGTAAACCCACAAGAAATGAGTGAAACTGTTTATCACATTCCGGCACTCCTTAACGAATGCATTGACGGACTGAACATTAAGCCAAACGGCGTTTATGTTGATGTAACATTCGGAGGCGGCGGACACTCTCGTGCCATAATGGAAAACCTGGACAAGAACGGGCATCTATATGGCTTTGACCAGGATCAGGACGCTATCGCCAATGCTATTGACGATAAGCGATTCACTTTCGTTTACAGCAACTTCGCATATATCTCTAATTTCCTTCGCTATCACAAAGTAAAGCAGGTAGACGGCATCTTGGCCGATCTTGGCGTGTCGTTCCACCATTTTGACGAAAGCGACCGAGGCTTCTCTTTCCGCTTTGACGGAACACTGGACATGAGAATGAACCGCAAAAGCGAAAATGATGCACGCAAAGTGATTGCCACCTACGATGAAGAACGGCTTGCCGATATTCTGTATCTCTACGGGGAACTGAAATCTTCAAGGAAAATAGCATCGGCAATCGTGAAGGCTAGAGCTAAGAATCCTATCAACACCACAGGAGACTTGCTGGAAGTAATCAAACCGTTCATCAAGCCTACTCAGGAAAAGAAAGAACTTGCCCAAGTGTTCCAGGCGCTGAGAATAGAAGTGAACAACGAGATAGATGTACTGAAATCGCTTCTTCAGCAATCAATCAAAGTCCTTAAGCCTGGAGGCCGCCTAGTTATCCTCACCTACCATTCGCTTGAGGACCGGTTGGTAAAGAACTTCTTGAAAAGCGGAAACATCGAGGGCAAAGTGGAGAAGGATTTTTTCGGGAAAGTGAATTCTCCTTTCAGGCTTATCAACAACAAAGTGATTGTAGCTTCCGATGAAGAAGTGGAACGCAACCCGCGAGCAAGAAGCGCAAAACTAAGAATTGCAGAAAAAATTTAAACCTCATCACGACCCTACTATTATGGCTAAAAAAACGAACGACAAAAGCGACAACATATTCAAGCTCATCTTTCAAGGGAGAATCGTATCTTCCGATTTCTTTATCAAGCACTGGGTAACCATTGTTATGGTACTTGCTATATCATTCATCTACATTTCAACAAAATACACATGCCAATTACGCAAAGAGAGAATCATAGTATTGAAAAAAGACCTGAACAACGCTAAGACCGACTGCGTGAAGTATAGCGCCGATTTCAAATCGCAAATTAGAGAAGGGAGAATGAAATCACTTGTAGACTCTATGAAATTAAATCTTACTATTGCTGAACAACCACCCTATAAATTGACAGGAAAATGAAAAAGAAACAGAAAAACAAAGGCTACATTCTCAATCGATTTGTTCTTATCAGCGTAGGTATTATCCTTATCGCTATAGGAATCGTTTACACCATGACAAAAACTACCGTGGTGCAAGCCAAACTTTGGAATGAAAAAGCATCGATTATCCTTGAGAAAACCGACACTATTGAACCCGAGCGAGGTAAAATCCTTGCCGACGACGGCTCTATCCTTGCAGCCAACCTGCAGTTCTACAAAGCTAAGATTGACTGGGGGACAGAAGGTATCACAGAAAAAAGACTTAACAAACATATCGATGAACTGTGCGACAGTCTTGCCGCATTCGGCCGCGAACGCGGTTCCAAAAAAACTGCACAAGAGTGGAAAAAAGAATTGAAAGCAAAATACTACGGCTTCGACCAACGCACACTTAACCTCAAGAAACGCGTAGCTGCATCAAAAGACAACAAAAGAGATACGGCAAAGTTCCGCGACCGCTCGCACACTCTTTTCTCGGCTCTCACTCATAGCGAATATTTAAGACTTAAAAGCTTCCCTTACCTTAAAGAGCGAAAGAACAAAACCGGTTTCACCTACGAGACCTATACCCGCCGGTGCAAACCATATGGTTCTATGGCATCTCGCAGTATCGGTATCGTAGCAGAGAGCAAGACTTCTCGCCGTAGACGCGGAGTGAACGGACTTGAAAGAGCTCTGGACAGCCTGCTTTACGGTATTCCTGGCGAGACTAAGAAAGAGCAGCTCACCAGCGCACTTGTAAACTGGGAAAAGACTCCTGCCAAGAAAGGTTACGACATCGTCACTACCATCAACATCAACCTGCAGGATATTCTTGAAGAAGAACTTTACAAAATGTGTCACGAAAGCGGTTCCGACTGGGGTACTGCTATCCTGATGGAAGTGAAGACAGGTAAAATCAAGGCTATCTCAAACCTTGAATGGAGCGACAATGCTCAAGACTTCATCGAAGGCCGCAACAACGCTGTGCTTGGATTCGAGCCAGGTTCGGTGATGAAGCCTATATCCATGATGATAGCGCTTGAAGACGGTATCGTTAACGACATCAACAAAGTTATCGTCACAGGGCATTCCTATGCCTACGCCGGTGGCCGCCCTATCACCGATTCTCACGGAGCGGCTTCAATGCCTATACGACAGGTTATCGGAGCTTCGTCTAATATCGGTATGGCAAAAATTATCCTAAGCAAATATGAAAATGCTCCAGGACAATTTTACTCAAGACTTAAGGAAATGGGATTCTTCGAGCCATTGAACACTGGCATTGCTGGAGAACAAGTTCCGCATGTCGACAGTCTGGGAAACAAGAACTGGGACAAGATTGCACTGTCACGCATGGCATTCGGATACACGACACGGATTCCGCCTATGTCCACTCTTGCAATATACAATGCTATTGCCAACGACGGAAAGTACATTCGTCCAAGACTAGTGGACAAAATCATGTATAACGGAGAAGTGGACTCGTTATATCCCGAATCCTACATACGCGAACAGGTTTGCTCTCCCGAAAATGCCGAGAAGCTGCGCATCATGCTTCACGATGTAGTGTGGAAAGCGCCTTGTACAGCTCGACTTCTGCAAAACGAATATGTGGAAATCGCTGGAAAAACCGGCACCTGCTTCGACATTGAAAACGGAGCTTACACAAACAAGAAGCGCCTTGCGTTCTGCGGTTTCTTCCCTTATGAAAATCCTCAATACACATGCATGGTGCTCATGAGAGGTACGGCTTGGGGAGCTGCCCGCAGTAGCGGCACAGTACTTAAGAGAGTGGCGTTGAGAATGTATGCACGAGGTCTTCTGGGCAATAGTTCTGACTACAAGGAGAACAACGAAAAAGCCGTAAAGACTGCGACATTCTACGCTAGCAGCACAAAAGGCAAAAAGAATGACATTATCGATGAGTTTGGCATCGGAGCAAATAACAGTTTCGTTACCCCTAAAACTTCTGGCACAGGCTGCGTGCCGAATGTGATAGGCCTATCGGCTAAAGAAGCTATCTCCATTCTGGAAAACAACGGACTGCTTGCAACAATAAACGGCTCAGGATATGTAGTAGCGCAAAGCATCAAGGCTGGAAGCAGCTATTCACACGGACAACAGATTAATCTCACTTTGAGACATTGATTTATGGAAAAGAACTTGAAAGAGGCCATTGCCTCAATGAACATATTAAACACTTGCGGCGACACCGATAGAATGGTGAGCGATGTTATCTGCGATTCTCGCAAGGCATCTGCAGGAGCACTCTTCGTTGCCATTAACGGCGTGAGCGTTGATGCCCATGCTTTCATTCCCGAGGTTGTGGCAAATGGAGCAACAGCAATCGTGTGCGAAGTGCTGCCTGCCGAAACCAATCCCGAGGTGTGCTACATAATAGTGGAAAACAGCTCGGTTGCACTTGCCCTCATAGCTTCATGGTGGTACGGATTTCCTTCAAGAAAACTCAGCCTTGTAGGAGTGACTGGCACCAATGGCAAAACGACTACAGCAACTCTGCTTTATGAAATGGCACAACTGCTAGGCCATAAAGCCGGACTGCTGTCCACAGTGTGCAATATCATCGATAAGGAAACAATTCCTGCAAAACAAACGACACCCGACTCGCTGTCGCTGAACAAATTGCTTAGTGACATGGTTGAAGCCGGCTGTGAATACGCTTTCATGGAAGTGAGCTCGCACGCTTGCAGCCAGCACCGCATTGACGGGCTTAATTTCAAGGGAGCAGTATTCTCAAATCTTACTCGCGATCATCTTGACTACCACAAGACGGTAACCAACTACATGAACGCAAAGAAGATGTTCTTTGATATGCTTCCTGCCAACGCATTTGCTCTTGTTAATGCCGATGATAAAGCTGGCGCATACATGCTTCAGAATACAAAAGCGAAGAAACTGTCCTATTCATTGCGCAGCATTGCCGATTATAAATGCAAAATCATAGAAAGCCGTCTTAACGGCACTTCTCTAAACATTAACGGCAACGACCTTGAAGTGCTTTTTACAGGCAAATTCAATGCCTACAACCTGTTAGCCGTATATGGTTCTGCTATCCAGCTAGGATTTGACAAGGAAGAAGTGCTTGTGGCCATGACACGACTTGTGCCAGTGGCTGGACGATTCCAGACGATTCTTTCACCACGAGGATACACTGCCATAGTGGATTATGCCCACACTCCCGACGCCCTTGTCAATGTGCTTTGTTCTATAAAAGAAGTCATCGGCAGCAAGGGTAATATCATCACCGTTGTGGGAGCCGGCGGCAACCGCGACAAGGGGAAAAGACCTATTATGGCCCGCGAAGCTGCTTCAAGAAGCGAACGGGTAATACTCACATCGGACAACCCTCGCAACGAGAACCCCGAAGATATCCTTCGCGATATGGAAGAAGGGCTTGACAATGAGCTCAAGCGTAAAGTAATCAAAATTACCGACCGCAAGGAGGCTATACGCACAGCGACCGTTCTTGCCCAACCAGGAGATGTGGTGCTTGTGGCAGGTAAGGGACACGAAGACTATCAGGAAATAAATGGCGTAAAGCACCATTTTGACGATAAAGAGATTCTTATAGAAATTTTCAACAACGAAATATAAAAAAACGAACCGTAAATATGTTCTACTATCTGACAAAACTGCTTGCCGACTATGACCTTCCAGGCGCACGGCTGATGGACTACATCACATTCCGCTCGGGAGTAGCTCTCATTCTGTCACTGTTCATTTCCATGGTGATAGGCAAGAAGATTATCGAGAAACTGCAACTCATGCAAGTGGGTGAAATCGTAAGAGACTTGGGTCTTGAGGGGCAAATGAGCAAGAAAGGTACACCCACAATGGGAGGTATCATCATCATCATTTCCATCATCATTCCTTGCTTGCTCATAGGTAAGCTTGAGAATATCTACATGATTCTCATGATTATCTCCACACTATGGCTTGGAGCTCTAGGCTTTGCCGACGATTACATCAAAGTGGCTCACCACGACAAGGACGGGCTGAAAGGCAAATTCAAGGTAATAGGTCAGGTAGGACTAGGACTTATCGTGGGATTCACCATGTATCTTAGCCCCGACATCGTTATGCGTGAGAACATTGAGGTTGAGAACAAGACAAACCACGAAATGGTAGTAGAACACAAGGCCGAAAACATAAAGTCAACGCAAACGACAATCCCGTTCGTAAAGAACAACAACTTTGACTACGCCTACCTCACCAAGTGGATGGGTAAGCATGCCCAGACTGGCGGCTGGATTGTATTTATCCTAGTGACAATCTTTGTTATTACAGCCGTTAGCAATGGAGCAAACCTCACCGACGGACTTGACGGGCTGGCAACGGGAACATCGGCCATAATAGGCACCTCGCTAGCAATAATGTGCTATCTAGGAGGTAATGTCATCTACTCATCTTACCTGAATATCATGTATATTCCTGGAAGTGAAGAACTGGTTGTCTATGCAGCTGCATTCATAGGCGCCACAATAGGTTTCCTATGGTACAATTCCTTCCCAGCCCAAGTGTTCATGGGCGATACAGGAAGCCTCACCCTGGGTGGCATCATTGCAGTATTTGCAATTCTTATCCGCAAGGAGCTGCTCATTCCTATCCTGTGCGGTATATTCCTTGTAGAGAACTTATCAGTGGTAATGCAAGTATCATATTTCAAATACACCAAGAAGAAATACGGTGAAGGCCGTCGCATCTTCAAGATGACACCTCTGCATCACCATTTCCAGACACAGGGAACGGCCGAGAGCAAAGTGCTTTTCAAAAAGCCTTACAACGCTCTCCCCGAGTCGAAAATCGTTATGCGATTCTTCCTTGTAGCAATATTCTTGGCAGTAATAACATTTGTAACACTTAAAATACGATAATGGAACAGAAGCGTATCGTAGTGCTTGGAGCCGGAGAAAGCGGCACTGGCGCAGCTATCCTAGCTAAAGTTAAAGGTTTTGATGTGTGGTTGAGCGATATGGGAAAGATCGCTCCAAAATATAAAGAGAAACTTGAAGAATTTCAGGTGAATTGGGAAGAAGGTACACATTCCGAGGACAAGATACTGATGGCCGACGAAGTTATCAAAAGCCCAGGGATACCCGACAAGGCTCCTATCATCAAGAAGATAATAAGCAAGAATATTCCTATTATCTCCGAGATAGAATTTGCCGGTCGCTATACCGATGCCAAGATGGTGTGCATCACTGGTAGTAATGGAAAAACCACCACTACCCTGCTCACCTACCACATCTTGCAAGCGGCAGGACTGAATGTGGGTTTGGCAGGAAATGTAGGCAAGAGCCTCGCCTATCAAGTGGCAACCGAGAAACATGATGTGTATGTAATAGAGCTGAGCAGTTTCCAGCTAGACAACATGTATGAGTTCAAAGCCAACATTGCCGTGCTTATGAACATCACACCCGACCACCTCGACCGCTACGACTACAAGATGGAGAACTATATTGCAGCCAAGTTCCGCATTATCAGGAATCAGACCGAAAAGGACTCTTTCATCTTCTGGCAAGATGACCCTATCATCGCAGCTCAACTGAAGAATCTAAAGATAGAGGCACAAATGTATCCGTTCTCCGAGCAGCATAGCCAAGATGCAAGTGCTTATCTTGAAAATGGCGAGCTTGTAATCGATACATCGCACGACTTCCTTGAAGTTCCACGCAAGGACCTGGCACTAAAGGGACTGCACAACTTGTACAACTCCATGGCTGCAGGTCTGTCGGCATCAATACTTGACATCAAGAAAGATGTTATCCGCAAGGCACTTGAAGACTTTGAAGCCGTCGAGCACCGCCTTGAATATGTAGCTACCATAAACGGCGTGAAATACATCAACGACTCCAAGGCTACCAATGTAAATTCATGCTGGTATGCACTTGAGAGCATGCAAGCCCCTACCGTCCTTATACTAGGAGGCAAAGACAAGGGCAATGACTACACCGAGATAGAACACTTCGTGAAGGAAAAAGTCAAGGCGATAGTGTGCATGGGAGTAGACAACAGCAAACTTCATGAGTTCTTTGACGGCAAAGTGCCTGCTATCACCGATGCCTCAAGCATGAAGGAAGCTGTGCAGAAATGCCAGGAGCTAGCAACACAGGGAGATGTAGTGCTCCTTTCTCCATGCTGTGCAAGTTTTGACCTGTTCAAGAGCTACGAAGACCGAGGCGCACAATTCAAAGCCGAAGTACACAAACTAGAAGAGTAACACTACCCAACAACTTGATATAAATGACAACAGATACCGAAAATATTAAACCCGTAGTCACCGACGACGAGAAAACCAAAAGAGGGGATTCTTCCATTTGGGGAATCTACATTGCCCTCATTCTGGTTTCAATCGTTGAATGTTTCAGCGCGTCAAGTCAGGAAATTTCTGGCTCAGGACTAGCAATGTACACTCCTATCCTGAAGCATGTGCTAATGCTCTTCGGAGGTTTCATTCTGCTTTTCTTCATTCAGCGCACCGACTACAAGAAGTTCACGCCTTGGATTGCCCTATTTGCACTGATAACCCTAGTCTCCATGGTTATAGTATTGACTGTGGGCGATTATATTAACGGCGCAAAGCGCTCTTTCACCTTGCCGGGACTTGGATTCTCTGTCCAGCCTGCCGAAATGGCAAAATTCTCTATCGTTACACTCATAGCATGGTTTACAGCCCGCAATCAGATGGTAAAAGGCGTAACCAATAAGGGTGTGGCCTTATGTGCAATAATGGTACTTGTATATTGTGCTTTCATCTTCATGCAAGGACTCACCAACACATTGCTGCTGATGGGAATCTCGTTCTCAATGATGCTTATAGGCGGAGTGCAATGGAAAAAAATCGGTGTTGTAGTTCTTTTCTACGCCATTGCAGGAGGTCTTTTCTTCTACATAAAGAGCGAAAACGACAATAAGGAAGAGCAATATCATGCTCAAATGGTGGCTATTAATACTGACACCGGTGAAGGAACCAGAGAAGTCATCGCCGAGAAGGAAGAGAAAAAAGGCCGTGATGCAACATGGATTGTGCGCATCAAGCGTTTCTTGAACAGCGACAGCCTTGTTTATCAAGAGATGAACAGCAAGAATAGCCAGGAGATGTATTCACGCATAGCCCAGGCTCATGGCGGTATCACTGGTGTGGGACCAGGCAATTCGCGCGAATGCAGCCGCTTACCACTTGCTTTCTCCGACTACATTTACTCTATCATCATTGAAGAACTAGGGCTTATAGGCGGCATAGTAGTACTTATTCTATACCTGTTCCTGCTGGCTCGAGCCGGAATGATTGCAAAGAAATGTTCAAGGGCTTTTCCTGCGTTGCTCATCATGGGAATGGCTGTGATGATTACGCTGCAGGCACTGTTCCACATGGGTATCAATACTGGATTCTTCCCCGTATCGGGACAACCGTTACCGCTCATTTCCATGGGAGGAACCTCAATATTCATTATGAGTATGGCATTCGGTGTGATGCTTAGCGTGAGCCGTTTTGCCGTACTAAGCAACAAGACTAAAGAAATCAATGCCGAAAAGAACGAACTTCCTGCAGGCTTGCAAGCTCCTAACCCAATGAAAATAGATTAAATTTAACCGTTATGAAGAACAACCCTAATATACTTATAAGCGGCGGCGGTACTGGAGGACACATATTCCCGGCGCTGGCAATAGCAGGCGAAATTAAAAAGCGTCGGCCCGAAGCCAACATTCTATTTGTTGGCGCCGAGAACCGAATGGAAATGGAAAAAGTTCCTGCAGCAGGCTACAAGATAATAGGCCTGCCTGTGAGCGGGTTTGACCGCAAGAACCTGTTCAAGAACATCAAGGTGCTTTTCCGTCTGTTCAAGAGTATCCGCATGGCAAAGAATATTCTTAAGGAGTTCAAGCCTGCCATAGCTATAGGTGTGGGCGGTTATGCTAGCGGACCTATGCTCAAGGCTGCACAGAAGCAGGGCATTCCCACGCTGCTTCAGGAACAGAACTCCTATGCAGGAGTAACCAATAAACTGCTAGCCGAAAAAGCTAAAGCTATATGTGTTGCCTATGACGGCATGGAACGCTTCTTCCCTGCCGACAAGATTGTTGTTACAGGCAACCCTATTCGCAGCAGTCTGCTGCAATGCTCGCTCTCACAAGACGAGGCTAAAGCCCATTATGGACTTGACCCTAAAAAGCCTACGGCTTTAGTGATAGGAGGAAGTCTAGGAGCTCGAACTGTCAATAATAGTATTATCGAGAGTCTTTCCCGTATTGCCAAGACAGAGAATATCCAGTTCATTTGGCAAACAGGTAAATTCTATGATGAATCCTGCAAGAAAGCACTGGAAAACACGCCTGCAGACAATGTCAAGCAAATGGCATTCGTAAACGATATGGATATTGCTTATCGCGCCGCCGATGTAGTCGTCTCTCGTGCCGGAGCTAGTTCCATTTCGGAACTTCAGTTGCTAGGCAAGCCATGCATTCTGGTTCCTTCGCCCAATGTGGCAGAAGATCACCAGACTAAGAATGCTCTAGCTCTAGTGAACCGCAACGCCGCTATAATGGTGAGCGATGCCGATAGCCAGGAAAAACTTGTCGAAACTGTTATCAGTACTATCAACGACAAGGAAAAACTTGCTTCATTAGCCGAGAACATTTCCAAGATGGCTTTGCACAATGCTGCAGAAAACATAGTTAATAAGGTATTTGAACTGATAGACAATAATTAATACGGCATTCATGATTACAAGATACAATTCAGTTTATTTTGTTGGTGCAGGCGGCATAGGAATGGCTGCACTGGAACGTTTTTTCCTGTCACTAGGAAAGAAAGTGGCTGGCTATGACCGCACAGCAACCGAACTTACAAGAAATCTTGAAAAAGAGGGCGCAGAAATCGTGTACGAAGAATCGGCAAGCCTTATCCCCGATTATTGCAAGGATAAAGAAACGACTCTTGTCATCTACACACCTGCTATCCCCAACGAACACGAAGGGCTATGCTACTTCCGCGACAACGGTTTCACTATAATGAAGCGCGCTCAAGTGCTTGGACTTATCACCAACAGTTCCAAAGGAATCTGCTTTGCAGGCACACACGGAAAGACCACTACATCAAGCATGGCAGGAAACATTATGCACAATTCGCCTCTTGGCTGCAATGCATTCCTGGGCGGTGTGCTTAAACCATATAACAGCAACTTGCTGCTTAGCCCAGGTACCGAATTTTCGGTAATCGAGGCCGATGAGTTTGACCGCTCATTCCACTGGTTGAAACCATACATTGCTGTAATCACTGCTACCGACCCCGATCACCTTGACATTTATGGCAACGAGGAGAATTATCTGGAAAGTTTTGCCCACTTCACCGAGCTCATAAGAGAAGACGGCTACTTAATTGTGCATGAAGGGCTTAAGCTCAAGCCACGCCCTGCTGCAGGGGTAAAGACATTTACCTACTCACGCCACGAAGGTGACTTCCATGCCGAAAATATACGCAAGGGTAACGGAGAAATAACATTCGACTTTGTCCACCCAAGCGGAGTCATTAAAGATGTGAAACTAGGTGTTCCTGTTGACATAAACATTGACAATGCCATCGCCTCTATGGCAGCTTGCCATATTGCAGGCGTTGCCGACGAAGACCTGAAAAACGGAATAGCATCATTTGGAGGAGCTAAAAGACGATTCGACTTCTGGCTGAAAGAACCAGGCAAACCTGTCCTAATAGATGACTATGCTCACCACCCCGATGAATTGAAAGCTAGTATCAAGAGCGTGAAAGACTTGTACCCAGGCCGCAAAGTGCATGTTATTTTCCAACCGCACCTGTATAGCCGCACCAAGGATTTCGCTCCACAATTTGCCGAAGCTCTGTCACAAGCCGACGAAGTGTGGCTAACCGAGATTTATCCCGCACGCGAACTCCCTATACCTGGAGTAACTTCTGAAATCATTCTTAATGACATAAAATGCAACAACAAAAGCATTTGTGAGAAGAAATTTTTGATAGACAGAATAAAAAATCATAACTTTGACATTTTATTAACAGTGGGTGCCGGCGATGTGTGCGACTACTTGCCTGCAATCTGCGAAATACTGAAGGAACGCAATTGAAGAAGATTCTTAAATATCTGAAATATACACTCCTATTGATTGCGATAGGTCTTATTGTTGCCGGCATCTGGTGGAGCAATCTCCAAGCTGCAGGCGACAAGTGCCGTAATGTATCTATCGATATCATCAATTCCGACAGTCTGGCATTTGTCACTCAAGGGAGCGTGTTCAATATGCTTAACACTACGGGACTGAATCCCGAGGGAAAGGTGTTGTCGCAAATAAACACCGATGACATTGAAACGATGCTTGGTCGCTCGGAATACATCGAGAATGCCGAATGTATATTACAGGCCAATAACGACATACGCATCGTGGTGACTCAACTCATTCCCGTTATCCGCGTTTTCAATGGCAATGAATCCTACTATCTTAATAAGGACGGAAAGCGAATGAATGCGTCAAGCCGTTTCCATGCCGATGTCCCTATCGTGAGCGGCAACTTCGCCAATCCTGCCGACGCCCTTATAGCTCGCCCCATTATAAACCATGTGGAAAAGGATAAAGCACTTAAGGATCTCATCACTATGTATACCATTAAGGACAAGCACAACATCATACTTGTGCCTTGCATCTATGGACATGTGATAAACTTCGGCGACACTACCAATGTGGAAAACAAATTCGCTAAACTGAAGAAATTCTACAAGGAAGTGATGCCAGAAAAAGGGTGGGTAACCTACGACTCCATTACGCTGAAATGGACTCACCAGATTGTGGCTCACCGCCGTTCCAAGAAGAAAAAACTGGAAATAATATACAACCCCGAGGAGGAAGAAGCAGCACCATCAATCGAATCAATCATGGTATCGGGCTTGAATGATGCTTCTGCACTCAAGAACCAATCGGCAGAACAGGCTAAGGATACAGCAGCTGCAAAAGCGCCTGAAAAAGACAAGAATCCTGACAAAGCCGTAGCCAAAGCGTTCGGGAAGAAGAAAAACAATTAAGAAACTACTACTATCACACTATACAAAACTTTATGGAAAATAAACAATATATCGTCGCTCTTGAAATAGGCAGCTCCAAGATTGTAGGCGTATTGGCAACTAAGCTCAATCCGCAAGGAAGCATTACAATCAATGCTGTAGAAGATGTTAAAGCCAGCGAATGTGTACGCTACGGCTGCATTAAGAATGTTGAAGAAGTGAAGCACTATATCAACGAGGTGATTCACAAATTGGAAGGACATCTCAACGGTGCCAAGATAAGCAGCATTTTCTTGAGTCTTGCAGGACGCTCGGTGAGAAATATCACCAAGCAGGTAAACCGTCATCTCGATGTAGAAACAGCTATCACTCAGGAAACAATCAACTCTCTGCTTCAAGAAGGACGACAGGTTTTCATTAAAGGTTTTGATGTACTTGATGTGGTTCCACGCAAGTTCCTTGTGGAAAATGTGGAAGTGAAGAACCCGGTAGGTACTTTCGGCTCCGACATTTCAGCGATTCTTAATACTATCGTTGGAAAGTCTAGCATAAAGACCAACCTGAACCGCATCATTGACCCAAATATCAAAGTAAACGATATCATCCTCACCCCTCTTGCAGTTGCCGACACTATCATCACCTCCGACGAACGCCAGCTTGGCTGCATGCTTATTGACTTCGGAGCAGAAACTACTACAGTGTCAATCTACAAGAACGATGCCCTTCTGTATCTGGCGACTCTTCCTCTAGGAGGCCGCAATATCACACGCGACATCATGAGCCTTAACATTCTGGAAGATAAGGCTGAGGAGCTGAAGAAGACTGTCGGAAACGCTATGGCAACCGATGCGGCTACCGGTTCAATGCAGATAGACGATATAGCAGTGAGCGATGTATCAAAGTATGTAGTGGCTAGAAGCGGTGAGATAGTAGCAAACATTAACGAACAGCTGATATATGCCGATGTGAGAGCTGATGAGCTCGGAGCCGGCATCATCTTAACCGGTGGAGCTGCAAAGCTTAACGGTTTTGTGGAATTGCTTGAAAAGACCACCAAGATGAAAGTGAGAAGAGGCGGATATCCTTCTCATGTGAATGTCCTGGCAACAAAAGCTCAGAATTCCGACATCTATATACAGTCGGTTGCTGTAGCTGCAATAGCAGCCGAAAAGATAAGTCTAGGCGACAATTGCGTTACACCTGTTCCTCAAACGGTGAAACCGACAGTAACCATAAAAGACGAGCCTACACGCCCAACTACTCCTGAGCCCGACAAAGGCAGCACTAAAAAGAACAAGAACGGACTTGGCAAAAAGCTGCTCGACGGTTTCAAGAACATCTTCAAGGAAGACGGCGAAGAAGACGAGGACGACAATTTCTAATGCAATAACCTGCATGTGAATGAACTAAAATTAAATTTGTTAGCAATTAAATTCATGAAATAAGCAGATTTCTATGTAATTTTGCAGAAAATTGTCCTCCAGTTTTCCCTAACACAAAAGCGACAGGAAATCTCATTAATACACGACACATTAATAATGGATAATAATATAGGCTTTATGCAAGACGATATAACAAGCAACCCTGGATTTTCAGAAGAAATAGAATTCAAGAAAATCATTAAGGTTATCGGCGTTGGTGGCGGTGGCAACAACGCCATAAACCACATGTATAACCAGAACATCAAGGGTGTTTCGTTTGTGGTGTGCAACACCGACTTGCAAGCACTTAGAGCATCTGATGTTCCTACTAAGGTTCTGCTAGGCCCAAATATCACACATGGTCTAGGAGCTGGCAATATACCAGAAAAGGCAAAATTGGCTGCCGAAGAGAGTACCGAAGAAATAGGCAAGCTATTTGACGATGAAACCAAGATGGTTTTCATCACTGCCGGTATGGGTGGCGGTACAGGAACCGGAGCAGCACCCGTAGTTGCTAAGATTGCCCGCGAGCATGGGGTGCTAACTATAGGTATCGTAACAATTCCGTTCTTGTTTGAAGGCGAAAAGAAAATTCTTAAAGCTCTTAACGGAGCCGAAGAAATGAGCAAATATGTTGACGCACTGCTCATCATTAACAATGAACGATTGACCGAAATATATAGTGAACTTGACTTCCTTAACGCTTTCGGCAAAGCCGACGACACTCTGTCTACAGCAGCACGAAGCATTTCGGAACTTATTACTTGCGAAGGTCGCATTAACCTTGACTTCAATGATGTGAAGACCACTCTTGAGAATGGTGGTGTAGCAATCATCAGCTCGGGATATGGAGAAGGCGAACGACGCATGACCAAGGCTATTGAAGACGCGTTGAACTCTCCATTGCTGAAAAACCGTGATGTTTACGGTTCTAAGCGTATTCTTGTAAACATCTATTTCTCTCGCAACGCCGAACAGAAGTTTGTGATGAGCGAGGTGAACGAAATGCGTGAATTCATGTGCAATTTCGCTCCCGAAGTAGATGTGATTTGGGGTGTGGCTTTCGATGACACTCTAGGAGAAAAAGTGAAGGTGACAATTCTGGCCTCAGGCTTCAATGTTACACTAAACAACGAGATTTCTACCAAGCCGGCTGCCGGAAAACCTGCATTTGTTGAACCCGACCCATCGGACGGCATCAAGCGCATTATCGACGAGTACGGACAAGAAAAGATATCGGCTCGCGACCAGGAAATGGCAAAGGCACGCTATATGGTGCTCACTCTCGAAGATTACGACAACGACGAGGTGGTGGACATGATTGAACGCACACCTACCTTCGGACGCGATCCTAAGTTCCGTGAAACGATAAAGAGCCTTATCAACAGCGCGCAGGAAGCAGGAAACTTGCCTCCTACTATTCCCGCAAAGAGCAACCAGGGCACTATTTCGTTTGTTGAATAAATAAACCGATAATTAATACAAATACAAGAGATATAGACTATGGATTTATTTGAAACAGTGAATGGCGACATCAAGAAAGCCATGCTAGCTCGAGACCACACTCGCCTTGAGACTCTACGCGGCATAAAGAAAGAATTTCTTGAAGCTAAGACTGCCAAAGGTTCTGACGGTACACTTTCCGACGATAACGCACTGAAAATCCTTGCTAAAATGGCAAAACAACGCAAGGAAACAGCCGAAATCTACTCGTCACAATCTCGCCAAGACCTTGCCGATGCCGAATTGGCCGAAGCTGCGATTATTGAAGAATATCTTCCTAAACAGCTTAGCGAAGAAGAATTAACAGCTGCTATTAAAGAAATCATAGCACAGGTAGGCGCAACTTCTCCTAAAGACATGGGAAAAGTGATGGGAGTTGCATCAAAGCAACTTTCTGGCAAAGCCGAAGGCCGTGCCATCTCGGCTAAAGTAAAAGATTTGCTTAACCAATAAACAATATATACTTAACAATGCTTACACTTGCAGTAATTAAAGAAAATCCCGAAGCGGTTATCGAACGCCTTAAAGTAAAGAACTTCGATGCTCGCACTCAGATAGAACGCATTATCGAACTAGATAAGGTGCGCCGCAACCGTCAGCAGGCTCGCGACAACCAAGCTGCTGAACTCAACAAGATGGCTGCCGCTATCGGAGCCTTGATGAAACAGGGCAAAAAAGACGAAGCCGAAGAAGCTAAGGCTAAAGTAGCCGAACTTAAAGAAAACAACAAGGCTATCGATGAAGAATTGAAAACTGCCGAAGATGAAATAACTTCTATCCTTCTTAATATTCCTAATATGCCTTGCGACATGGTTCCTCTTGGTACCAGTGCCGAAGACAATGTAGTGGAAAAGGAAGGCGGTGCAATGCCTGAGCTTGGCGAAGATGCTCTTCCTCACTGGGACTTGGCAAAGAAATACAACATCATCGATTTCGACCTAGGCGTTAAAATCACAGGTGCAGGTTTCCCTGTATACATAGGAAAGGGTGCCAGACTTCAACGCGCTCTTATACAGTTCTTCCTTGACGAAGCAGGAAAGGCTGGATATGTGGAAGTACAGCCTCCTTATGTAGTAAACGAGGCTTCAGGCTACGGAACTGGACAGCTGCCCGACAAGGAAGGCCAAATGTACCACTGCGGTCTTGACAACCTTTACCTTATCCCAACTGCCGAAGTTCCTGTAACCAACATCTACCGTGATGTTATCTTTGACCAGAAGGATCTTCCAAAGATGAACTGCGCTTATTCGGCATGTTTCCGTCGTGAAGCAGGTTCTTATGGCAAGGATGTTCGCGGACTTAACCGCCTTCACCAGTTCGACAAGGTGGAAATCGTGCGCATCGAAAAGCCAGAATGCTCATATGCCGCTCTTGAAGAAATGAAAGACCATGTTCAAGGCCTGCTTGAAAAGCTAGAACTGCCTTGGCACATACTTCGCCTTTGCGGTGGCGATATGAGTTTCACATCGGCTATCACATTCGACTTTGAAGTGTGGTCGGCTGCTCAAAAACGCTGGTTGGAAGTTAGTTCGGTTTCTAACTTTGAAAGCTACCAGGCTAACCGCTTGAAGTGCCGCTACCGTGGCGATGACAAGAAGACCGTACTTTGCCACACATTGAACGGCTCAGCACTTGCTCTTCCTCGCATCATGGCAGCCCTTCTTGAAAACAACCAGACTCCAGAAGGTATTAAAGTGCCAAAAGCTTTGCAGAAGTACACTGGATTTGACATCATCGACTAATCAATGCTTTAAGCATTTGCATATAGCAAAGAGCTGCACGGGGAACACACCCTTGCAGCTCTTTGTCGTTTTAAGCCACAATTATTCCCAAAGAAAAATTTAAACCGCATTTTTAATGCAATAGTTTTATCTTTTATTCGTATTTTTGCGTTATTAGAATAACTGCAGATTAAAAATACGAACATGAAACGATTCTTAATTGCAATAACGGCTGCAATGATTGCTTTCGGTCTTGTAGCTGCCGACAACAAGAAATACGCTCAGGGCACATTCCCTAAGCGAGTACACGACTTCGGTATCATAAAAGAAGAAAAAGGTCCGGTAAGTACCACATTTGAAGTGGTGAATACGGGTAACAAACCGCTCATAATTGTAGATGTTACCGTATCTTGCGGCTGCACTAGCCGTGAATTTACCAAGAAACCTATTGCACCGGGCAAAAAGGGTAAAGTGAAAGTAATCTATAGTCCCGAGGGAAGACCTGGAGCTTTCAAAAAGGACATTAAAGTTCACACCAACGGAAGGGAAAAGCGCACTACCCTATTCATTGAAGGAACTACCGTTCCAAAATTAGAAGAGTAACATGAAGCGCTGCCTGTTCATCACACTTTCAATGCTTCTCGGCATCGTTGCCAATGCCGAGGGGGTAGCTACATGGCTACAAACCTCGCACGACTTCGGCACTTTCAAGGAGGAAACGGGCAAAGTGTCGTGCAGCATCAAGATGGTGAATACAGGCGATAGCGACATTCGCATTTCAAGGGTGCAACCCACTTGCGGCTGCACTGCCTCGTCCTATACGCTAGGAGCTATCGTTCCTGGCGACACTGCATCGGTTACTCTCACCTATGATCCTAAGGGAAGACCTGGAAAATTCGAGAAAGATGTATATGTCTATACCGACGGTTCTCCCAAGAAAAGCATCATCACCATCAAAGGCAATGTTATAGGTTCTCCCGCCACTATTCAGGAAAGGTATCCTATAAGTGCAGGAGGGCTGAAACTGAGCCGCCGAATAATTCCTTTTGGAGAAATCGTTAAAGGCAAGTCGCGCACACAGTTCATCAATGTATATAACCAGAGCGAGGATTCGCTCACTGCACATTTCAGCAACTTGCCGAGCTATATTGAAGCCGAAATGGTTCCCCACATCGTGAAGCCCGGCGAACAGGCCACACTCACGGTAACATTGCACACGCAATCATGCAAGGAATGGGGACTGGCACAAGAGCGTTTCACAATGGAAACCTTGCCGGCAGGCAATGTGAGCAAAAATGCCACTGCAGGCATTACCAATATTGATATCACTGCCATTCTCACCGAGAACTTCAGCCGCCTGAGCGAGAAGGAACGCACCAATAAACCTATTGCTGCGCTATCAACCGAAAAGGTGGATTTCGGCGAAATAAACAAGTGGGAGGGCAAAGCCAATAGCTATTTTGAAATATCCAACCGCGGAAAATCAAAACTGAAGATACGAAGAATCTATACACTGGACGAAGGCGTTGGAATCGCCTTCAAAAAGGACGAAATAAAGCCCGGAAAATCAATAAAAATTGAGCTTTCGGTTCTTCCCGAAAAGTTCAGCAAACTGATTAATGCTAAAGTCATTGTTATCACCAATGACCCCGACAATCCTCAGCACACGGTGAGGCTCGTAGGGCTATTAACCGACAAATAAGAAAAAAATATAAATAATAACATTATCATCAGCATAGATATGGAACACCCCGAAAACGATGAAAAATACTTAGGACTAACTGTAAACGAAGGTGTGGCACAACCGCCTATAGTAAACCCCTATCTCAAGCGTAAACGCCGCAAGACTCTGCTTTCTGCAGGTGAATATGTTGAAGGAATATTGAAGGGAAATGTGAGCATATTGAGTCAGGCTGTCACCCTTGTCGAGAGTCAGAATCCCGAACACCAATCGGTGGCACAGGAGGTGATAGAGAAATGCTTGCCATACTCGGGCAACTCACGCCGTATAGGTATTACCGGTGTGCCGGGAGCAGGCAAGAGTACATCTATCGATGTTTTCGGACTTCATGTGCTGAAAGACGGCGGCAAACTTGCCGTACTTGCAATCGACCCTAGTAGCGAGCGCTCTAAGGGCAGTATCCTTGGCGACAAGACTCGCATGGAGAAGCTCACGCTTCACCCCAATGCGTTCATTCGTCCTAGCCCCTCAGCCGGTTCGCTAGGCGGTGTAGCTCGCAAGACTCGAGAAAGCATCATTCTGTGCGAAGCTGCCGGATATGACAATATCTTTGTGGAAACCGTAGGTGTGGGACAAAGCGAAACGGCAGCGCACTCTATGGTGGATTTCTTCCTGCTTATACAGCTTGCAGGTACTGGCGACGAACTGCAAGGAATAAAACGAGGCATCATGGAAATGGCCGACGGTATCGTTATCAATAAGGCCGACGGTGACAATATAGAACGCGCTAAACTGGCTCAAACGCAATTCCGCAACGCCTTGCACCTGTTCCCGCTGCCTCCTAGCGGCTGGACTCCCGAAGTTCTCACCTACTCAGGATATTTTGAGCTAGGCATTCCCGAAGTGTGGGAAATGATTGACCGCTATTTCGAGTTTGTAAAGGCTAACGGATACTTTGCGCAAAAACGCCGCGAACAGGACAAATACTGGATGATAGAAACCATTAACGACAGGCTTAAATCCAATTTCTACAACGATCCGGAAATAGAGGATCTGCTCATAAGCAAGGAGAATCTGGTACTGAGCAACAAGCTAAGCTCTTTCATCGCAGCTCAAGATGTACTGAACCGCTATTTCGAGAAACTGCGTCAAGGCAAATAGTCATTCTCAAGCAACGGGTTGATGTTATGAGCTGCATAGAGATACTGCTTGCGTTCATCAATATTGCATAATGGTTTGATTATTGGTAGTAAGTATTTTGAGTGTAATGTGTCATACTTTCTGTCCGTTTGTATATCATACCATTTCATTGACAAGATGAAATATAATCGGTTAAATTGTGGCTATTCAAGAAAAATATAGTAGTTTTGCATGGCTTTATGCTGCATAATGGGTTTTGCCGTTGCAAAACGGCTCCCTATGCACTATTATTTTTGCGTATATAGACATTTATGAATATAGGATTTATCAAATTTGAACCCTATCTGAAATCGGTATTATGGGGTGGTGAAAAGATTGCCGAATACAAAGGTATTGACACCGACCAGAAACAAATAGGAGAAAGTTGGGAGATTTCGGGCGTTATCGGCAGGGAATCGGTTGTTACCGAAGGTGCCGATGCAGGGCTTTCTATTGTAGAATTGATAAGGAAATACAAGGGCGCTCTTGTGGGCGAACCTATCTACGCCAAATATGGCGACATGTTCCCTATACTTGTAAAGTTTATCGACGCTAAGCAGGACTTGTCTTTACAGGTTCACCCCAATGACACCATTGCAAAGAACCGACATAACAGCCTTGGCAAAACTGAAATGTGGTATATCATCGATACCGATGAGAATGCCAGAATTAATGTGGGTTTCACTAAGGAAATCACTCCAAAGGAGTATGAACAGCGAGTTGCCAACAACACCATAATGGAGGTTGTAGCTTGCCATAATTCCAAGCCAGGCGACCTTTTCTACTTGCCTGCAGGAAGAATACACAGTATCGGCGCTGGCAACCTTATTGCCGAAATACAACGCACTTGCGACATCACTTATCGTGTATACGACTTCGACCGACGCGATGCTCAGGGCAATACTCGCGAACTGCACACTAAGTGGGCAAAGAATGCCATTGACTTCACCGTGCAGGAAAGCTATGTCACTTCATGCCCCACCGATATCTCTGGTGAAACAAAGCTCGTGAAATGCGAATATTTTGATACTAGCCGAATCATTACCGACAGCGAATACGAGATTCTATCGCCCGATGCCGAATCGTTCAGAATAATAATGTGCTTGAAAGGCAGTGTGGAAATTACCGACAACATGGGCAACACTACCTCTATTCATCAAGGGGAAACGGTTCTGGTTCCTGCTATCACTTCTAAGCTCACTCTAAAGGGCAAGGCAGAACTGCTTACCACCACAGCAATGTGATTGCTTTGAAAGCCCAGAAAGGCTCAGGCTTCCTCTACCGCCTTCTGTTTTTCGTGTATATTGCGGCATAGATACACTACTGGTGTATCCAGCAAACTTGTTACGAAATAGATTGCATAGCTGCTAAAGAATATCGACCACAGCACATCTAGCGAATAAGTTCCATAGAATGCCAGGAATGTGTAAAGCAGCGTGTTAAACATCTGCGAGATGAGTGTTGAGCCGTTGTTTCTTATCCACAATCCGCTACGGGCATCGCCAAACCGTTTCTTGCACCAGTCCCACCACTTGTGGTAAAGCCACACATCGGTCAACTGCGACACAAGATATACTATCAGCGACACGCACACCACTCGCGGTGTTGCCGAAAATATGGTTGCAAATGCTCCGCTTGCCCAGTCGTTCTCGCTAGGCGTATACAGCAGCCACATCTGAGATATAAGCACAAACAGCACCGAGCATGCCGAACTTATTATCACTGCCTTATTGGCATCTTTCTTGCTATGGTTCTCGCTCAGCACATCGGTCATAAGGAATGTGCTGGCAAACAGAATGTTTCCCAGTGTCATCTCTATACCGAAGGCGTTCACAAGCAACAGCACTTCCACATTGGCCAGTATCGTCACTAGTACATTCATGGCTATAAGCCCTGTCTTGCCGAAGAATCGGTAAAACAGTACCACACTGCCATAAACTAGCACGAACGATAATATTATCAACAGCTCATTTGTCATAATCATTCTTCTTTTGTTCCTACACCGAAATCGGTATTATTTAGCAGGATATCGACTCGGGGATTGTCCTTATACAACGGATATATTTTTTCAACAAACTGATGCCTCACCGCATCATCGGGCTTCAACGGCGCCGAATTTTCTACCATTATATTCACGCACACGCGCTTGAAGTATCCAAGTCCGGTTTCAATGTCTTTCTTCATTGAATCTACCGTCTGCCCTGGCAACCCGAACAGCAAGCAGCACTCGTCAAATCCTTGGCTCAGGATTTCGGGATTCCGCTCTCGAATTCCCTTTTTCATAACCTGCTCACGATAGTCGGCATCAAAGGTTTCTACACCCGTCTTCATAACAACTGCTACACCTTCACGCGCAAACCGCTCCCTTAGTTCAGGGATATGGTTGCGGTATAGCCAATGGCATTCAAAATGCACTTTCTTGATCGATTTTTTCTTGCATGTATCGGCTATAAGTTCAATAGTACTGTCATCTAGTTCGCAGAACGACCCTGAATTGATTACTTCCAGCACTCCGAATCGGCCAGTAACCTGAGAGAGAACCGCGCGGTTTATCTCAAGATTTGCCGCTTCGTCGGCCGAAGCATCTTCATGATAGTCGCAAAACGCGCAACGCCTGTAACGGCAGCCTCGCCCACGCAACAGCACTATCTCCCGCTGGTTCTTTTCCTCTATTACCGAATATCTCTGCATAAGATTCAATCAAAAAAAGCAATGTGCTGCTAGGCACAAATATTCAGAGGCTGCATCAAAATTTTCATTTCGGTACAGCCTCATCTATTCACTTATCTTTCGTAAGGTTATCTTCATAGATGAATTGGTCGTCGTCATCGTAGAACTCTTCTTCATCGTCCCACTCTTCTTCCCACTCTTCCTCTTCATCAACTGGCATATCGGCAGGCTCGAAGATAAACTCGTCTTCCTCCTTCACGCGGCGAATCTCGTCCAGATCGCGATGAGTGATTTTGGTAGGGATACGATTAGCCTCATCATTGATTGCACGCCATAGAGCATCTTTGAGTTCCACCAGTCCCATATTGGCAACCGATGAAATGAATACGCATTCCACTCCTTCGGGAACCTCGGCGCGCATCTCCTCCATAAGTTCATCGTCAAGCATGTCGCACTTAGTCACGGCAAGCACTCTAGGCTTGTCCACCAAGTCGGGGTTGAACTGCTGCAACTCATTGCACAGTATCGCATATTCCTTCTTGATATCATCACTATCGGCAGGAACCATGAACAGAAGCACAGCATTGCGTTCTATGTGGCGAAGGAATCGCAATCCAAGTCCTTTGCCCTCGCTTGCGCCTTCAATGATTCCAGGAATATCGGCCATAACGAACGACTGATTGCCACGATAGCTCACAATACCCAAATTAGGTTCAAGAGTGGTGAACGGATAGTTTGCAATCTTAGGCTTCGCAGCCGAAATTGATGACAGCAAAGTGGATTTTCCAGCATTAGGGAATCCCACAAGTCCCACATCAGCCAGCAACTTAAGCTCCAGAATAATAGTCTTTTCCACAGCAGGCTCACCAGGCTGAGCATAACGCGGAGTGCGGTTGGTAGCTGTAGCAAAGTGGCAGTTACCCAATCCGCCACGACCGCCCTTAAGGAGCTTTACCACTTGGCCGTCCTCGGTAACATCACACAAGAACTTGCCAGTCTCTGCATCATATACAGCTGTTCCGCATGGCACCTCTATCGTGCGGTCTTCACCATCTTTACCAAAACAACGGTTACGGCCACCCGATTCTCCGTTGGTAGCAAACACATGGCGCTGGAACTTCAAGTGAAGCAATGTCCACAAGTTGCGGTTAGCACGCAAGAAGATATGTCCGCCACGGCCGCCGTCGCCGCCATCAGGACCTCCCTTAGGTATATATTTTGCTCTGCGGTAGTGTTTCGACCCTGCACCGCCCTTTCCCGAGCGACACATTATCTTCACATAGTCTATAAAATTCGAATCTGCCATTCTACAAATCTTTTAAGGTGACAAAGTTAGTTATAAAAAACCAAATACCCGTTAATTCTCTCTCACATTTCGCTCCGTCCACACTAAATGAGCCTTGACGAGCCCCGTTGTTGCATTCTTTACACACACAACCACGCATTCTCAAAGTCATCATACTTAAAATAGATATTAGAGTTATAATAAAATCTTCCACAAAAGTAAATAGTTACACCCACACGGACAATCGTGATATATGTATAAAAAATATATTCAACTTGTTCTTTTCTGCATCTTTTTCACTATATTTGTATCGTTCAACTAAATATTTTTGAGGTTATGAAATTCTGGATTAGAATTAATGGTTTGCAGGAAGGTCCGATGGACAAAGAACAATTGAAAGCTCAGAACATCACTCCTACTACTTATGTGTGGTGTGCTGGAATGAAGGATTGGGCTTATGCTAGAGATGTGGCCGACTTGCAGGATATCATTTCTGCTAACGGCGAAAATGATGTGCAGGAATCATTGGCTACCGAAACTGCTGTAACCTCGGAAACCGATGCCGATACCTCGGCTGAACAACCTTGTGAAAATGCTGCAGCCTACGAACCAGTAGCTGAGAGCCCAGTCCCTCAAGAGGAACAGGCTCAAAACGAACCATATATCGCACTGGAAACACCTGTGGCTGAAGCTAAACCGGTGGAAGAACGCCCATGTCCTCCAAACAATCTCATTTGGGCTATTCTCATCACTATTCTATGCTGCCAACCTCTAGGAATTCTTGCAATAGTGTTCTCGGCTCAAGTGAACAGCAAATATTACGAAAGCGGATATGATGCAGCCAAGAAATACAGCGACTGGTCGGCTATCCTATGTATAGCAAGCGTTGTATTGGTTATCCTGTCGGTTTCATTATTCCCTGCTTTGATTTTCCTAGCTTCTTTATAAAGGATTTGTGACTCGCAGAATTATCATAATAGCAATTGCGGCAATTCTTGCAGTTGCCTTCTTGCTCACATACATGTTTTTCGACCCATCGGCATACGACATTTTCCCTAAATGCCAGTTCTTGATGTTCACAGGGTGGAAATGCCCAGGGTGCGGCTCGCAACGCGCAATTCATGCGCTGCTCAACGGACAGGTGTGGGAAGCAGTGAAATTCAATGCCATATTCGTGCTGTCGCTTGCTATTGTGGCTGTATATGTTTACGGCGAAGTGACGAAATGCAAGCACCCTGCATTCTATCGCTTGATAAACTCTAGAACGGTTATCTATTCTCTGCTTGCAATGTACATTGCATGGTGGATTCTACGGAATGTTTTCAATTGGTAGTTTTTCGGAATTTTCTTTTCACTCCGCCTAAGGCATATTCAAGCACATCATCTTGAATCTTGGAGCGAAGCAGCTTGTTCATAAGCAGATATGCGCCTGCCGCTACGATTACCTGCAATACAAACAGCAACCATGCATTGACTATAAAATGTGCCAACACGACGGCTGGAGCTAATGACACGACAGTGAGTGCAAGATAGGGCAACGCATCTTTTACTAGAGCCACACGGCTACAGCCTGTAACTTTCCCTACAAGATAAAGCGCATAACAATAGTAAACTGCCCCGGCAAATACCTGCCCAGCCACAAGCCATGTGATACCGAATGGTATTGTAACTGCAATGGCTATGACCGTAGACACATCTTTCACTATTTCGGAGTAAACATACTTGCGCGATGCTCCGCATGATATAATATAATTATTGTAAAGTGTAGTTATCACAGTGAAGATTCCACGCACTACGAGAAGCTGGAACATAAGTATGGCACTATCCCACTTCGTACCGAAAAAAATATGGAAAATCTGCGTGCTGCACACTAGCAGCAGCCCCATCGCAAAGAATGTAATATAACTGGTGAAGCGGTTGGTCTTCGACATCATTCTTTCATATTCACTCCTGTCATCTTGCTTTGCACTAAGCAACGGAAGGAACGAGGCTGTAAACACTTGCGAGAGCGACATAACACCCATTTTGCTCCACTTGTCGGCCTGGCTGTAATTGCCCAGCTGTACCAGATTGTAGTGAGCGCCTATTATGAACGAATATATGTTCTGGAAAATCGTGTTAAGAAAAGAGCTCGCCATCACTCCTGCTCCTACGCTGAAGATAGAACGCAACGACGACATGCTGAACTCGGCACTGGGCTTCCACGATGAAGAGAACCACAGTATGCCCGATTTAACAGCTGCCAGCACTATCGACTGCCACACTATTGCCCATGCACCATATCCGCTTAGGGCTAGCCACACTCCAACGATTCCGCTCACCGTAAGCCCAATGACATTGCTCACAGCTACCATCTTCACTGTCATCTGCTTCATGAGCCTGTTGGTCTGCACTATCGCAGCAGCATTGAGAATGAATGTGAGGAACATCACGCGAGAAAGCGGAACAAGACGACCGCCGGCATGGAACAAGGCATCTATCCATGGAGCACAGAACCATAGCACTGCGTATAGTGCCACACTCACACCCATATTGAACCAGAACACAGTACTGTAATCGGAATTGTTTGGATTCTTACGCTGAATAAGAGCCGTGGAGAATCCGCTATCGATAAGCAGTGAAGCAAATGCCTGAAACACCAGAATTGCTCCGACGATACCGAATTCCTCCTTAGACACAACATTGGCAAGCACTATACCTGTAACGGCATACAGTACCTGCGACGAGAACTTGTCTATCGTATTCCATTTAAGAGTTCTCGCTGTCTTTAGCTTCAATCCGGCTTCATCTTGCTTCTCCATATACTCGCAAAGTTACACCTTTATTCGCATTTGCCAAAAACAAAATACACACGCCTGCTGTAAAAGGCCCAGTTTTATTTAAACGACAGTATAGAGTTGACCAGTTCCTCAGGCGAGTCGGTAATGGACAATATCATATTCCTGTACTTCCCTCGCTCCGACAATTGTTCCAGCAGAGTATAAGCAGGCATCTCCTTCGTCCAGTAGTCCTCTCCCAGAAAAGCCATAGGACTTGCATAGCCGAATGTGAGATAATGATTCTGCACAGCATCTTGGAAAATCTCCTGCATGGTACCCGCACTGCCAGGGGTATAGATAACTCCGCCCTTAGCAATTGCCAGCAGACCATCTTCTCTCAACGAGTTCTCGAAATACTTTGCTATGTGAGTGGCAAAAGGTGTTGCAGGCTCATGACCATATAGCCATGTAGGTATGCCCAGACTCTTATAGGTTTCTTGCGGAAATTTCTCTATCACATTATATGCCGAAGACAGCCACGAGTCCTCCTTATAGGACTCATACGGCTCAAGCATCGACAAGGCTGCATCAACATCATCATTGCTTCTACCGGCAAGCCATGCACCAAGATGAGTAGCCTCCATAGCTCCTGGACCACCACCACTTACCATCAGTTTGCCATGCTCGGTTAGCATCTTTGAAACCATAACTATCTGTCTGTAAGCCTTATCCCTACGCGATAATGCATGCCCGCCCATCACAGCAACGATATCCTTCTCAGCATATCCGTCCAAGAAATCATGCAGAGCATCACTCATAGAATGATCGTGAAGCGTTCTCGCCAGAGTCTCGTTAATATCATCGGCATGAATACCCGTAGCCAGATAATGCCTGTACACCTTAGAATCATAAGTATCATTCAAAGTCTCAGGTCTGTTGCAGTCATAAGCATTATAAAGCGTATCGCGATTGTACAATGTAGTCTTGAACACATTAAAAGGCACTTTAAGCGAAGTAAGCACCACATTAGAGCCATCTATATTATAATGCATCGACTTTGTAAAGCGACAGCCCAGAAACAGACAATCGTGAAATGTAACATTCTCGACATCAACGATAAACTCATTAAAGTCAACACACTGGAACGCGTAATACTCTATCACACCACCACTGGCGAGTACCTTACCCGCCATCAACTGATTATCTATTTCACGGTATTTCCTCATAAAATCCAGACATTAATATGTAAAGCTATTACGCAAATATACCATTTTTTTGTGGTACATATAGCAATTACTCAACAATTTAGTACCATGAAACCTTCGCTCTAAACCAATATCTTCCTTCTCTTTTAATTCTATAATCCTCTTAAATCCTTATCATCGACGATTATCATCAACCCGCGCTGCCTTTTCTCCCTTGCCGCCCTTTTGGGCCTTAAAATCTTTAAACTCCTTAAAATCCTTATCATCGCCCACTCTCTTCCCTCCTCACTCAGCCTTTTGGGCCTTTCACTTCATTCTTCCTCAAGTGAAAGAATAAGAAAAAAAGAAAGAGAGCAGGACTCCGTTTCCGTTGTCTTGCTCTCTTCTCCTTAGGCGGCGATTACCTGCTCTCCCGCTCTCGCAGTACCATCGGCGCTACGGGGCTTAACTTCTCTGTTCGGAATGGGTAGAGGTGGATC
>JAFOXR010000033.1 GCA_017391675.1 Muribaculaceae bacterium
AAATATCTGTCCCATTTGGCTGGATATTTTGCCCTTGAGGCGTGTGTGGGAATCGTCGAGGCAGTTTAGCGCATTCTGCATATAGTCAAGAGCCTGGGGTGAGTCACCCAGCATTCGAGCTACACGGCCGGCATAGTAGAATGCCTCGGCTCGCACGGTGTCGGTCCCGTTCTTCTTGAAGTATTCCATAGCCGACAAGACAAGACTGTCGCTGTCAAACTGGAAGTCGGCCTTGTCGCAGGTCTTTACGGTCATAAGGTCATAGTAGTGGCGGTTATACTCGTCAAGCGAAGCCCTGTCGATGCTGTCGAGTGCCTGCATGGCGCTGTCGGCAAGGTTCTCGTTTGCCAAGCGGTTTACGCGCACAAGTCTATCGTCCAGCGACCTGGAGCAAGCCGCTAGTGCAATCACACTTAATATTATAACCAGTATCCTCGTCATGCTATTGCAAAGTTACAGTAAGTTCAGGAAGAACTGTTCCGTTATGTGGTGGGAACTGAAATCCAGTGCAGCGGAATGAGATGAGGATAGTTGCCAGTGTGGCTCCATTTTTGCGGAGCGATGACGATTTTGTCAAGATTAGGATTTAGCCATGCCGCCCACCAGCTTTCGAGTGTGTTGGCTATAATGTTGTGCTTGGCGTGGTTGAACAGCTGAATGATAGAGAAATGATGGTGTTGCGCAGCGCTTATGCAGATGTGTTCGTCCTTGTTGAGCAGCAGATTCTCTTCCACCCATTTCACATCGTCGGTAATTACCACAAAGAATGGATCTTCAATGAAATTGCGAATGTGGGTTATGGCCCAGTTGTAATAGTCTTTTGTGCAAGTGTTCTGCTTGCTCCTAGGCCTATAGACATGTATGCTTACCGATTCTTTTTCTTTTTCAAGCACTTTAATGAGGCTTTGGCTGCCTTTAGAGAGTTTCTCGGGCTTGACGGTAAATGCCTTGCTCACTTCTTTTGCTATACTGTCGAAGTAACGGTAGGACAGCCATGAGCCGTCGTAGTAGGTGTCGCAATCGGGGGTGAGCAGTTCGGGCTTGTAGTCATTGTCCTGTTCTTTGTAGTCGTTCCCAGTGCGTTTGTTGCCCGACAGCAGGCCTGCAAGAGTGCCTTTTATGGATTTGTGAATGGCGTGAACCTGTGCCGAAGTCGCTAGCGGTTTGGCCGGCAATGAAGGGAACATGCGTGCAATCCAGTCATTAGGAGCATCAAGCAGAGTGCCAGGGTTGTCCTTTAAGAGACGCATAAAGAATGCGTACTGAAACATTTGCTCGCCTACGGAGCCCGATATTTTTACGATATTCATAATAATGCTGCTGGTTAATTGTTGTTCAGAACCAAAGGGAGAAATTCTGATGAGGCAGTTTAGGAGATGCCACGATGACCGAAATCTTTCCGTTACTGAATGTCATTCCTGTGGGCGCTGCATTGCGGCAGGCTTCCCAAAGGTTCTTAAGTGCGGCACTGCGGCCTATGTTGCGTATTATGATCACTCCCTTGCTGTTTCTTATTTCATATAGATAGGAGAGTACCTCGCTGTATTCCTCTTCCTTGATGTCGTTGATGAGCAGGAATGGCTCAGCTTGTCCTTCGGGTGTGCTGTGGTAAGCCTTTATGCCGTCGGCAAAGGTCCTGAAGTGGTGAATGGTGTTGCTGAACCGCGACAGAATAGGCTGTGTGACCGGGTATTCGGTCACATTGGCTTCGCACAGGTAGAGCTGACTTTTGCTGGATACGGCAAGCATGCAAGCGCTGGAAACGCCATAGTTTGTGCCTATCTGCAGGATTCTTGCGGGGTTGAAGTAATTGGTGATTCTGAAGATAAGCTTAGCGTTCTTGAAGGAAATAATGCGCGGGTGTCTCCAGAAATTGTGCGTCTGGTCTATTGCCAGTTGCCTTATTTCAGCAATATCCTCATAGGCATAGTAAGGCAGGCGTTCGCGCAGAACATTCAGCACGAAATGGAAGGCAAACGGTGAGTGAATGCCGAATCCTTTGCTGCGGCTGTAACGCCTTAATGCTGTGAGATACCGCTTCAGTTTCATGTTATTCCTTGTTTGCAGGTTTGTTCCTGTTTCTCCAGAGCGCAAGTGCTGCACTTCCTATGATAGCCGCATAGATGCACAGGATAGCCGCATAGGCAATGCGGTCGGCGGCAAGCACCTTTTCCGGTTCGAACGTGAAGTTTATGTGATGTGTTCCTGCAGGGATATATAGCGCGCGCAACACATAATTCACGCGTGCAATCTCGGCAGGCTTGCCGTCGATAGTAGCGGTCCAGCCCCATGGGAAATATATCTCGGAGAACACCGCTACGCCTCCGTTCTGCGACACTGCGTGATAGTTGAGTTCGTTTGGAGCATAGGTGGTTTCGTAAATTGTATCGCCTGGCATTTTCACGCCTGCTTTATTTTCAAGCACTGGCTTGAATCGAGCATCGGCAACAGCAGCCGAGTCGGCTTTGAAGTCGTTAAGGAAAGCCATTTCTTCGTTAGGAGTGTCTACGAAGTCCACTTTCTCTACCCACCATGCATTACCCATAGCATCGGGGTTCTCCATAGCCGAGTTGTCGTCAACGATGATATACTTGGTGTTAAGCATATTCAGCACCTCGGTGTTGTTCTTGCCTATCTGGTGATCTATAAGATCCTGGTAGCGGGTAAGTTTAGCTGCATGGTATCCGCCTATCATCTTGTGATAGTAGGACGGAGAAGCATCACCAAACTTGTTCACATCTAGCACGCGGTAGTTCATTGCCGTATCCTGCAGAATCTGTCTGTCGACAGGGCGTGCAGCAATCTGTTCTTGTTTTGGCATAGGAGTAGTGAATGAAGATGAACTGATGTATCTCTTGTTCACTGTGTACATGTCGGCAAGAATTACTACAGTTATGATAAGGCCGCCGACAACTGCATTGGTCTTCTTTGCGAAGAACAGCAGCAACGCGCCGAATCCCATGATGACGAAAATAAGGCTGCGCATAGCATCGGCCTTTACCATGTCTAATCGTATGGTCTCGATAGCGTTGAATAGTTCAGGCACTTGAACTGCCACGCCAGTGTTGATGTACTGCTCCTTCTCCTGAATAGAGAATCCGCCGAACATTCCCGGTGCGATGTAAATTACAAGGCATGCGATTGCTGTAAATGCAAAACAGCCTATGATAATCCTGTTGTGCTTATTGAAGAAATCCTTCTCGGTGAGAATCTTGTTCAAGGCAAGAGCTGCAAGCAATGGGATAGTGAGTTCGGCAATGACAAGTGCGCTTGCTACGGTGCGGAACTTGTTGTATAGCGGGAAGTGGTCAATCATCATGTCGGTGAACCACATGGCATTGTGTCCCCAGCCCATAAGCAGCGATAGCAGTGTAGCGGCAAGCAATGCCCATTTCAGAGCGCCCTTAATCACGAAGCAGCCTATCAGGAACAGGGCAAAAACTACCACGCCCACATATACTGGACCGTTGGTCATAGGCTGGTCGCCGAAGTATTGAGGGAACTGGCTGAGGTACTGGTATTCTTCGCCAGACAGCGTGCCGTTGTTGAGCAGTTCTTGAGCCTTTGGCAATTCGGCAAGTGACATAAGGCGGTTGCGTCCTTTTTCCGGGCGTATGGTAGAGCCACCTTTTACATTAGGAACGATAAAAGATGCCGTCTCGTCGATGCCGTAGCTCCATGCAGTTATATAGTCCTTGTCGAGACCGGTAGAAGCGTTACCGTCGGCAGGAGCCGTAAGTTCCGAGTGTCCGCCGCGCATAGTCTCTTTGCTGTATTCATAGGTGCTGTACAGGTTAGGAGCATTGGCAGCCACAGCTAGAATGGCAGCCACAGCAAGGGTAGCAGTGGATTTGCACCATTCCTTAACGCTTTTCTCGCTGATGGCAGCTACAAGGTAGGCTATTGCCATAGCCACGATAAGGAAAGCAAAGTAATAGGTCATCTGGAAGTGGTTTGACGCTATCTGCATGGTGGCGAATATTGCGGCAACTACACCCCCCAGCATGTATTTCTTGCGGTAGCACCACACGATACCTGCAATTGTGGGCGGAACATAGGCCAGTGTGACATATTTCCATATATGTCCGGCTCCTATAATAATGAAGAAATAGGAAGAGAATGCGTAGGCAATAGCCCCGAATAGAGCTACATACCACTTGACTTTGAATGCCAGAAGCAGAATGTAGAAACCTATCATCATCATGAAGATGAGGTTAGCTGGAGCAGGCAACCCAAGCCCGTAGACAGAATCAATCCAGCCTATGAGCTTTGAACTTTCATAGGAAGGTGAAATCTGGAAGGTGGGCATTCCCGAGAAAAGGGAGTTGGTCCAGCGTGTAACTTCCCCGGTACTTTCGGCGAAAGCTTTTGCTTCCTGCCCGTTGGCGATACCTTGCGTTGAGTCGTGCTGCTGCAGTACATTGCCGGTTACAGCATCGGGGTAGAAATATGCAATAGAAATAACCGCCATTATTACGATAGCGATTATAGTCTGCAGAATATTATTCTTCATAAAGCCTTTTTGTTTATTTTCCTGATTCATTACTCTTCTTATTTAAATGAGTTGTAAAGTTACAAAAAACATTTATTTTTTATAGCTTTGCATTATTGAAGATGAGAAATATTACGGACATAGAAGATGTTAAGCGCCGATTCAGGGTGTATTTGCGCATGGAAAAGGGAATGTCGCGCAACACAGAACTGGGTTATCTTGGTGATGTGGACAAGCTGATCTCGTTCCTGCGTGACGAAAAGTCGGTTGTGGAAGTGGAAGAGTGCGATTTGCACAATATGGTGTGCTGTCTCCGGGATATAGGTATGTCTCCGGCATCGCAGGCGCGAATTGTGTCGGCTCTGAAGACATTCTTCAAGTTTCTCAAGGCCGAGGGCTATATAGACAAGAGTCCTGCCGAACTGCTTGAAACGCCGCGGCTAGGGCGGCACCTTCCCACAGTGCTCAGTGTAGAAGAAATAGACAGCATGATAGCTGCTATAGACATGAGCAAAGCCGAGGGGCAGCGCAATCGTGCCATAGTGGAAACCCTTTATGGCTGCGGACTGCGTGTAAGTGAACTGGTGGACCTGAAGATGAGCCAAGTATATGCCCAGGAGGGCTTTGTGGTTGTAACCGGTAAAGGCGACAAGCAGCGCATTGTGCCTATCTCTCCTGTGGCACTGGAAGAGATTGCCAGGTATATTGAGGAGTACCGTTCCTTTCTCACCGTGAAGCGTGGTAATGAAGATGTGCTGTTTCTTAACAGGCGGGGAAGCAAGCTCACGAGGGTGATGATTTTCTACATTATCAAGGGACTTTGTGAAGCTGCAGGGATAAGGAAGGACATCAGTCCGCACACGCTGCGTCATTCGTTTGCCACTCACCTGCTTGAAGGCGGAGCCAATCTGCGTGCCATTCAGCAGATGCTTGGGCATGAGAGCATCACGACGACGGAGATTTATGTGCATATCGACCGCAGTATGCTTCGTGAAGAAATTCTGCACTACCACCCAAGAAACATGAAAAAGTAATGTGAATTAACGGCAGAATTTGTTATTTTTGTAAGGTAAAAAGTTTTTAAGGATTATGACTAGGATATTACGGCTTTCTGTGTTGCTGATGTGCATTCTTTCAAGTGCATGGATTGTGAGCGCGCAGAAAACTCAGGTGATAGCGCACAGAGGTTACTGGAAGACCGAGGGGTCGGCACAGAACTCGTTGAAAGCGCTGGAGAAGGCCGATTCGATAGGCTGTTACGGTTCGGAGTTTGATGTGTGGATAACAGGTGACGGCATGCTGGTTGTCAATCATGATGCAAAGGTGGACAGCGTAGTAATAGAACAGGCTACCGCTGGCGAAGTGCTGGCGCTGAAATTGCCCAATGGAGAAAATCTGCCCACATTGGAGCAGTATCTGGAGCTTGGCAAGAAGTGCACTACCCGCCTTATTCTGGAACTTAAGCCACACAGTAACCGCTTGCGAGAAGCCAAGGCTGTAATAAACATATTGCTTATGGTAGAAAGCATGGGGCTGAGTGACCGCATGGAATATATCACATTCTCGGCCGATGCGCTTGCCGACTTTATAAAGTATGCTCCGGCAGGAACACCAGTGTATTATCTTAACGGAGAAAAGACACCGCAGGAACTTCATGCAATGGGCGCTGCAGGACTTGACTATAATCAGGGAGTGCTCAAAAAGCACCCTGAATGGATAAAGGAGGCTCATGACTTGGGCATGAAAGTGAATGTGTGGACTGTAAACAAAGAAGAGGATATGAGGTGGAGTATAGAGCAGGGTGTGGATTTCATTACTACAAACGAACCTGAATTACTCCAAAATATACTTAAATGATGGCAACCTTTTGTCTTTTTTGGGTGTTGTGTGAATAAAACATGCCCATGATGACGATAACTTTGCATTGAAAAAGGGAACGAATCCTTTCTCGTTGCCAGAGTCGGAGGACTGGGCAATAAAACTTGAAGTTATGAAAAAAGGTGATAAGGTACCCGAAATACTGGGTTATGACGCTAATGGAAAGCTGTGGGAAGCGAGAGAGTTCGCTGGCAGCAAGCTAGTTCTTTATTTCTATCCTAAAGACGGCACGCCGCTGTGTACCGATGAAGCCTGCAGTTTGGCTTCGGGATATGGCGCTCTGCTGAAAGCGGGATACAAAGTGGTGGGAGTGAGTACCGATGATGCCGATTCGCATCGCAAGTTCGCTAAAGAACATTCATTGCCGTTTCCGCTGATTTCGGATACCGAACTAGTATTGAACAAGCTGTTTGATGTGTGGCACAAGCAGAAATTCGCCGCAGGAGAATATATGGGAACTGTGCGCAAGACATTCATCATAGATGAGCATGGCATAGTTACCGATATAATATCGGAAGTGGACACAAAGGACAGCGCAAACCAAATATTGAATCTAAACAAATAAAAAAAGAGATATATGGAAGAACTTGAACAAAAGGCTAAAGCACCGGAAAGAGTTCCGGTATCGGCAGAAAAGCTAAAGGCATTGCAGATAGCAATGGATAAGATAGACAAGACTTATGGCCGTGGCTCTATCATGAAAATGGGCGACGACAGTGTGGAAGATGTAGAGGTGATTCCTACAGGTTCTATCGCTCTTGACAATGCGTTGGGAGTGGGTGGTTACCCTCGCGGAAGAATTATTGAAATCTACGGGCCAGAATCATCTGGTAAGACTACTCTTGCTATTCATGCTATTGCCGAAGCTCAGAAACTGGGCGGTATTGCTGCTATCATTGACGCTGAACATGCGTTTGACCGCTTCTATGCCGAAAAACTGGGCGTAGATGTGAACAATCTATGGATTTCTCAACCCGATAACGGTGAGCAGGCTCTAGAAATTGCCGATCAGCTAATCCGTTCTTCGGCGATTGACATTATCGTGATTGACTCGGTGGCTGCACTTACTCCTAAGGCCGAAATTGAAGGCGATATGGGTGACAGCAAGATGGGATTGCAAGCGCGTCTTATGTCACAGGCATTACGCAAGCTCACTGCAACTATTTCAAAGACAAATACTACATGTATTTTCATCAATCAGTTGCGTGACAAGCTAGGTGTTATGTTCGGTTCGCCTGAAACAACAACTGGCGGTAACGCGTTGAAGTTCTATTCCTCTGTTCGACTTGATATTCGCCGTATAGGCCAGATCAAGGACGGAGAAGAAGTGCTAGGTAACCAGACACGCGTGAAAGTGGTTAAGAACAAGGTTGCGCCTCCATTCCGCAAGGCTGAATTTGAAATCCTGTTCGGACAGGGGATCTCAAAGATTGGCGAAATCGTTGACTTAGGCGTTCAATACGGTATCGTGAAGAAGAGCGGAGCATGGTTCTCCTACGAAGATGCCAAGATAGGTCAGGGTCGTGAAGCTGCTAAGCGCACGCTTGCCGATAATCCTGAACTTGCTGAAGAAATAGAAGCAAAGATTGCTGCCGCAATGCGTGGCGAACCCCAAGAATAAAGTTTTAAGACATTTCATTGTTTTAAGAATGAGGCGGTGTCAAAATGTGAATTTTGACACCGCCTTTTTTGCATTCTTTTATTTAATAAAAGGTCTTGATTTATTTGATTTCCATTCCTAGATTGTGCATGATGAATGAATAGATGTCGGTCTGTTCTTCGATAACCTTAGCGATAGGTTTTCCGCCGCCATGTCCCGCCTTGCTGTCGATGCGAATGATTTTAGGCTGGTCGCCGGTATTGGCAGCCTGCAGCGTAGCAGCATACTTGAATGAGTGAGCTGGTACCACGCGGTCATCGTGGTCGGCAGTAGTTACCATAATTGCAGGATATGCAGTGCCGTCATTCTTGATGTTGTGAAGCGGAGAATAAGCATGCAGATACTTGAACATCTCTTCGTTGTCGTCGCTGCGTCCGTAGTCGCTTGCCCAGTTCCAGCCGATAGTGAACTTGTGGTAACGGAGCATGTCCATAACGCCTACTTGAGGAACGGCTACGCGGAACAAGTCGGGACGCTGATTGACAACGGCACCCACTAGAAGTCCTCCGTTAGAACCGCCGTTGATAGCGATGTGTTCAGGAGAGGTATATCCTTGTGCAACTAAGTACTCGGCTGCCGAAATGAAATCGTCAAATACATTCTGCTTGTTCAGTTTAG
This sequence comes from Muribaculaceae bacterium, assembly GCA_017391675.1. Classification (GTDB taxonomy): domain Bacteria; phylum Bacteroidota; class Bacteroidia; order Bacteroidales; family Muribaculaceae; genus RGIG4576. Next base: position 8,649 of record JAFOXR010000033.1, read on the forward strand.
TTCCTGCCTGGTGCCATGTTTCACCGAATTCGCCTCCGCCGCGCAAGTTGGCAACGGCATAGATACCGCCATTCTGTATGAAAGGAATGCGCATAGCGCTGAAACCTGGGTTAAGGCTAATGTTGAAACCTCCGTATCCATATAGGAAAACAGGGTTCTTGCCGTTCTTTTCCAAACCTTTCTTATATGTAATGAACATATTCACCATAGTGCTGTCCTTGCTTGGATAAGAAATCTGTTCGGTTACATAGTCTTCTGGGTTGAAGTCTACCTTTGGAGAGAAAATCTTTGTAGACTCGTCCTTTTCGATATCATATTTGTAGATTGTACCCGGGAATGTATAAGATGAGAACGAATAGAACACCTCGTTGTGCTTGAAGCTAGAGCTGAAACCTACCGAACCAACTGTAGGCATAGCTATTTCTCTTATTCTGTTACCGTTGCTGTCAAGCAGATAGGCATGGTTAGCTATATTCTCCATATATACAGCAATGATTTTGTCGCCTGCCAAGGTGATTCCTTCAAGAAGATTCTCGTTTTCGGCAATAAGAGTCTTGCCCTTGTTTACACCTAGGTTGCTGGTGCTGAATTCAACGACTTTGTAATTAGGAGCATCGTCATTGGTTGTCATCAGGATACGCTTTTCGTCGGCATGAACCACCGAGTTGTCCTTTGACATGTCGTCGGCGATGCATACATATTGAGCATTAGGTTTCTTTGTGTCCTTGACATAAATTGCATTTCCTTCGCCGTCGCTTTCATAAAGGAATAGGAAACGCTCGTCGTCGCTCACTCCCAATTGATAGAAGCGCAATGGGTGCTGCTTGTTGACATATTCCAAGTGGTCGCTTGATTGTGGAGTGCCAAGTTTGTGGTAATATACCTTTTGGAATTCGTTTTTTGCCGAAAGTCCTTTACCATCGGTTGGGGCATCGTAGGCGCTGTAATAGAATCCGTCACCCTTCCAGCTAGCGCCAGTGAATTTAGCCCACATGATGTGGTCTTCAAGCACTTCGCCAGTCTCGGTGTTCATTACATAGATTTCGTTCCAGTCGCTTCCGCTACGGGATATGACATAAGCCAGATATTTACGGTCTTTAGAGAAACTGATAGAGCTAAGGGAAACTGTGCCGTCATCGCTCAGCTTGTTTGGGTCAAGAAGGACTTTCGCTTCACCTCCTAGCGAATCGCATTCAAATAGTACGCTTTGGTTTTGAAGCCCATCATTTTTATAGAAGTAATATTTGCCTTCTTCCTTCCATGGTGTGCCCATCTTTTCATAATTAGATAGAGCTGTGAACTGTTCTTTAAGCTTGCCTCTGAAAGGAATGCTTTCCAGATAGGAATTGGTAACGGCATTTTGCTGTTTTACCCATTCTGCTGTTTCTTCAGAATTGTCATCTTCTAGCCAGCGGTAAGGGTCGGCAACCTGCGTACCGAAATAAACATCTACCGTGTCTACTGTTTTAGTTTCGGGATAGTCAAGTTTCACTTGACCTTGGCAACCTACAAGACAAGCTCCGGTGCTTGCTCCTAAGATTATACTTGCCATAATTGCTGTTTTTTTCATATTCTAAGTTTTTGTATGTCGTGAGTTTGGAAATATTCGTGTCAATAGCTGTAAATCAGATTAGTGAGCGTTTGTCCCACAGCTTTAAGAGTAGCTTTGTCGATATGCTCCATTGTGTCGTCAACGGTGTGCCATTGCGGGAAGAATCCGTTAGGGCTGTTTAAGTCCATGGCGATGATGTCGATGGCAGGTATTCCTGCTTGATTGATGAACACATGGTCGTCGGTAATCGCTCCTCCGTCCCTTTTCACGAAGTAGCTGCCATAACCGCTGCGTTCGGCTGCGTCCCACACCTCCTTTACCATAGCCGGTGCATATTGCATGGAGAAATATTCGCGTGAGAACTGAGAACCTGCAGCACCCACCATGTCAAGCAGAATAGCATATATGGGGCGATAGCCTGGGCGATGCGGGTTTGCAGTCCAGTATTGAGTGCCTAATGCCCAAGTGTTGTCGGAATCGGTTGATGTACCGCTGTTGTCGCCCCAGTCTTCGGCATCAACAAAAAGAATATCAACACCTATTTCCGGTTGTTGCGCGTGGAAAAGTCTGGCCATTTCAAGCAGTACGCCTACACCGCTGGCTCCGTCATTGGCACCCATTACAGGCTTCTTGTGGTTAGCCGGATTTGGGTCGCTGTCGGCCCATGGTCGGCAGTCCCAATGGGCAAGCAGTAGAATGCGGCGTTTCTTTTCAGGCGAGAACTCGCCGATGATATTGCGTGCATTCAGTTTTGTGCCGTCGTAGGCAGTCAGTACTGGAGCCTGTACAATTACATTGGCACCATATTCCTTCAGTTTGCCAATGAGGAAGTCACCGCAAAGCCTGTGGGCATCGGTATTAGGTACGCGTGGACCGAAATCGCATTGAGCTTTCACGAAGTCATAGGCGCTGTCGCCGCTGAAAGTTATAGTCTGCATTGTATTATTGTCATTTTCTTGCATTTCCTGCTTCGAACTTTGCGTGGAGGAACAGCTCCCAGCCAGAATTATTAAAAGCAGTATGAAGAAAAGCGATTTTCCTGTTGTCATCATGAAATTCTGTTAGTTTCCACAAAATTAGCGAAATATTTTAATAAGTTGCTCACCTGAGCCTCATAAAAGCTAGGTGTAATGGGTTGCCTGTTGAAGAATGGAATTAGTGGGCAATGAATAAGGGTATGAAGGGTTGCTTATGCGAAGCTGAACTTTGAGGCTTGGCTCATTTCACATCTTCGTATTGCGCATCTGTTATACGAGAATCGTCAGAAGAGTTGCCATCTGTAGATCTGCCAGCATCGTTTGGTACCTTGCGGTCGGCTTTAATTTCTTCAAATTCAGCATCTTCGCTAGCGTTCTTGAAGTAGGCTCTTGCGCGTTCCTTGCGGCTTTCCTTCTCGGTTTGTTGAGCCTGTTGCTGCTTAGCTTCATGGTATTGCTGTGATTGCTGATTGAATGCTTTCTTGAATGTATGCACAGTTCTCCCTACTGAAAACAGTACCTTGAGTAAAGGGAAAAGTAAAAAAAAGATTAATAGTAAAAGTAATAATTCCATAAATAGGTAAGTGGGCTAAAAATTGTTATGATAGTAATCTTATTTCTTAATAAGAGAAAGAAAGATGTAGGCAGTAACTGCATAGAATAATCCTGTTATTCCGAAAAAGCCTACAAATGCAATAGTAGAAGCTACTAGAGCGTATCGGTGCCAGTTGTTCTTGATTCCGAAATCCTTCATCTTGAAGCTGAACATAGGAATGCTGCTCACCATGAAGTAGCACATTAGGGCGATAAGTAAATATATTTCGTGGTCAACTGCTCCTCTTTCAAGGCTGAAATTCACATATCCAATCCAGAAAATTGCGTTGGCAGGAATGGGCATGCCCTTGAATGATACAGTCTGTGTTGTGTCCACATTGAATTTTGCGAGTCTTAGCGCGCCGAAAATTGCAATCAAGAATGCGAGATAGTTGCAAGCGCTTCCTGGATTGAATTCTTCCATGAGCGTATACACGAGCATGGCAGGAGCGAGTCCGAAACTCACGCAGTCGCTTAGGGAATCAAGTTCTTTGCCTATTGATGACACCGTGTTGAGCATTCTTGCCACAAGTCCATCACAGAAATCGAATGCAGCTGCAATCACTATAAATGCAAATGCTATTTCATATCCGGTAAATTCACCATATAGGTTGTTTCCTTTCAGCGCATATACGCATGCCATTGCCCCCGAGAAGAGGTTAAGGCAAGTTATAGCGTTTGGTATGTTGTTCTTGATAGAATGCAGTATTTTCATTTTCAGGTGGTTTTTACTTTAAGTGTGCAATTTCTGTGATACCGCCTGTAGTCTTGTCACCCAGTTTTACCAGTATTTCGCTGTCGAGAGGCAAGTAGATGTCTACTCGTGAACCGAACTTGATGAAACCGATGTGTTCATCGATATAGACGCGTTCGCCCTTTTCGGGGTAGGTTACAATGCGTCGTGCAATGGCTCCAGCCACCTGGCGCATAAGAATCTCGTGCCCGTTGTCGGTTTCAATCACTATAGTAGAGCGCTCGTTTTCAGTGCTGGATTTAGGCAGATAAGCACCAAGAAAACGGCCTGCATGGTGTACCACATACTTTATAACGCCTTCCACTGGCACCCAGTTCGCATGCACATTGAAAACTGTCATGAAAATTGACACTTGCATTACATTGCGTTTCAGGTACTCGCTTTCATACACTTCTTCCAGTGCAACTACAGTTCCGTCTACCGATGCCAGTACGGTATTTTCTTTCTCACCCTTGAAATGTCTGCGTGGCGAGCGGAAGAAGTTTACTACAAGAAGGAAGAATATCGCAGAAATGATAGCGAAAATTAGAGGTATGGATTTATAGCTGATGAAAAGATAGGCGAGCCCATTGATCACCAGTAAGATGAACAACAGGACAAGGATAATGTTGGTTCCTTCGCGATGTATTTTTACTCTCATCTGCAAGTATACTTTAATCCAACTACAAAGATAGTGTTTTTTAGCTAAAGCACAAAAAATAGGAAAGGAATCTCGGCTTCCCCGTAAATTCCTTTCCTGTTATCGTTGATTTATAGGTCAATATGAAAAAAATGGTGACGCTATAAATGATGATGAATGGCAGAATATTATTCTTCCTCTTCCTTCATGTTGTGGAACACATTCTGAACATCGTCGTCATCTTCAAACTTCTCAAGAAGTTTTTCTAGGATTTCGCGTTGTTCTGGAGTGACTTCCTTCAAGTCGTTAGGAATGCGTACGAATTCTGAGCTTTCGATTTCAAAACCGTTGTCTTCAAGGTACTTCTGGATATTAGAGTTTTCTTCGAATGCTCCTGAAATGATGATTTCGTTTTCGTCTTGATCCACTTCATCAACACCGTAGTCGATAAGTTCAAGTTCAAGGTCTTCTACCGATACGCCTTCTTTAGCCTTGATGTGGAACACGCATTTGTGCTCGAAAAGGAAAGAAAGGCTTCCGCTTGTTCCAAGGCTTCCGTTGTACTTGTTGAAATAGCTGCGCACATTGGCAACGGTGCGTGTGTTGTTGTCGGTAGCAGCTTCAACTAGGATAGCGATACCGAAAGGTCCGTATCCTTCGTATACGATTTCCTTGTAGTCGCTAGCGTCCTTGTCGGTAGCTTTCTTGATAGCGCGTTCTATAGTGTCTTTAGGCATGTTTGCTGCCTTAGCGTTGGCAAGAAGCGCGCGTAGGCGTGAGTTACCTGCAGGATCTGGACCACCTGACTTTACGCAGATAGTGATTTCCTTACCTATGCGGGTGAATGTGCGTGACATGTTTCCCCAGCGTTTTAGCTTTCTTGCTTTGCGAAATTCAAATGCTCTTCCCATGAGTAGTGTTTGTATTTTTTTGTTTTGTTAATATTCTATGATTTATGATTAGCGTAGCTTAGCGCCCACTTCTTTTTCCAGATTGGCAATAATTTTGCTCATCACACTGTCTATCTGCTTGTCCTGAAGTGTCTTTTCTGCGTCTTGAAGAGTGATGCTTATAGCGTAGGATTTCTTTCCTGGCTCAAGGTTCTTTCCTTCGTATACATCGAATAGGCTCACTCCTTGAAGCAGTTTCTTTTCAGATGCCTTAACTACCTTTTCTATCTGTGCGAAAGTTGCGGTCTGGTCAACAAGCAGCGCCAAGTCGCGTTCCACTGGTTGAGTCTTTGGAAGGTCGGTGAATGTAACTTTCTTCTTGGCTGCCATCTTGATGATAGTGTCCCAGTTGAACTCAGCAAAGTATACTGGTTGCTCGATGTCCATCTTCTTCAGTAGAGCGTATTTTACAACACCTAGCGAACCTACCGATTTTCCTCCGCGGTTCTTGATGCTCAGTTTAGCCGAGAAAATGTCGTCGCTAGCCTGTTCGGTCACTACTTCGTTGGCGCTGATACCAAGTCTTGCGAAAATATTTTCAACTGTAGCTTTAAGGTCGAAGACTGTTGTCTTGCGCTCTTTTTGAGCCCAGTTACCTTCAATGTCATTACCGGTAATCCATAGGCCAAGTGCGGTGTATTCCGAATATTGAGCAAGAACCTTCTCGCTTGCGTCTGCTTCAGGGTCAAACTGGTAAACATTGCCGAATTCATACATCTTCAAGTTGGCCATGCGGCGGTTGATGTTATGTGCGATGCTTTCCAATCCGCCGAATAGCAGAGTCTGGCGCATAACATTCAAGTCGTTGCTTAGCGGATTCATCAGCTTCACGCAGTTAGCCTTAGGATAAGAAGTCAAGTCTTCGTAGTAGCCTTCGGCAGTAAGCGAATTGTTCATTATTTCGTTGAAACCGCATGCAGTAAGCTGTTCCGAAATGAGCTTCTGCAAGTCGTTCTTCACATCAACGGTAGTCTTGTAGGAAAGGTTGCTGCGAACGCTTTCGTCAAATTCCACATTGTTGTAGCCATATACGCGAAGAATGTCTTCTACAACATCGCAAGGGCGTTGCACATCTACGCGATAGGTAGGCACTAGCAGTTCAAGTTCGGTGTCGCTTTCTTTAGCTATGGTTATTTCCAAGCTGTTAAGAATGTTCTTTATAGTGTCGGCAGGAATTTCCTTGCCGATAAGAGAATTTACATATTCATAGCTTAGAGTGACAGGGAATTCAGGGAATTCAGCTGCCTTCTTGTCGATGATTTCGCCGCAAATTTCGCCACCTGCAAGCTCTTTCACAAGCAACGCAGCAAGCTTAAGGTTGTAGATGGTGTCGTTAGGGTCCACGCCTCTCTCGAAGTGGAAAGAAGCATCGGTGTTCAAGCCGAAACGGCGTGCAGTCTTGCGAATCCATGTAGGGTGGAAATAAGCCGATTCAAGGAAAATGTCGGTAGTCTGCTCAGTAACTCCTGAGTCAAGACCTCCAAATACGCCACCGATACACATTGGCTCTTCGGCATTGCATATCATAAGGTCCTTGTCGCTTAGAGTGCGTTCCACTTCGTCAAGTGTAACGAACTTGGTGCCTTCAGCCACAGTCTTCACGATAACCTTTTCGCCTTTAACCTTAGCAAGGTCGAAGCAGTGAAGCGGTTGTCCCATGCCAAGAAGCACGAAGTTGGTGATGTCCACGATGTTGTTAATAGGGCGTTGTCCTATTGCAGTAAGGTAGTTGCGAAGCCATTCCGGACTTTCCTGTACCTTTACATTGCGTATTGTCACGCCGCAGTAGCGTGGGCAAGCCTCGGTGTTCTCTACGGTAACTTCCACAGCTCCGTCGTTGCGGTCGCTTTTGAAGTCGTCTACCGATGGGCGGCGAAGGTTAGCTGGAGCGCTGTGCTTATTAAGCCATGCAGCAAGGTCGCGTGCTACGCCATAGTGAGAACCTCCGTCGATGCGGTTTGGAGTCAAGTCCACTTCCAGCACATAGTCGTCCTTGATGTTGTAATAGTCCTTAGCAAGAGTACCTACAGGCACATCTAGAGGCAGCTCTATGATTCCGGCATGAGAAGTTCCAACGCCGATTTCGTCTTCGGCACATATCATACCGAATGATTCCACGCCTCTTATCTTTGATTTCTTTATAGCAAATTCCTTGTCGCCGTCGTAAAGCTTAGTGCCTACTGTGGCAACTACTACGCGTTGTCCAGCGGCTACATTAGGCGCACCGCACACGATTTGAGTGGGATTGCCGTCGCCAAGGTTCACTGTAGTGATGTGAAGGTGGTCGCTGTCGGGGTGATTCTCGCAAGTGAGTACTTCACCTACGACAAGACCTTCAAGACCGCCCTTGATAGTTTCAACTTTTTCAATAGTTCCGCATTCAAGTCCTAGCGAAGTGAGTGCAGCTCCGAGTTCCTCGGGAGTAAGGTTGAAATCGATATATTCTTTCAGCCAATTATAAGATATATTCATAATTTTAAGAATTTTTCGGTTGTTTGCGGCTCATTTTGAGCCAATTTGGCAAAATTCGCACAAATTTACAAAGAAAATTTCACATTATCCTCCCTTAC
>JAFOXR010000034.1 GCA_017391675.1 Muribaculaceae bacterium
AAAAAAAACTATCTTTGCACAGATTAAAAAATCGTGAAAGATTTAATATTGAGAAGATTTACGATTAAACAAGGAAAAACTTTAATTAAAAATATTGATTCACTAAATTGTAAAACTAAAAACAAAGTTATTATGAAAAAAATCTACTTTTTAATGATGGCACTTGTTCTTGGTGCGTTAACCGGCAATGCTAAAACCATTTATCTAGATGCTAATGTGTGGAATAAAGATGGTGCTCATTTTGAGGCATGGGCATGGGTTGGTGATGGTGCCGGTCAGTGGTATAATTTTACATCAGATTTTGGCTCTATTTATAAAGCTGAAATGCCAGATGATATAACTGATATGATTCTGCTGCGTAAAGAGCCAAAAAGCACAAACAATTGGGATAACTGGAATCGAATTGATAATATTAAAGTTTCTGATACAGACAATATGTGTATTGTAAATGACGATTGGGTAACTGTTAATTGGGGTACTTTTGCTTATCCAAATGAAATTTATATTTTAGGATATAATAATGAATGGAATCCTGCTAATCCTACTGCTCTAACAAAAGTAGATGATGAAACTGATGGAGCTACTTATACTGCCCAAATAACATTTACAAATGCATCCTTTAAATTGTCTAATAAAAAATCAAATAATAAAGATAATTGGGACTCTTTTAACTGTGGAGGAATAAATGTAGGTTCTAATATTGTATTGGGTGAAGAAACAGATTTTACATCTGGTTCAAGCGTAGATAATAGCTTGACTGAAACAGGAACATATTATGTATATGTAGATCTAATCAACAAAACATTCTTATATACTGAAACTGCAACTGCTATCGAAAGCGTATCTGTAGATGCTAATGCTCCTGTAGAATACTACAACTTGCAAGGCGTTAAGGTTGCTAACCCAGAAAACGGCTTGTTCATCAAGAAGCAAGGCAACAAGGCTGTTAAGGTTATTCTTTAATTGATGTTTCTTTAAGGACTTTAAAGGCCTTAAAGCCTCTAAAGACCTTTATGATAATCCAAGCTCGGCAAATTTTGCCGGGCTTTTTTTGTATATGCATGCCTATTTAATGGCTCTTGATAGAGTGGCAGATTTTCTTTACCTTTGCGGTAGTCAAACAATACTTTTTAGAATAGTGATATGAAACCGTTAGCACACGAAATGTCGTTCCCTGCTTTGACCGTTGACATCGAGCAGTGGAAAGAGCAGATACTGGAAACCGGACTCCTCCCTGCAGAGCTTATGGAAGAGGCTGAGGGTCGTGATGTGCAGCGGTGGTACATTCTTTATCTCCTTAAAGAGGGACAGATAGAAGAGGCTGCTGTTTCCCTAGCAAAAATCAACAGGACCATATATGCCGATACATTGGGCGGTGCTTGGCTGTCGCTAGCCGATATGGCGGTAGAGATAGGCCAAGACAGGTATTCCGAGGCGCTGGTGGCCGGGGAAGAGACCTTGAAACTGCTTGCCGCAATGGAAACCGACCGTTCGCACCCCGATTTCATAGCAATTGTGGCAGGAGTGATATACAATCTTGCAATGGTGCATCACAAGGTGGGCGAGAATATCAAGGCAGAGAAGGAGCTGATGAGAGCGCAGAAGCTGCTTGAGAAGCTTGCCAAGAAGGACAAACAGCGTTTCGGCTCGTCAATAGTTGTTGCTATTGAGGCTTCCACTACCATATTCAATTCAAGGCTCAAGCAGATGAATGTGCTGGCTCACTACCAGGTGACTACCGACTTGTATCTCGACAAGGCCAACAAGGGCATCACACAGGCAATCAATGACCTGGTGAAGTCGTTGCAGCAGGAGGGTGACTTGCACTTGAAGATAGGCAATTATCGTGATGCGGTGAAATACTACACCAAGGCGATTCGCTACCAGAAGAAAATCACCGATAAGATGGGCGAGTGGGAGTTGCGCATGTCTATCAACCTGGCTCGTGCGTTGCTGCAGATAAAGAACCGTCAAAGCACTGGCGAACAGCTGCTCAAGTCGTTGCTCCCGTTGGCTGAGCGTCTTGATGCCGTGAGCGAGAAAAATGAGATTCAGGCATTGCTGGAGCATAAAGGAAAATCGTTTGATTTCTTGTCATTTGTAAAGAAATGGTTCTGATAAACCGTTTTAAAATCAAACCTGCTTCTAATTTCTTGGGTAAATATTTGCTGTTTTAGAAAAAATTCGTACCTTTGCATCGCGTTTGACGCAAGGGTAGGTAGGTAAGTGGTTAAAACGGGCAGACTGTAAATCTGTTGGCTTGCGCCTTCGGCGGTTCGAATCCGTCCCTGCCCACTACAAGTTGCGGAAGTAGCTCAGTTGATAGAGCATCAGCCTTCCAAGCTGAGGGTCGCGAGTTTGAGCCTCGTCTTCCGCTCAAGAAACAAAAAATCTCGACGAAAATTCGCCGAGATTTTTTTTATTTATACCAGTGCGTGAATGCTTATCGTGGTTCGTAGTAGGCTACTCTGTTATTGCCTTCGCTATCGCCAATCACCATGCATAGGCGGCCTTCGGCATCGATAGTGTAGATAGTAGAGAATTCCATATCGCCATATTCGGCATATTTAAGAGCCAAGCGATGTGTAGTGCCTGTATAGGTGTAGGATTTCCAAGTGAAAGTCATGATTTTCACTTCACCGCTTTCCTTGTCGGTGTATCTGTGTGAACCGTTACCTGTAAGGTCGAAGATATAGCAGTCGTTAGGGTCAAGCAGGGATTCGTCTGAAACGCCTTCAATGCTTTGAAGATACCAGCTTATTCCGCAAAGTCCTGTAGAAAGTGGTGTTTCTGCCTCTTCCTCGTCTCCATTGTCGTTTCCAAGGCAAGAAGTGAAAGAAACCGATGCCAGCAGCATCATTGCCAGCATGAGCATGTTTTTGAAATTAATCTTTTCAGTCATAGTCTTAATAATGTCGTTTGTAATATTATTTCTGTCTTTCGGGGCAGGAGCGGTTCTCTCGTGAGCAGCTCTGCCATGTCGCAAAGATAAGTATTTTTTATACTTGTGCAGCAATAGCGGCGGCAGATATTTAGAATATTTGGTTACTTTCAATATTTTTTGGCAATGTTGCGTGCATTGCGCATCAGTCGGTCGAGCTTCAGCCGCTTCACGGCAGTATTGCGGAATATCGTGTTGAATGTTGCTGTGTCCATGCCAAGAACCGAGTCGAGCGTGAGGTTCATGAAATCTTCCGTAGGGTTGAAATCCTCGATATGTGTGGAAATGGCATTCCTGTTATGCGGACAGCACAGCTGGCACTCGTCGCAGCCATAGATGCGGTTTCCCGCCTTTTCCTGTACCCAGGCAGGCAATTCCCCTCGACACTCGATAAGTTGGCATGAGAGGCATCTGCGTGCGTCCAGGCTGTCGCCCTCCAATGCGCCTCCAGGGCAAGCCTGCAGGCATTTGTTGCAGTTTCCGCAAGTATCGGTGCAGGGATTGTCGGGAGGAAGCTCCAAAGTGGTTATCAGTTCGCCCAGGAAGAAATAGGAACCTTTCCCAGGAATGATGAGCAGGTTGTTTCGCCCTATCATGCCCACTCCTGCAGTGCGGGCCCAGTATTTCTCCATTACAGGCGCAGTGTCGACGCACACCCTAGACTCGGCATGCCAAGTTTCCTTAATGAAGGTAGCCAGCTGCATCAAGCGGTTGCGGACGGCATCGTGATAATCTTTCCCGTAGGCATATATGGAGAATTGCGGAGCGTCTTTCGGCTGTCGGCGTTCGGTATAGTAGTTGAGCGCAACGCAGATAACCGTTTTTGCTCCAGGAACCAGAGCGGTGGGGTCGAAACGCAAATCCTTGTAGTTGGAAGCATATTCCATGCAGTCGTTCTTGCCCTCTTCGAGCCAGTTGCAGTACTGGTCGATAGCCTGCTGAGCTACTGGAGCAGCTGCAGCAAATCCGCATGCATCAAACCCCAAATCCAAGGCTTTTCGGCGAATTATTCCCTTGATATCGTTATCGGCGTGCATAGGATATATGCTTTAACTGGTTAGTCTTCTTCCCGTTTCTTGAGCCTTTCGAACTTGTATCCCTGTTCCTTGAGCCATTCAATAGCTCTAGGCAGAGCGTATTTCATGTTCTTTTCGGCTTTGAGCGAGTCGTGGAACACGATGATCGAGCCTTGCCTGGTGTAGCGCTTGACGATGTTAAGCACCTGTTCGCCAGTGAGCTTGCGGTTGTAGTCGCGCGAAACCACATCATACATGATTATCGTGTAGTGTTCACGAAGCACGCTAGCCTGTTCCCATCTCAGCAGTCCGTGCGGAGGACGGAAGAATGGGGAGTCAATAAGTTCGTTGGCTTCGGCTACATTACGCAGATACCTCCTGGAAGTGGTCTTGATGCCTTGCAGGTGGTTCATGGTGTGGTTTCCCACGCTGTGTCCGCGCCGTTTTATTTCCTGAAACAGTTCCGGATTGCGCTTCACATTATCGCCTACGCAGAAAAATGTAGCTTTGATATTGTAGCTATCGAGCAGGTCCAATACCCAAGGAGTAACCTCGGGTATCGGTCCGTCGTCGAATGTAAGATATACTGTCTTGTCGTTGTTGTGCAGTCGCCATACGCATTCGGGAAACAGTACCCGGTAAAGCAGTGGCGGTTGTTCTATGAACATAATAGTTCCAAGTGTTTACAGTGACACAGCATTGGTTATTTTTCGCTCTGCTTCTCAAGAGAGTTTGCTATGCGACTCATGTTCACGCCCATTTCTTCAACCTTGGCAAGCACATCGTTAAGCTTTTCTTCTCCTGCAATGTCGTTAAGAGTCTGCAGATAGGTTACGAACAGATTCTGGTCGATATACATGTCGTAGTTGTTCAAACGATAGTACATGCTTGGGTCCAGGCTGTGGTAGAAACGCAGGAATTCAGCATATTTCATCACTTCGTGAGTGATGATTTCCTCAGCCTTTTTCAAGTCTTCCTTATTGCCGGTGAGGTCGCTTAGAAGATAGTACTTATTGGCAACATCTTCACCTATTCCTATAGAATAAGGGCAAGCTTTTTCGGGAAGTTTAGTCACCATAAGGTCCAGTATTTCGCGAGCCTTGTTGTAGCGGTCGGCTGCATGGTCCTTCTTTGCTTTGCGTGCTGCCTCGTCAAGAGTCTTGTCGTCTTCGATAGACATCTCTTCGGTGTAGCCTTCCTGGATAAGAGTAGAAGCCAGGTCAAGCATTGAAGATCGTGTTGTGGAAACCATGCGGCGCGTTGTCTCGTCAAGATAGATAGAGCCCGGTTCGGCAGTGTCCAGTCCGCCCCACAGGAACTTGGTAGTGACATTGTCATACATCTTGTCGGTGTTCACGCCTGCTGAACCGCTTGCGTTGTAAAGCACAGGAGTCACCTGATAAGCCATACCGGTGTTAAGCATGTATGGAGAAAGTCCCAAGTAATACTTTTCGGGAACGGTCATTGCAAAGTAAACAGGTCGTTTCCAGCCATCGGCAATGCTAGAAGCGATAATGTCGAGCGACATCACCTTGCTGGTGTTCATTGCGCCTTCGCTAGCAGTGTGCTTTTCGGCTGTCATGTCCATAACGATGTTGTTGTTGATGAAGTCCTTGTAGCGTTCGGGAACCACCTTCTGCTTCACGGCAGCATCGGCATCGACAGGAATGTACATTACAGGGTACTTCATCTCATGCAAGTTGTACAATGTGTTCTTGCTGTTGTTGCCATAGAAATGCTCAAGCGATTTCAGTGCCGGAACCGGAAGGGTGTCAGGCTCGATGAAATATCCGTATTGGCGCTGGTCGTAAGCAAAAGTGCTACCGTCGGCAAGCATAGGAAGAGGCTTTGAGTCGTAGGCAGGACGGCGCATCTGGTTGATGTACCAGTCGGTAGACAGATAGCTCAAGTTCACTACACGCACATCGGTGCGGTAGCCTTCCACTTCTTGAGCATACCACAATGGGAATGTGTCGTTGTCGCCATTGGTGAATATGATACCGTTCTCGTCGACGCTGGCAAGATAGTTCTTTCCGAAGTCGCGTGCGCAGTATCTTCCTGAGCGGTCGTGGTCGTCCCAAGTCTGGCTCACTACTTGCAAAGGTATGATAAGTCCCACAACAGCTGCAATGCACGCTGCAGCAAGGCTCTTCTTGCCTTCAAGTTCGATAACTGCCTTCTTGTTAAGCTTCTGCATCATGTAGATGATGAGCTTCCACAATCCGGCAACACCCATACCTACCCATATAGCGAATGCGTAGAACGAACCAGCATAAGCGTAGTCGCGTTCGCGAGGCTGGCTAGGAGTCTGGTTAAGATATATAACGATAGCAATACCAGTCATGAAGAACAGGAAGAAAATCACCCAGAACTGCTCAATGCCGCGCTTGTTGGCATAGGCTTGCCAAAGCAAACCGATGATACCGAAGATGAGCGGCAGCATGAAGAACACATTATGTCCCTTGTTGCCGGTAGTGAGTTCGGTAGGCATAAGGCTCTGGTCTCCTAGTCGCAAGTTGTCGATAAACGGAATACCGCTTATCCAGTTGCCTTGAGTGATTTCTCCGCTTCCCTGGATATCGTTCTGGCGTCCTGCAAAGTTCCACATGAAGTATCTCCAGTACATGTAGCTCAACTGGTAATCCAGGAAGAACTTCAAGTTTTCAAGGAATGTAGGCTTTAGCTTGGTTTCCATGCCCACAGGGTTACCGTTGCGGTCGAGCTGTGAGGTCACATTCACCTGGTTGCCTTTCATGCCCACCCATTCCTTGTATTCCTTGGCATGCGCTCCGCTGTACATGCGAGGGAACACCATGTCAAGTTCGGGGTTCATCTTGTAGTCCTTAGACTTGCCTATTGTGATGTATTCGTCGGGTTCGGAAGCATCTTTCTTTACCTTCTTTGCATATAGTGTCTTGCCTTCGCTCACCACAGGCTTAAGGCTGCCTGTAGTGCTTTCCTGATACACTACACCCGAGTTGAATGTCTGTCCGTAAAGCAAAGGACGGTCGCCATACTGCTCGCGGTTAAGGTAGCTTGACAAAGCGAATACATTATCGGGAGAGTTCTGGTCCATTGGAGTTTGCGCATTGGAGCGAATGAGGATTACTGCATAGGACGAGTAGCCTACGAATATCACGAAGATGCTCATTGCCACGATAGAGAAAATGCGCACAGGAATCTTCTTGCAGAATTTCCATAGGTAAACTGCCAATGCGGCGATAAGAACGAATGGAAGCAAGAAACCGTCGCCTATGAACAGCATTCCCGAGAAGAATACGCTCAAGAAGAACGATAGCTTGATGAGTGTTGCGCTGCGTTGCTTGTAGAGTTCGTAGATGCACCATGCAAAGATGGCAACATCAAGGATTGCATAAACAAGCACGCCGGTGTTGTAGCTGGCACCGAATCCATTTACTAGCATGAGCTCAAACCATTGTCCCATTTCCACGAATCCTGGCACTAGTCCGTAAAGGATAAGCGCAATGATAGCAAATGAGATGAGAAGTGCTATAAGAGATCCTTTCACTGTGGTGTCCTTGTACTTCTTGTAGTAGAATACAAGCACAATGGCAGGGATACAAAGCAAGTTAAGCAAGTGAACGGCAACCGAGACGCCTATCACATAAGCGATTAGAATGAGGTAACGGTCGCTGTGCTCTTCGTTGGCGTGGTTTTCCCACTTGAGAATGAGCCAGAATACCAGCGCTGTACAGAATGATGAGAACGCATATACCTCGGCTTCAACGGCTGAGAACCAGAATGTGTCGCTCCATGCATAAACGAGCGAACCGCATATACCGCTGCCGAAAATCACTAGCATCTGAATGAGTGACACCTCTTCGGCATCGTCTTTCACGATAATGCGTTTCACCAGGTGGGTTATGGTCCAGAACAGCAACAGTATTGTTCCTGCACTCAGCAATGCGCTCATGGCATTCACTGCCAGTGCCACCTTAGAAATGTCGTTGCCCACGAAATTGATTACAAAGCGTGCTGCCAGCATGAATATAGGGTTGCCCGGCGGGTGTCCTACTTCAAGTTTGAAACCTTGTGCGATGAATTCCGGGCAGTCCCAGAAACTGGCGGTCGGTTCTAGCGTGAGCATGTAGGTGACAGTTGCTATCACAAACATGAGCCAACCGAGTGTCCTGTTAATTACATTGTATTTCTTCATCTTGTTGATGATATATAAGTTTAGTTATTATTTCATGATGTTATCAACAAGCAAAGATAATATAACGGCTCCAATAAATGCCGAAATGTCAGTAAAAATTAAGAATTTATAATATGAAAAGGGTTTGGACAGCGGTTTTTGCCGCGCAGGAGTGGCAAAATTTGCGGTTTTTTGGGATTTCACACAATCTTGTGTATTTTTGTGAGTTATATAACAGGAGGGCAGCGGCAGCTCATATTGATGAATGTGGTGTCGCAGCGTTCGCTTAAAAGAATCGTTATTGTATTATGGCATTTTACGATATATATCATTCGAGACGCGTGTGGAAGTGGGTGCTAGTGGTAGTGTCCCTTCTCATTGTGGGCAACTTCCTGTATTTTTCCAATAATCTGGTAAAGGACTTGTCGGAACAGGAGCGTGACCGCATGCAGATATGGGCCGACGCTACCAAGGAGCTGGCTACGGCTTCGTTTGCGTCCGATTCGGCATCGACAGCCAATGTGAATTTCCTGTTGGGCATCATTGAGGCCAATGACAACATTCCAGTGCTGCTTGTTGACGATAGCGACAATATCCTGCTGCACCGCAATTTCACGCTACCCGAACCTCCCGATAGCTTGGCGCTTTATGAACTGGCTCCTGTAAACGAGAATTTCCTGAAGGAGAAACTCAAGAACCTTAAGAATACTTCCAATCATATTGAAATTCAAATAGATGAAAGCATAACACAGCATTTGTATTACGAGGACTCGACACTGCTGCGCCGATTGCTTTTCTATCCCTATGTGCTGATAGGAGTGCTGGGCGTGTTCATTCTGGTGGTGTATTTTGCACTCATAAGCATAAAGAAGGCCGAGCAGAACAAGGTGTGGGTGGGATTGTCAAAGGAGACAGCTCATCAGCTCGGTACGCCTATATCGTCGCTTATGGCATGGATGCAGATGCTTGAGGTTACCGAACTGGACAAGTCGATAGTGACCGACATGAACAAAGATGTTACGCGACTGTCCATTATTGCCGACCGCTTCTCGAAGATAGGTTCTAAACCGGAAATGGAACTGGCGTTCATCAACGAATCGGTGACCAAGAGTCTAGAATACATGCGTTCGCGCATATCGCAGCGAGTAAAACTCACCATAAACTTGTCGCAGGACGAGTGCGGAACTCTGTTGTGCATGTCGCTCTTTGAGTGGGTAATGGAGAATCTCACCAAGAATGCCGTAGATGCTATGCAGGGCGAAGGTGCTATCGATGTGACAGTGTCAAGCAACGCTACAACGATATTCATTGATGTTGCCGACACTGGCAAAGGTATTGCCCGCAAGAATTTCAAGACTGTTTTCCACCCTGGATTCACAACCAAGAAACGCGGTTGGGGGCTTGGGCTTACTCTAGTGAAACGCATCATAGAAGAGTACCACGGCGGCCGCATCTATGTCAAAGAATCAGAAATAGGCAAAGGCACCACCTTCCGCATAGAACTTCCTAAGAAGTGAATTCTTCGGTTCAGTCACTGGAAAGTGAAAGCAAAGTAAAGGCTTATGTATTGAATGATGGAACTTTAGTTGTCGTAGACGCTGAGAATGCCGAACCAATAAATGTTGTAACTGCCGAAGGTAAGGTGGTAGCAACGCTTATTTCACAAGAAGGTAGAGCTGTTTATCAGCTTAAAGAGCACGGTGTGTATCTAGTAAATACAATAGGAAAGACCATTAAGGTTGCTTATTAAGCATCAATCACTACAGATGTGTAATGGGGCTCGGCATTTGCCGGGCCTTATTTGTACTTGGGCTATGGGAATAAAAAAAGAGACCTGTCTTCACAGATAAGTCTCCCCTTCATAACCAAAATTCAAGTATATTATTCTTTATTGTTTGTTGTTGCCTTGTGCTTGTTGAGGCTTGTATTCTTTAAAAATATAAAGAAAGTAAGCCTGTAATTACATCGCAAATTTAATTTAAAATCCAAGTAAAATAAAAAATCACATGTTAATAAATCTTAAAAAAAAGATTTCTAGCATGTGATTCTGTTTTTTTGCCGATTGACGGCACTATGTCAATGAGATATTACTTTTCTCTCATGAATACATTGATAGGGGTACCAGTGAAGTCCCAGTTTTCGCGAATCTTGTTTTCAAGATAACGGCGATAAGGCTCTTTAACCCATTGTGGCAGGTTACAGAAGAAGATAAAGGTTGGGACAGCAGCTCCCTTGAGCATTGTGATGTACTTGATCTTGATGTACTTGCCTTTGTTGGCTGGTGGCGGATAGGCCGCGATAGCTTCTTGCATCACCTCATTTAGCTTTGAAGTAGCTACAGTGCGCTGGCGGTTCTCGTACACCTTCACTGCTTCCTCAAGAACTTTGTGAATGCGTTGCTTGGTGAGTGCCGAACCGAAAATGATAGGGAAGTCGGTAAACGGCGCAAGGCGTTCGCGTATAGTGTTCTCGAAGTGCTTGATGGCAGTCTGGCTCTTGTCTTCTACAAGGTCCCACTTGTTCACGCACACCACAAGTCCCTTCTTGTTCTTGTTGATGAGCGAGAATATGTTCACATCTTGGCTCTCGATACCGCGGGTAGCATCAATCATGAGTATGCACACATCGCTGTTTTCGATGGCGCGGATACTGCGGATAACCGAGTAGTACTCAATGTTCTCGTTCACCTTTCCTTTCTTGCGGATACCGGCAGTGTCAACAAGGTAGAAGTTGAATCCGAACTTGTTGTAGCGAGTGTATATGCTGTCGCGTGTAGTGCCGGCGATGTCGGTAACGATGTTGCGTTCCTCTCCGATGAAAGAGTTGATGATAGAAGACTTTCCGGCGTTAGGTCGTCCTACGATAGCAAATCGAGGTATCTGTTCCAGTTCCTGTTCGTCCTGTGCTTCGGCAGGCATTTTCTTGGCGATTTCGTCAAGCAGGTCGCCTGTACCTGTTCCAGTCATAGCCGAGATTGAGAACGGGTCGCCCAGCCCCAATGAATAGAATTCGGCTTCGGCATAGAAGGAATCGTTGCTTTCGGCTTTATTGGTTACAAGGATAACCGACTTTTTTGCGCGGCGCAGGATTGCTGCCACATGGTCGTCAAGGTCGGTTACGCCATTGGTAACATCTACCATGAAAAGAATCACATCGGCTTCTTCTATGGCGATTGTCACTTGCTTGTTGATTTCTTCTTCAAAAATATCTTCGGAGTTTACTACCCAACCACCAGTGTCGACTACAGAATATTCCTTTCCGCACCAGTCGTACTTTCCGTATTGGCGGTCGCGTGTAGTGCCCGATGTATCGTCCACAATAGCAGAGCGGGTTTTTGTCAAGCGGTTGAATAGAGTGGATTTGCCCACATTAGGGCGTCCCACGATAGCTACTAAGTTTCCCATGTTTTTCTCCTTTCTTTTTTAATCGTTAATACCCTGCGAAAGCGTCATTTACTCAATGTATCCAAAAGATTTCAGCACATTTTCTCTGTTGCGCCAGTCTTTTTCCACTTTCACAAACATTTCAAGATATACATGCTTCTGGAAGAAAGCTTCTATATCTTTTCGAGCTTCTATTCCCACGCGTTTCAATTTAGTCCCTCCCTTGCCTATGATGATAGCCTTCTGGCTGTCACGCTCGGCATAAATCACCGCCATGATGTGAATAGAATTGTCGGTTTCTTCAAATTTTTCTACGATTACCTGTACTGCGTATGGTATTTCTTCATCGTAGTCAAGAAGAATTTTTTCGCGAATAATTTCGGTAACGAAGAATCTTGCCGGTTTGTCGGTAAGCGCATCTTTTCCGAAGAATGGTGGAGAGTCGGGCAGCAGGCTCACTATTCGCTTCATGAGCATGTCCACATTGAAATGTTCCTTTGCCGATGTCGGATACACTTCGGCTTCGGGCAGCAATTCTTTCCAGCTGTCCACTATCTTGATAAGGTCGTCCTGTCCTTTAAGCAGGTCAATCTTATTGATTACAAGCAATGTAGGAATTTTGGCCTTTGCCACCGACTGGATAAAGTCAAGGTTCTTGCTAGGCGACTCTATTACATCGGTTACATACACAATGATGTCGGCATCGGTCAATGCTCCCTTAGAGAATTCTAGCATGCTTTCTTGCAGTTTGTACTTAGGCTTAAGTACGCCGGGGGTATCGGAAAACACTATTTGGTAGTCGTCGGTGTTCACGATGCCCATGATGCGGTGGCGCGTAGTCTGTGCCTTTGAAGTGATGATAGAGATGCGTTCTCCCACCAAGTCATTCATCAGAGTGGATTTGCCCACATTAGGGTTTCCCACGATATTTACAAAACCTGCCTTATGCATTGCTAGTTCCTTTTATCTTGTTTTATTCTGCGAAATTACTCCATTTATACAAAAAACGCATCAATTTTGATGCGTTTTTTTGTTGGATAGCGCTCGCCTGTTCAGTTTTTGGCGAAAATACTATCTAAAAAGCAGGGATTAGATTCCCCACACTATATACATAGCGCCCCAAGTGAATCCTGCACCGAATGCGGTAAGGACAACTTTGTCGCCTTTCTTAAGCTTGTTCTTGTACTCGTCAAGGCATAGAGGAATTGAAGCGGCACTTGTGTTGCCGTAGTGCTGAATGTTTACAAGCACCTTGTCTTCTGGTATGCCGATGCGTCCGCCCACAGCCTCGATGATGCGAAGGTTAGCCTGATGAGGAACAAACCAGTCGATATCGTTTACTGTAAGGTTGTTGCGCTTCATGATGTCCTTAGAAGATTCCACCATGTCGGTTACAGCATGCTTGTACACATTGCGGCCTTCCTGGTATACATAGTGGTGACGGGCTTCAACTGTTTCGTGTGAAGCAGGTTCAGCCGAACCTCCGGCTTTCATCAGCAAGAAAGGAAGTCCTTCTCCATTGACA
Organism: Muribaculaceae bacterium; assembly: GCA_017391675.1. Lineage (GTDB taxonomy): Bacteria > Bacteroidota > Bacteroidia > Bacteroidales > Muribaculaceae > RGIG4576. Next base: position 13,022 of record JAFOXR010000034.1, read on the forward strand.
TGGTAAACGCCGTCAATGATACCGATGTTTTCTTCGGTAGGTTCAATAAGGACAGCTGCAGCGGCATCGCCGAATAGAGGGCATGTGTTGCGGTCCTGATAATCGGTCATGCTCGACATCTTTTCGGCAGTCACAACGATAACCTTTTTGTATAGTCCCGACTTAATGTAGGCATTAGCGGTCTGCAATGCAACAATGAAACCTGCACAAGCAGCCTGGATATCATATCCGTAGCAGTTCTTAAGTTCGCAGCCGTGTATGATTACAGAAGCGGTGCTAGGGAAACGGTAGTCAGGGTTGGAAGTTGCGCAAAGCAGCAAGTCCACATCTTCAGCTTTTGTACCAGTTTCTTCTAGCAATTGGGCTACAGCCTTGATTCCCATGTAGGACGAGCCGGCTTCAGGCTCTTTAAGTATGCGACGCTCTTTGATTCCCACGCGAGTGGTAATCCATTCGTCGTTAGTGTCTACCATTTTTGACAAATCGTCGTTGGTAAGCTTGAATTCCGGAACAAATGAAGCGATTCCGCTTATTTTAGCATTAAGCATAATATCTCTTTTCGTTATAAATATATATGAAAAATTTATCCTAAATAAAGACTTATTTAGGATAATATTACATTGCTATAAAGAAATGTTGCTCAAGCAGATTTTATTATACTGCTGCAGATTTCTCGATAGCTACTCTTCCACGATAGTAGCCGCATTCAGGGCATACAGTGTGGCATACGTGCCATGCGCCACAATTTGGACAAAGTGACAATGTTGGAGTTACAGCCTTGTCATGAGTTCTTCTCTTAGCTGTTCTAGTCTTAGATTGTTTTCTTTTAGGATGTGCCATCTTTCTAGTTATTTATTTTTAATTATTTTCTGTTAGTTTTCTCAAGGCTTCCCAACGAGGGTCCACTTGATTGTTGTTATCACTCTCTTCGCTATCTTCTGCGGCGATTTCGTCAAAGTCGTCTTCGGTTTCGTCGCCAAGCTGAGAAGCAGCATGCATTTTCAAATGTTTTGTCATTCCCTTGTTGCATTTCCCTGCCGGGTGTACATGCTTCAATGGAATGGTGAGCGCTACAGTGTCATATACCAAATAGGCTATGTTCAGGTAGGCATCGCTCTCGGGAATTATGAGAAGCTCATCGTTCTCGTCGTTGTAGCAATCACCGTATTTTACACACAGATGATAGGTGGTATCCACTTCATGCTCCATGTCGTCAAGACAGCGGTCGCATGGGATATACACCATTCCTTTGAGAGTAAAATCCAGTTCGTAATAATCTACTTTACAGTTCACTGTAAGGTGGATATCCACTTTACCTTTCAGGATATCCTCGCTTTCCATATTCTTGAAAAACTCGGTATCCAGAGTGTACTCAAATTCGTGAGTACCGCGTGTCATGCCACGCAAAGGCAATTTGTACGCTGTAAATTTTCCCAAAATATTTTTTTTAAAATCGGCACAAAGGTATAAACATTCTATTTAATAATCAACATTTTGGTGCCAAAAATCGAATTTTAACCCAAAATTCGGATAATTTTCCGTTTTTTTAAGCCTTTATCGCCGTGGTTTGACATCTTTTTTTTGAATTTATCAACAAAATTGGCGGCCGATAGTTCATATTTTTTCCTCCTTTTGTATATTTGTGCGGTGTATAGAAAAGTGTCTATGATCACTGCCAGATGTAGAAAAGATTGTATTATGAAGAAAACCCTATATGTGAGTGACCTTGATGGAACATTGCTAGACCGGGACTCCTGGCTGAGCGATGAGACTATAGCTATCTTGAACGAACTGATAGATAGTGGCAATGTTAATTTCACAATAGCAACTGCCCGCACCCCTGCAACGGTGGTGGAAATAATGGAGCCTTTAAAGCTGCGTCTTCCTCTTGTGGTGATGAATGGTGCGGCAACATGGGATAACGAGGCGAGACGCTTCGTGAGCGCATCAACAATGAATGCCGAAACGGTGAGAAAAGTGTGTGGCATATTTGAGGATTACGGGTTGCGACCGCTTGTTTACCGCAAGGCGGGCGACCGCATAGCGGTTCATCATTATGGCGACCTGTCTTCGCAGGAAGAATATTTCGTGAGCGAAAGGGAAAATCTTGAGCTGAAGGACCTATTCCTCAATGATATAAATTACAAGGATACTAGTGATGATGCATTGCTGATTTTCGCCATGAACGAGTATTTATTGCTTAAGTCAATACATAACAAGGTGGTGAAGGGGTGTGATTGCTCGTCGGTGTGCTATCATGATATATTTGATGTGTCGTCGGGACTAATGGAAACTTATGCTCCAGGGACTTCTAAGGCTGTAGCTGTTCAGAAACTGGCTCGTGAGATAGGTGCTGAGCGTATTGTTGTTTTTGGGGATAACCGAAATGATATACCTATGATGCAGATTGCCGATTATGCCGTAGCTCCCGAAAATGCTGTTGAGGAAGTGAAGGCTGTCGCTAATGAGATAATAGAACCTAACTATATGCATTCGGTTGCACGCTTTATCCGTCGCGATTGTGAATGTGGAAAATAGAAAGTGAGTAATGCGGGCAAAGAATCATGCCTCAGGATTTTCAATATGGATTCTTTATGGAATAGACATAAAAAAAATTGATTGTCTCACGACAACCAATCTTAATTAACCTTAAATCTAATACCATGAAAAACACGATGCAAATTTAAGCGTTTTTTTATTCATGTCAAGGAGTTTAGCTATAAAAAACGGTATATTTAATATTCTTTAACCTAAATTTAAACCAATTAAGTAAATGGGCATAAAAGTGCATCTTGTGCATTCATGTAAACCTAAAGAGGGCGCACCAAAATTTTCATTTTGATACGCCCTCATATTTCTTTGGTCGTGAGCTGTTAAGCTCACAATTCAGAATCCTTTATCTTTACTTTGCTGGAGGCAACATCAAGAACTGGATACGGTTTCCTGGCTTGATGATTTCTTTCACAAATTCTTGAATAGATTCAGGAGTGATAGCATTTATTGTTTCGCGGCTAGCGCTAGCTTTGTCAACATTGTAGGATAGTAGAGTTTGCATAGCTCCTACCCAGTAATTGTTTTCGTGCTCATTCTGTTCTATTCTCTTAAGCAAGAATTCTTTAATCTTGTTAAGTTCTTCGGCTTTCACTTCGGTTGCCATGTCTTCAAGAGCTTTGGTAGTCAAATCGCACACTTTGTCTTTCTTTGCAGGGTCGATACCGAATACAGCTTGAACCAAAAGTTCTGGCATGTAAGAATATGACATTAAAGCACGACCATGAGGAGAGTAAGCCGCACCTTCGTCTTCGCGAACGCTGTTAGTAAGGTTGGTACTCATTAATTGTCCCACGATGTTGGCCTTAACGATATTTTCGGCAGTATAAGGAATAGTGTTAACACTCCATATAGAAGCCAGCATAGCGTTATTGTTTTCGGTAGCGTGTTCAAATTCAGCCTTCACGATACCTTGCTTCAGTTCCTTGTTGTCGTCTTTCGCAATTTCTTTCTTGCCTGCTTTAGAAGGAAGAGAAGCGATGTATTGAGCAACTAGCTGTTTCAATTGAGCTTCGTCGAAGTTACCTGCGATGATGAAGTTGAATTCAGCAGCATTACCGAATCTTTCGTTAAGAATCTGCAATGTGCGTTCGTAGTTCATCTTGTCAATCACTTCCATACCTAGGATTTCAGCCTTAGGGTTATTTGAGAAGATGAATCTTGCCAAAGAATCCTGGAACACATAGTTAGGTGTATTTACCTGGTTCTTAAGTACGCCCTTGATCATTTCCTTAGCCACATCAAATCCAGCCTTGTCGTTGCGAGGCTTCACGATATTAGCATAAAGCAGCTGCATCATTGTTTCAAGGTCCTTAGGAGTACTCTTTCCTGTGATGTGTTCAGAGTATCCGTCGATGCTCAATCCAATAGAAGCCTGTTTTCCGCTCATGAACTTGTTCAAGTCGTTGAAAGAAAGCTGGTCTACGCCGTTCATGCTCCAAATAGCATTGAAAGTGGCGATGTTAGCGTGGTCTTCGGCTCCGTAAAGAGATTCTCCACCCTTACTGCTTGCCGATAGGATAATTTCGTCGTTCTTGAAATCGGTCTTTTTCACATACACCTTTGCGCCGTTAGAAAGAGTCCATTCAGAGAATCCGAATTTTGCAGGAGCTTCCTTAACGATAGAGCCAGCCTTTGGCATTTCGCTCATTAGGCTAAGGTTGTTAGCTTCTTCAGCAGGCTTTTCGGTAGGAGTAGACTGTACTTCCATAGCAGCTTCAAGCATTTCGGCTTCGGTCATCAGTTTTACGCCTTCTTTGTCAGGGCCAAGATTAAGCACTATCAGGTTCTTGCCGTTAAGGTCAATCATCTGCTTCATGGTCTGGTTGATGGCTTCAACTGGCAACATAGGAGCTGCTTGCTTGATTTTCTCATACTGATAAGCGATACCGCTTATAGGAGTGTTGTCAAGGAAATTAGCGATATATGCTTGAGCATAGTTATCGTGCTTTTGCTTGTCGCGGTTAGAGTAAGCCTTTTCAAGACGGCTCATGTACTCATTGCGTGCTCGGTCATATTCTCCGGCAGTGAATCCGTGTTCGGCGATACGCTTAAGTTCGGTAAGAATAGCCTGCATAGCTGCCTTGCTTCCTTTATCGTTTACATAGGCCTGCAAAGAAAGAGAGCCCTTGTAAGAAGAAAGAAGGAATTCGCCGAAGCCGCCACCTGCATTACCGAAAGGAGCGCCTGGCTTCATTGAGATGTCGTCAAGGCGTTGAGTAATCATTATTTCGGCAACGCCAAACATATAATCCATCATATATTGGAAATCGGTGTTGCGCGCTTCGCGTGGCAGAATGTCGTATTTCACGAAAGCCCACACTAGTTCGGCTGGCATTTCCTTGTCGGCATAGTTTATGAAGATAGGCTGTTCGTTGTCGGGAACAGGGAAATACTCGAATGGAGCTGGGTTTTCAGGCATTTGGATAGGGCCGAAAAGTTTTTGAATCTTAGCTTCCATTTGATCCACATCGATGTCTCCTACCACGATGATACCCTGCAAGTCGGGGCGATACCACTTGTGGTAATAGCTGCGCAAGTCTTCATATTTGAAGTTGTCGATAACGGAGATAAGACCTATAGGAAGGCGTTCTCCATATCTGCTGCCTGGATACATTTTAGCGCCATGCTTTTCAATCATGCGTGTCATAGCGTTTCCTAGACGCCATTCTTCATGAATCACGCCGCGTTCCTTATCGATTTCGGCATCTTCAAGAAGAAGTGCGCTAGCCCAGTCATGAAGGATTAGAAGACAAGAGTCCACCACATTCTCGTTTTGAGTAGGCACGCTTGTGATGCGGTACACAGTGCGGTCAGCAGCAGTGTAGGCATTAAGGTCGTTACCGAACTTTATTCCTTTAGTTTCTAGCCAAGTAACGATTTTGTTTCCTGGGAAATTCTTTGTTCCGTTGAAGCACATGTGTTCAAGGAAGTGAGCAAGTCCGCGTTGGCTTTCTTCTTCTTGAACAGCACCCACTTTCTGTGCGATGTGGAAATCAACTTGATTTTTTGGATATTCGTTGTGACGAATGTAGTAAGTTAGTCCGTTGGCAAGTTTGCCCACTCTTACGGCAGAATCTGCCGGAGCTGCTGGAATCTGTTGCTGTGCATTAACAGGAACAGCTAGTCCTATCATAGCTATAGCAGCAACTAAAAAACTGAAAATCCTTTTCATATCTTTATATATTAATGTATTAATCTCTACTTATGATGATTAAGAAATGTCGTCAAAATTATATAATTTCTATCAAAATTATTGAAGTCGGTAGTTAAAAACTTAAAAATAAGGGATATTTATACCTCTATTTTCTATTAGACGAGCTTTCGGAGCGAAAAGTTGCATTTGCGCAATAAAAAAACTGCCGCATCACTGCGGCAGTCAAAACAATTGTATATTACTGCTTATTCATCTCTATTCTTCCCATAGAGGGTTCTGAGACAAATTCTCGTTAAGCGTAATCTGTCCCGATGGAACAGGGTATAGGTACTGGCGCTTTTCGAATATGCGCACACCGCCCTTTGAGCCATCGATATATCCGTTCACATTTGGAATTGTGAAAGGATTGCCTTCGCCGTCTTTCAATGGAGGGCATGCGGTCATGTTGGCTCCAAGCAAGATGTTAGGATACTTCTGGCTGTCAAGAAGGTCTAGCTTGTGCCAGCGAACTAGGTCCCAGTAACGATACCAGTTGTCAAACATAAGCTCGCAACGGCGGCAACGGCGTATTTCCCATAGAAGGTCGCTGCAACCCATGTTGTTGGCAGGGTCGTGCTGTATACTTGCGATTTGAAGTACTGGAAGCTCGGCGCGAGTATAAAGCTTGCCTATGGTGTTGTTCACATCGGTTTGAGTTAGGGTTCCAAGCTCTGCTTTCGCTTCGGCATAGTTCAAGTAGATAACAGACAGCCAGTAAATAGGAGCGCAAGTGTAGTTTCTGTTATTAGAAGTGCGGTCACCTACAGGAAGGGTAACATTATCATATTTGCACACGCCATAACCAGTAGAAGAAGTCATCTGCATTGCACCTGCACGAGCCCAAGTCATATTCTGGTAGAATACGATTGTATCAACAGTTTGTGACAAGCGAGCGTCACGCACAGCAAGAACCTTCTTGATATTGTAGTTGCCGTCGGCATCTACTTCACCTGCATCACTCTTGTTTTCGCTAGTCAAAGCAAGAGGCTTTCCGTCTTTGAACAGATAAGCATCAAATGCGTCCTTTGTCATACCGCTTATCTGAGTAGAAGAAGAAACATAAGAAATCAAAGAGTGCATGAAAATGTTGTTTTCATAAGGCTTGTAGAAAATCATTTCAGGATTTCCTTCAAGAGAAACGGAGTTGTAGTTTGCCTGATAGTTGTCGTTCAAAGTGTAGCCTGCGCCCATAACAGCTTCGCTGGCTTTCACAGCTTCTTTCAAGAACTTTTCGGCGCGGGCAGCATCGGCAGCCTTTCCGTTTTCTTCGGCAGTGCGGTACTTGCAGTAAGTGCCTTCATACAGACAGATTTCACTCTTCATAGCTTGTGCCATGTCGGCGCTGAATGTAGTCTTAGAACCGCCAGCGATTGTAGCGCAAGCATAGTCAAGGTCGTTAAGTACAGAGTCCATTACGACATCGCGGTCAATACGAGCTCCGTAAACCACTGCATCGTCGGCAGGATCCACCACCTCGTTGATCCATTGCACATCGCCGTACATGCGTACCAATTGATAGTATTGGTAAGCTCTATTCATGCGTGCCACACCTTCGTAGTGCTTCTTGTTGCTAGCTCCAAGAGTTGAATTGCGTACATTATTAATAATGTAGTTGGCACGGCGTATTTCTACATAAGGGCTTGACCAGTTTGACGAAGAAGCTGGCACGGTAGTGTTAGCCCAGGTAGTGAACGAATTGCCTGCCTGGTCATCACTCAAAGTCTTGAAATAGGACCAGCCGCTGCCAGTTCCGTTGCCATAACCTATAAAGTTGTTATAGAAAGCATATACTTGGCCGTCTACATTGCTGGCTGTATTCCAGAATTCAGCGTTATTGGTTTGAGCATCAAGAGGGTAACGGTTTTCGTCAAGGAAATCGTTACAGCCAGTAAATGCCATTGCAACCATTGCTAACGCTCCATATAATAATTTCTTTTTCATTGTAAATCAGTTTTAAAGTGTTAGAATGTAACTTGAAGACCACATGAGTAAGAACGGGTAACAGGGTTAGTACGGCCCCAAGTACCGTTATTTAGAGAGCCTTGTCCGGTGTTGATTTCCGGGTCAAGAGGATAATCGCTGTTGCCACGATAAATCATGAATGGATTTTCTGTTGCGAAGTACACGCGAACTTTGTCCATATATGCCTTCTTGGTGATGTGTTGAGGCAAGGTGTAACCGAAAGTGATATTCTTCATTCTCAAGTAGCTCATGTCTACCAGGTATTTGTCTTGTGGATAGAAGTTGTTCTTACCTGTAGCGATGCCCGAAACTGTACCGCCCGACACATTGCCAGGATATAGACAAGGATACTTGTTGTTCTGGTTGATTTCATATCCCACCACTTCGTTTCCTTCAAAAATCATCTTGTTGTAAGATTCTTGATTAGCGTAGGTAGCGTCGGCGCCGCGCATCAATGGCATTACGAATGCCGATACGGTCCATTGGTCACGCTTGCCTACACCTTGGAAATAAAGGTCAAGGTCGAAGCCTTTCCATGTAGCACCTAGGCGGAAGCTGTATTCATATCGAGGAGTTGAGTTACCGATAACCTTCAAGTCGCCCATGTCGTCCTTAGTACCCTTGCCGCCGTCAATAACGCCGTCGCCGTTCAAGTCCTTGAACTTGATGTCACCAGGGCCATAAACGAAGTCGCCTGATTGTAGGCCTGTTTGGTCGGCAACGCCTTGGGCATAAATCCAAGAGCCGTCGGCATTTTTGCCAGTGAAGTCGCTTTCTTCAAAGTAACGGTCGGTTTCAAAACCGTAGATAGCTCCATATTCCTTGCCAGTAAAGTAGCTGCTAAGGATACCCGATGGGTTGTTCCATTTAGTTACAACTGTTTTAGCATCGGCAAGGTTGGCATTAGCATAAACATTCCAGTCGCCGAATTTCTTGTTCCAGCTGATGCTTAATTCCCAACCGCGAGTGCGAAGAGAACCTGCATTTACATAAGGAGCAGATGCGCCTACTGTGTTAGGAAGAGTAATACCAGGAGCAAGCATGTCGTGAGTTTCGCGTTGATACCAGTCAAAACCTACATTAAGGCTGTTGTTCAAGAAACCAAGGTCGATACCTGCGTCAATAGTGCGCACGCGTTCCCAAGATAAAGCCGAAGATACAAGCGACGGCATGTTGTAGGCTGGCAATTTCACGCCATCGGCGTCAATCCAGTAAGATGTCATGCCATCAATAGTAGACAAGAACATGTTGTTACCGATAGCTTCGTTACCTATTTCACCATAAGAGAAGCGTAGCTTACCATGGCTCACATAGTCGCGTAGGCTTTCAAAGTAAGCTTCTTCAGAGAAGCGGTAACCTGCCGACATTGATGGGAAGAATGCCCATTGGTCATTTGCGGGGAAGCGGGAAGAACCGTCATAGCGTCCGTTCAATTCCAATAGGTAGATGCCCTTGTAGTCGTAGTTGATACGGCCGAAGAAACCTGCAGTAGCACGGGTGTAAGCTTCAGAATTTACTGTTTGAGCTCCGCTGGCAAGGTTAAGTTCAGGAAGGTTGTTGTCAAGAAGCACCTTGCGGTTAGCCGAGAAGTAGCGGTATTGTTCTCTTTCGGCAGTTGCACCAAGCATAACCTTCAAGTTGTGAGCATCGGCAAAAGTATTTTCATAAGAACCGAACACATTCATTGTCCACAAATCTGTCTTAGCGTTGGTTTGTGTTTGAGAAGTAGTTCCTTGTCCGTATGCCACAAATGGATTGTTGATATTTCCGCCCCAAGTGTCCCAGTCGATTACAGGAAGCGCAGCATATTCATTGTTGCGGTTGGTGATATCGTAGGTGAAGTCGGCATTCAAGGTAAGGCCTTTTATGATGTTGGCGCGTGCCCATGCTTGCATACGAGTCATGGTAGTAACATCGTGGTCGTTTCCAGCCTGCTTGCGGTAAGCGATATCGTTTTCGCAGTCTACTATGTTGCCGTCGGCATCTTTCATGTAGCCGTAAGGACCGAAGAAAGAACCCCAACGCCAAATGTACTGGAATGAAGTTCTTCTCACATTTGGCTGGTCATACACCTTATTGGTGAAATTGAAGCGAACACCTGCAATAAGCCACTTGGTGATGTCGGTTTGGATATTGGCATTCACATTGTAGCGTTTTACTTTTTCGGGGCTGAATTCCATGATGTCTTCGCGGTCGTTGTAGCCAAAGCCTAGATAGTATAAAGTATTTCCGCTAGAACCTTGAAGAGTTACATTGTGAGATTGAGAAGGCGCTGCATTATTGAAGAAAATACCAGGCACATCCCAGTCGGCATAATACATTGCATTATTACCGTTTTCGTCTACCCAGTAGTCGCCCACATCGTCCCAGCTTTGGAATGGACGCATCTCGCGGTATTTTGCCTTCTTGCCTCCGTTTTGCTCATACCATGCTTCAGCGTAAGGCAGCATATCTTCAAGATACATACCGAAAAGTTCGCTTTCCAGGCCGGCACGCTTGTTGGCTTGCACAAGAGCGCGGATTTGGTTAGGAACGCTGCTGTAGTTTGGCAGGTAAGTTGCCTGGCTCCAAGAGAAGTTGTTGGAATACTTCACTTGCACCTTGTCGCCGGCTTTTGCAGTCTTAGTTTGTATAAGTATTACACCGAAGGCTGCGCGTGTACCATAAATAGAAGACGAAGCAGCATCTTTAAGAACCGAGATGTCCTTGATGTCCTCTGGATTAAGGAACGAAATGTCGTCCATAGGCACACCGTCCACTACGATAAGCGGGTCGGAAGACTCGCTGTTGCTCAATGTTCCTGTACCACGAATCTTCATCGTAGGAGTACCGTTGATATTACCGTTGGAAGAAGTGATTGTAAGACCAGGAACCGCACCTTGAAGGGCTTTAGCCAAGTCTTGTTGAGGGCGGCCTTCCAGTTGCTTCGCCACATCAACAGTAGCAACTGCTCCTGTAAGGTTTACCTTCTTTTGTGTTCCGTAGCCCACAACAACCAATTCGTCAAGCGCTTCCGATGATGAATTAAGGATTACATTCATTCCGTTTTCAGCTTTTAGCTCTCGGGTAGTGTAACCCACATAGGAAACCACTAAAGTATTGCCAGGCTCGGTATTGATGGAGAATGCTCCATCGGCGTCGGTTGAAACGCCGATACTAGTACCTTTAATCATAACGGTAGCACCTATAAGTGGCTCACCACTTGCGTCTTTAACGACACCTCTTACTTTTCCGGTCTGGGCTACGGCTGTGAAACCTACGGATTCACTTCCGCTCCACATAGGATTACCAAACGCTAGGAAAAGCGCTACAAACAATGCACATTGTTTCTTCATAAGCGTAAATATTTGGTAAATTAATAACTGTTAATAAAAGATTTTATTTATAAGTTTTCATGTATGTCTGTTAGTTTTCATGCTGACATTCAGTCTCTTTTTTAATAAGATGTCGATCTGCTACAATCCTTAAACATCATAATTAGTGAAATAGTTTCCTTAATGATTATATTTTTTTGGCAAAAAAGAGGGCGAAGGACTATTATTTAATTTTAAGTTAAGGGCGAAGTTTTGTGTAAATGTTAAATAAAATGCTGCCAATCAATAGGTGTTTTGTAAAGATTAGACATTTTTTGTTACTAATTGTAATTATTAGGGAAAGGCTGCAGTCGCGATTATTTCAGCTTTTGTGTAAAAAAATGCCAAAAAAAATTGCGTAATAAAAAAAAATTAATCACATTTGTACATTAATTATGATGATTGACGACAAAACTAAAGAAAACTATTAACCAATAATATCTATAACTTAAACTATGTGTAGCTGGTTCTGCTTTTAGGCAGAGAGTAACATAACAGAATGCAGAAAGTCTGAATTAGCAAACATAAATTATTAATAACTAAATTAAAACGCTTATGAAAAAACAATGTGCATTGTTTGTAGCGCTTTTCCTAGCGTTTGGTAATCCTATGTGGAGCGGAAGTGAATCCGTAGGTTTCACAGCCGTAGCTCAAACAGGAAAAGTAAGTGGTGTCGTTAAAGATGCTAATGGTGAGCCGTTAATTGGTGCTACCGTTATGGTAAAAGGCACAAATAACGGTGTTTCAACCGATGCCAGTGGTGCGTTCTCTATCAACGTAGCAGCAGGCAAAACCCTAATCGTTTCTTATGTTGGACACAAGTCTAAGGAAGTTAAGGCTGCTAACGGTCTTAATGTAGTGCTTGAAAGCACTTCTACTAGCTTGGACGAAGTGGTTGTAACCGCTCTTGGTATCAAGAAGGACAAGAAGTCTCTTGGTTACGCAATCGACGACTTGAGCTCTGAAGAATTGATGAAGAACAAGTCGGCAAATGCTCTTAGCTCACTTTCTGGTAAGATTGCCGGTGTGAACATCACTCAATCTTCTGGTGCTGCTGGTGCAGGTGCTCAAATTATTCTTCGTGGTGCAACTTCAGTATCTGAAAACCGCGACTCTCAACCTCTATTCGTAGTAGACGGCGTTATCTATGATAACTCTTCTAGCGTGGGTGGTAACTCTGGTTTCGACGGTTCTGTGAACACATCTACTACTTCTTCTAACCGTGTAATGGACATCAACCCTGAAGATATTGAGAACATGTCAGTTCTTAAGGGTCCGGCTGCTGCCGCTCTTTATGGTTCTCGTGCTGCCAATGGTGTTGTGATCATCACTACTAAGAAGGGTAAAGCTGGTGCAGTTGAAGTTAATGTAAACGCTAAGTTGGTGACTTCTTGGGTAACTAATGTTCCTAAGGCTCAAACTCGCTATAAGAGAGGTTATCTAACTGACGAATATGATGCAGATGGAAACTACACTAAAACTTCTTTCTATAACGACTCTTACAATTCATGGGGAGAAAAGTATTCCGCAGAAGACAAAATCTACGCTAACAATATCGATGATTTCTTCCAAACAGGAACAATCTGGGATACTAACGTAAGTGTTGCAGGCGGTAACGAAACTGGTAACTTCTTCCTTTCTGGTTCACACTATAATCAAGGTGGTGTAATCCCAGAAACTAAGTATGTTAAGAGTACATTCCGTTTCAATGGCGAACAAAAGTGGAAAATATTCACTTTCTCAGCTAACGCTTCTTATTCTCAAGCTCGCACTAACAAGACTCTTACTAACGGCGGTCTTTACGGTTCAAGCGGTGACGGTGCTCTAGGTCGTCTTTACTGCTTCGGTACAAGCGATGATATGAGCCACTACATGAATGAAGACGGTTCTCGTTTCCGTATCTTCGGCGACAAGCTTGATCCATGGGAAGAATCAGATAACCCTTACTGGATTATCAATAAGAACTCTCTAACCGACGAAACAGAACGCTTCACAGGTAGCTTCTCTATCAAGGCTGATATCACTGACTGGTGGTGGGTTTCTTATCGTATGGGTATCGACTCTTATACTTCTGACTATCACAACCGCATCGCTCCTGGTGGCGTTGTTAAGAGAGAATGGCAAAACGGTATGATGAGTGACAATACTCGCAAGTATGAATACTTGACAACCAACTTGATGATGAACTTCAACAAGCAATTCGGTGACTTCAATGTTAACTTGATGCTAGGTACTTCTACCGACAAGACTGACGTGAAGACTACTAACCGTATGGCATGGAACTTCCAAGTTGATAATGTATTGGCTTATGGTAACGCTCCTGAAGCAAACAAGAAGTTCGCTTACAATCTATCTAGCAAGCGTCTAGTGAGTGTATTCGGTGAATTGCGTGCTGACTGGAAGAACACTATCTTCGCTACAGTAACAGGCCGTAACGACTGGACTTCTACTCTTCCAATAGAAAACCGCTCATACTTCTATCCATCTGTAAGTGGTGCTATCGTATTCTCTCAATTCTTGCAAGACCAAGGTATTCTTGACCGCGATGCAGTTCTTTCATTCGGTAAGATCCGCGCATCTTGGGCTCGCGTAGGTAAGGATACATCTCCTTATGAAACAAATACTGCTCTATGGCCAGTAGGTACATTCTTGAATGGTATGACAGGTATCGGTAACTCTTGGACTCGTGGTAACCCAGGTTTGAAACCAGAAACTACTCAATCAACTGAATACGGTATCGAACTTCGTTTCTTCAAGAACCGTTTGAAACTTGACTATGCTTACTATACTAACGACTCTTACGACCAGATCATTTCTCCTCGTGGTGCTCAATCAACAGGTTACATCTTCTGTTCTGTAAACGTGGGTAATGTGCTTAACAAGGGTATGGAACTTAGCATCAGCGGTACTCCAATCGAAACTAAGGACTGGACATGGGAAACTGGTATCAACATGGCAGGTAACCGTGGTAAGCTAGAAAACCTACCTAAGGGTATGGATATTATGTATGTAACAGATGTACAATATGGTAACGCTCAAGCTGCTTCTTATTCTCCAGGAGCATTCATGGGTATCTCTGGTTCTCGTTGGCAACGCACAGATGATGGTCGCGTTATCATCGGTAAGGACGGTATGCCAAAGGTAGAAAGCGGTACATTCTGTGTAGGTAACCGTGAACCTAAGTTCACTGGTGGTTGGAACAACACATTGACATGGAAAGACTGGTCATTCAATATGCTATGGGAATTCCGTGTAGGTGGACATGTTTACAACAACACTGCTCGCACTATGATGAGCGCTGGTACAAGCGAATTCTCTGCTGATGTTCGTGACCAAGTTCTTGTAATTGACGGTGCAGTTGATTCAGGTACAAAAGACGCTGAAGGTAATACTATCTACAATGACTACCATGCAGAATATGAAGCTGGTAAGACTTATGTAATTGACGGTATAGAAAAGAGCGGTTACAAGATTATCCAATCTTACTATACAGGAGCTTATGCAAGCGAAACTGCTAACTACTTGACTAAGGTTAACAGCCTACGCCTACGCTCATTGTCATTGTCTTACAACTTGCCAAAGGCATTCTTGGCTAAGACTAAGGTTATCAAGCGTGCAAGCGTACAAGCTTCAGCAACTAATGTGCTTCTATTCACTAACTATAAGGGTGATCCAGAAGCAGCAGCTTCAGGTTCTGGAGTCGGAGGTTCTTCTTCTGTAGGTTTCGAAAGTTGTGGTGTTCCTTCTACAGCAGGCTTCACATTTGGTGTTAACTTGACATTCTAATATTGACAACTTTAAACTATATACATATATGAAACTATTAAAATCATTAATATTAGGTGTAGCATGCGTTGCGGCTTTGACATCTTGCGAAGACTGGCTAGATGTTAACCAGAACCCTAACTCTGCTACCGATAATGACGTTGCTTACTTCCAACGTCTACCTCACATTGCATTCTATGTGAACCATGCTTACAATTTCTGTGGTATGCGTACCAATATGGGTTGCGGTGACTGGACTATGAGTAGCCGTACTTCAACTTATGGCGCATATTCTCAATGGCAAATGTCAGAGTCTCCTGTTACTACTGCTTACCAATGGTTCTTCGTTGGTGCTGCTTCAAACTTCCCAAAGATGTTTGAAAAGTCTGAAGAAGCTGGTGCATGGCACTACAAGGGAGCTACTCACGCTCTACGCGCATTCGGTTTCATGTTGATGACCGACATCTATGGTGAAATGCCTTATACCGAAGCTCACTCAGTGACTAACACTCCTTCTTTTGATACAGGTAAGACTATCTATGCAGGCTGTCTTGCTGAAATCGACGAAGCTATCAAGTGCTTCAAGATGGAACAGGATCCTCTTGCTAAGAGCCTTGCAGTAGGTGACTACATCAACAATGGTGATGTAGACAAGTGGATTAAGTTCTGTTACTTGTTGAAGGCACGCTGGTTGAACAAACTTACTAAGAAGGCTCCTGGTGCAGCTGCCGATCTTAAGTATGACGCTCAAGCTATCCTTGACTGCTTGGCCCTAGCTCAACAAAGCAATGCCGACAATACTATAGTTATGCACAGCGACGATACTAACAAGACAACTGACGTACTTGGTTGGGGCGAACCTGTAACCTGGAACGGTCTACACTCTGTTATCGGTATGAACTCTAACTACTATGTAACAGACATGCTAGTTCAAAACTTGACTAACTTCGACGGTAAGGGTATTGAAGACCCACGCGCTGACCGCATTCTTCCTTGGGCTTACTCAAAGAAGTCTGCTAATTCTCCTGCAGATCTTAAGTGGAGCGCTGACGGTAACTGGCGTCGTACAATAGGTGTTGACATGAGCACTAACACTCGTATCCTAGGTCACCCATTCACAACTTCTTGGGATAAGGAAACTGGAGCTCCATATATCAAGTCTGAAAATCCAGAACTTCTTGGCGATACAATCTATGTACAAGAAAGAAGTACTTCTATGGGCTACGAACAACACCCAAGTATTTTGTATCAATTTGACTACAATAATGTTAAGTCAGCTACTTCTGGTACATTCCACACTCGCGTGAACTCTCCTTCTTACCTAGGTTGCTACCACGAAGCTTGCTTCATCAAGGCTGAAGTATTGTTCAAGCAAGGAAAGAATGCCGAAGCTTATGCAGCTTACAAGGCTGGTATCAAGGCTCAAATGGAACTTATGAACGATCAGCTTAACACTTGGCTAAACAGCACAAGCATTCAAGCTGAACATATGGACTGTCCTGCTTTCCAACCAATGACTGCTGCTGAAATCGATGCTTACTTGAACAGCGCAGCTGTAGGTACTGCTGGTGACTTGACTCTTGCTAAGATCATGACTCAAAAGCACATTGCTATGATGTTCACAGTTGAACAATACAACGATATGCGTCGTTACGACTGGAGCTCAGATGTATTTATGAACTGGGGTATTCCATTTGAATACTATCAAAATTCTACAGCTCAAAAGTACATTCCTCTAGGAAAGCAACTTCGTCGCTGGAGACAATGTTCACTTGAGTACAATTACAATGCTGATAAGCTTCACGAAATCGGTCACCAAGTTCCTGGTGCAGACATGACTAAGGAAAACTGGAATATGGCTGATGACGCTTGGACAATCAATGTATGGTGGGATTCAGATCAAGATTAATCCTTTAATCATTAATATTTGAGGGGAGGTTGCCGTGTAGGCAACCTTTCCTTTTTTTATGCCATCGTGAGCCGAATTCATGAAATCTCCCTCATTGAGGGATTTTTGCGAGAATTATCAGGATTATCGACTTAATTTTTGACAAGTGGAAAGCATGTAGATTGCGAAAAAAAGTGATGTAATATTGGGGAATTAATACATTTGTTATATTTTTGTGGTATATTTGATTAAGTGCGGTTATATTAGAAAATAATTAATAACACAAATATATTTGAGCAGATGAACTACTCATTTTTAGATTTTCTTACCCTTCTGGGTGCTATCGGATTGTTCCTTTATGGAATGAAAGTGATGAGCGAGGGCCTTCAAAAGATTGCCGGAGACCGTATGCGAAATATCTTGTCGGCAATGACTCGCAACCGCTTTATGGGCGTGTTAACTGGTACTTTAATTACAGCTATAATCCAGTCGTCATCGGCTTCTACTGTGATGGTGGTGAGCTTCGTGAATGCAGGATTGATGTCATTGGTGCAATCTGTAGGCGTGATAATGGGTGCCAATGTGGGTACTACAATGACATCGTGGATTATTACCCTATTCGGTGTTAAAGTGGATATTTCGGCTTATGTGATGCCTATAATTGCTATATCTATCCCATTGATGTTCTCAAGCAAGAGCAGTCACAAGTCATTGAGCGAATTCATTCTAGGTTTCGCTATGCTGTTTATGGGACTGGGACTGATAAGCGACAATGTGCCAGAACTTAATCCAGAACAGCTGGAATTCCTTGCAGGCTATTCTTCTATGGGATTCTTGTCGGTACTTCTGTTTGTGGCAGTTGGTATGATAGTGACCATGATTATCCAGTCATCATCGGCAACATTTGCCATTGTGATGGTGATGGCATTGAAGGGTTGGGTGTCATTTGATATGGCTTGCGCAATGGTGCTTGGTTCCAATATCGGAACGACTGTTACTCCGATACTGGCATCGCTTAATGCGAATATCACAGCAAAGAAAGCCGCAACAGTTCACTTCCTGTTCAACTTCTTCGGCTCTATCTGGACATTAGCATTGTTCTATCCATTCTGCAGCCTTATAGTGTGGATTACCGATGCTTTTGGGCAAGGAAATCCAAGTCAGGCGATGGCTTCATTTGCTTCGGTGAACGCTTATGAAGTGGCAGTGTCATTCGGATTGTCTATATTCCACACTGTGTTCAATATCATCAACCTGTCGGTGATGATATGGTTTCCAAATCTATTTGTGAAGATTTGCGATATGCTTATACGCTCAAGCCATAAGGAAGATGAAGAATTCCAGTTGAAGTTCATCTCACGCGGACTGCTTCATGCTTCGGAACTTAATATCATGCAGGCACAACGCGAAACAGTGGTTTATGCTGAACGCGTGAACCGCATGGTGGGAATGGCTAAGGACCTTGTGCACACCAAGAACGGCACAGAGGAATTCAATAAGCTATATAGCCGTATCGAGAAATATGAAGAGATTTCGGACCGCATGGAAATAGAAATCGCTAATTATCTTAACAAGGTGGTTGACGGACGCTTGAGTTATGAAGGTAAATTGCGCGTGTCTTCAATGCTTGGTATTGTGAGCGAAATAGAAAGTATTGCCGACAGCTGCTTCAATGTGGCAAAGACTCTAGTGCGCAAGGAAGAAGCTCATGCTCACTTTACAGATGAAATCTATGCTAATATCGATACGATGTTCAAGTATGTTGACGAAGCAATGGCCAACATGATAATCGTGCTTAAAGATGTGGAAAATGTGCGAGATGCCGAACTTATGCGCAGCTACAACAAGGAGCGTGAAATCAATAACTACCGCAACCTGTTGCGTACCGAAAATATTGAAAGCATCAACAAGAAGGAATACAATTACCAGAGCGGTATCTTCTATATGGATATAATCAGCGAAGCCGAAAAGGTGGGCGATTATATCGTGAATGTTGTTGAAGGTGTGGAAGCTCAGGTTAAGGGTGAAGATGTTGCAAAGGAGCATATCGTAGCTCACGATTAATTTTAAACAACTTATAAAATATACTACTATGGCAAAGGATTTAAAAGGAACAAAGACCGAGAAAAATCTGCAAGCAGCATTTGCAGGAGAATCTCAGGCACATACAAAGTACTTGTACTATGCTTCAAAGGCTAAGAAGGACGGATATGTTCAGATCGCTCAGCTTTTTGAAGAAACAGCGTTGAACGAAAAGGAACATGCAAAACTATGGTTCAAGCACTTGCACGGCGGTAAAGTGCCTGCTACAACAGTGAACCTTGAAGATGCTGCATCGGGCGAAAATTATGAATGGACCGATATGTATGCACAATTTGCTAAGGAAGCTCGTGAAGAAGGCTTCGATGAAATCGCTGAACAAATGGAAGGCGTGGCAGCTATCGAGAAACTTCACGAAGAACGCTACCGCAAGCTGTTGAAGAACATTGAGGACAAAGTGGTGTTCTCTCGCGACGGCGATTGCGTATGGCAATGCTTGAACTGCGGTCATGTGGTTATTGGCAAGAACGCTCCAGAAGAATGTCCTGTGTGCAACCACGCACAGTCTTACTTCGCGCTTCGCGCCGAAAACTATTAATAAGAGATTCCTATCTCTCTAATAGAGGATATCTAAAGCCTTTGAGCATTTGCTCAAGGGCTTTTTCTTTGCCATTGCAGTAGGTGTTGCACAAAGCGTGAAACTGTGGGCTGTGATTCATCACGGTGAGGTGGGCGAGTTCGTGGCAGATGATGTAGCGCACCAGTTCCTCGGGCATGAACATGAGCATGAAAGAAAGCTGAATCACTCCTTTGCTTGTGCAATGACCTAGTTTCTTTGCTCCTCGACCTATTACGATCTCCTTAGGTGAAACGCCGATTTCTTTGGCTATTTCCCAAGCGTAAGGTATGAGCACATGCGGAGCTGTGCGTTTCATTAGCGCTTTCAAGGCCGAGGAAATGGCATTCTGCTTGGTACTTGTGGATATGTCGTCTCTTGACGAGATGAAAATGAACATATTCCCGTCCTTATCGCGTTTATAGCCGGTAAAGTTTGGCTTGTATTCAATAGATGTGATATGGACTTCGCCCTTGAAGCATGGAATGCGTTGCTCCAGCTCGTAACTAACGCTGCATCTAGCTTTTTCAAGAGCCTTATTGCGCAAAGCGCGCAGAGTGTCCCTGTTCTCGTTAATGAAGCTTGCGATGCTGTTTAACGGCACGAAAGGCGGCATGTTCACGACGAGGCGGTCATTACGCCATCGAGCCGTAATGCGCTTCATGTTTGAACGGATACTGATGCTTATTTCTCCAAATTCCTTATCTAACATCGGTTCCCCACATTAATTTCCCTCGTAGCGTGTCTACAAAGCTGTGTCGCAATGACTGAATTACCTTTATCGTGTAAGGAGCCTTGCGTACTGTTACAGATGCCCCTATTGGGCATGGATTGGAATTTCCGTCAATGCTCACATTGAACATCTCGGAACGCGATTGAGCCTTGATGCTGATTACCGCATCGTCGCGAAGAACCAGCGGGCGCATTGTGAGCGAGTGTGGAGAAATGGGAGAAATTACGATATTCTGTGATGTGGGGTCCAGAATCGGTCCGCCTACGCTCAAGTTGTAGGCCGTAGAGCCGGTAGGCGTTGAGAGAATGAGTCCGTCGCCCATATAAGTTGTGAAGTAGGTGCCGTTCACGCAGGTTTCTATTGAAATCATGGAAGATGTGTCCTGTCGCAGTATTGCAACTTCATTAAGAGCAAACGGCTCGGCAAACTTGATATCTTTATCATCGGGAACCACTTCCAGTAATGTGCGGCATTCTATCTTGTAGCGATTGTTCATGATGTCGTTCACCACGGTTTCCACTTCGCTCATCTTAGCGTCGGTAAGATAACCCAAGTGCCCGGTATTGATTCCCACAATAGGAATGTCCTTGTGGGATATTCTCTTGGCTGTGCGCAGGAAAGTGCCGTCACCCCCAAGGCTTATAGCGATATCGGCCGAGAAATTGTCATCTTTTATGATTTCAATGTTCTGTGGCGCGTCGGGTATAGCTCTCTGCAGGTAATTGTAGAACTTTTCCTGAATCTGCAGCGTTACATTATGCTTGCCTAGCGTTTTGAACAGCAATGAGATGCCGTCAAGGTATTTTTCCTGATGTGTACTGCCAAAAACCGATATGCGCATGATGAGTTAAGTTAAATAGTTAGAAATTTACTTTTAGAATAATATATTTCATATTAATTTTGCAGATTAAATAGCATTGGCAAATATACGAATTATTTGTTAAAGAGAAATATCATAAGATGACTAACTTAAGTGTAAATATCAATAAGGTCGCTACCTTGCGCAATGCTCGTGGCGGCAATCTTCCTAATGTGGAGCAAGTGGCGATGGACTGCGAGGCTTTCGGAGCCGATGGCATAACCGTGCATCCTCGTCCCGATGAACGCCATATACGCTATAACGATGTGTTCATGCTGCGCCCGCTAGTGAAGACCGAGTTTAATATAGAAGGCTATCCTAGCGATGCTTTTATGGACCTTGTGCTAAAAGTTAAACCAGAACAGGTAACTCTTGTCCCTGATGCGCCCGATGTGCTTACTTCATCGGCTGGTTGGGAAGTGGAACCAAATCTAGAGTTCCTTACTTCTATCGTGGACCGTCTAAAGGAATCCGGAATCCGCACAAGCATCTTTGTGGGAACCGATGTAAACAACATCAAGATGGCCGCACGCACTGGTGCCGACCGCGTGGAACTTTATACAGGCCCTTATGCCGAAGAATTCGACGAAGATCCCGAGAAGGCCGTTGCTCCTTATGTGATAGCTGCCGATGCTGCTCATCGCGAAGGTCTAGGCGTGAATGCAGGACATGACTTGAGCCTGAAGAACCTTAAGTATTTCCGTGAAAATGTGAAGTATCTTAATGAAGTGTCAATAGGGCACTCGTTGATAGCCGATGCCTTGTATATGGGACTTGAGGCAACAATAAAGGCATATAAGGAAAGCTTGAAGTAATAAACATAGAAAAAAGTTTTATCCATGAATATACTGACTTCAATCCTGACTCAAAGCGACACAGCATACCAAGTGGCTGACTCTCTTGGTTCGGTTGCAGCTATGGCTCCGGCTGTGGTAGAAGAGGAACTGTCGATGTGGGAACTTTGCCTTAAAGGGGGCATTATAATGATTCCATTGCTTATACTATCGGTAATAAGCATTTATATACTAGTGGAAAGATTCTTTGCTATACGCAAGGCTGCCAAGGAAGACGCTTCTTTCATGAAGCGTATCAAGGATTATATCCACGAGGGAGAAATCGATAGCGCAATGAATCTTTGCAAGAAGACCAATACGCCTTATTCTCGTCTTATCCTTAAGGGTATAACTCGCATAGGCCGTCCTATGAACGATGTGCTTGTAGCTATTGAGAATGTGGGTAATCTGGAAATCGCAGAACTGGAGAAAGGCTTCACATGGCTTGCAACTACAGCAGCCGGAGCGCCTATGATAGGTTTCCTAGGTACAGTTACAGGTATGGTCCAGGCATTCTTTGCTATGGCCAGTGCAGGAAGCAACGCAAATGTTACAGTACTGGCAAGCGGTATCTATGAAGCGCTAGTGACTACTGTAGCGGGATTGTTTGTAGGTATCATAGCTCTGTTTGCCTACAACTATCTTGTATCAATGGTGAATAAGGTGATGAAACAGCTTGAGGCAAAGACTATGGAATTCATGGACTTGCTTAATGAGCCTGCTAAATAATGCCTGTGCAATAAAAAACGAAGAGTAAAAATGGCACTGAGAAGACAGAATG
Source organism: Muribaculaceae bacterium (assembly GCA_017391675.1). GTDB lineage: Bacteria > Bacteroidota > Bacteroidia > Bacteroidales > Muribaculaceae > RGIG4576. The sequence continues at coordinate 35,598 of JAFOXR010000034.1, forward strand.
AAATGCTATCAACATTCAGTATGGCATCTATGACCGATGTCATCTTCCTGCTGTTGATATTTTTCATGGTTACATCAACCTTTGTGTTGCCTACAGCAATGGAAGTGAATCTTCCTCAAGGAAGTGCGCAGACTGCTATCAAGCCAGGCACAAAGGTGTATATTGACAAGGAACAGCAGGTTTATGGCTCATTCGGAGACAACGAACCCGTGCTGCTCGACAGCGAAGAGCAGCTCGTTGCATTCCTGCAGCTTACTCAGCAGAATAATCCAGAACAGTTCATTGCTCTGTATGCCGATGAAACCGTGCCCTACGGAACAATCGTTAAAATCCTTGACCGCGGTTCCAAGTCGGGACTTAAAATAGTGCTAGCCACTAAGCCGGTGTCACACAAGTAAGCGTGTATTTATTAGAATTAATGCTTTAGCTGGCAATCTTCATGAGCGAAACAGATAAAGACAAGATAAAGGGAATAGTTGCTACGATTATTTTTCATGCAGTAATAATTGTAGTGCTTCTTGTCGCATGTCTGTACTATAGCTATCCGCCTAAGGATTCTGAACTGCAGAAGATGAAAGAAGATGAAATTCTCTTTGGCGGAGAATATGTTGTTATGGGGGACTTCTCGGTACCTTTGGAGAACTCCACCTCGGGAGAACAGTATGTACCCGAGCAGAGCGAACAGCCTACTCAGGAAGGTGATGATGCCGATAATGCTGGAGAACCGGGAGAAACGGTTCCGCCTTTGGTGAGCCAAAAGAGCGAATCGCCGATGAAGGTTGAGGAGGTAGCCGAAAAGCCTGGCCCAACGAAAGAAGAACTGGCAGCCGAGGCTGAGCGCGTAAAGCGTGAAAAGGAAACTGCCGAGAAGATTAATAAGCGCGTGTCGTTTGGAAAGACAACAGGTTCAGGCAGCGGTACAAGCGGATCACCTAGCGGATCTTCAACGGCTCGGACTTCAAGCGGTGCACCTGGGGTATCGGGACTTGAAGGATATACATTGGCAAACTGGGGAAAGCCTAGCAGTCCGTCAAATGGAGTTGTCAGGATTCAGGTGCGTGTAAATTCACGCGGAAAGGTGATTTCTGCCAATTATGTGGGAGGTAGCGGAGCCGCAGCAAGTAACATGTCGGTTCGTCGCAGTTGTGAGAGAGCTTCAATGGAATCTCAGTTCTCGGTTCCGAAAAATACCACAACCGAGGGCGTCGGTATAATCACATGGCGTTTTGAATAACGAAATTTTCGGTATTTTTACCATAATAATTGGTTTATTGCCAAAAAAGTGGTAACTTGCACCATGAAAAAACAGAGAAATCGGAAATGACAAATCAAGATATAATAGGGCGTATAAAATACCTGATAAAGGAACTTGGATTGACTCAGGGTGAATTTGCCGAGAAGATAGAATGCGACCAGTCCAATCTTTCAAAGCACCTTAACGGCAAATTGCCTATCAGCGAGTCGCTTTTGAATAAGATAGTCATTAATATGGGCGTTTCAAAGGCATGGCTGAAGGAGGGAACCGATGTTCCTTTTGCGAAGTATTCTTCGGGAGCGGTGCCCAGCCTGATAATTGACGAAAGCGAGCTTAAGTCGATGAAAGGTACTCCGGTCTATGACATCGATGTGACGGCAGGAGGCATGAACCGTTCAATGATGTTTGCCGATGAGCATATAGTGGGAGCTGTGAATATGCCAAACATAAGTCCCGATTGCCGCATTGTGCGAGTGAGCGGCGACAGCATGAGCCCTGTGATATGCAACGGCGATTTCATAGCTGTGCGCGAATTGTCAAATATGTCGCAGATTTTCTGGGGACAGATATATGTGGTGGTTCTTGACGATTACCGCATGGTCAAGTACTTGCGTAAGCATAGCGATGCCGACAAGGTGATACTCCGCAGCGAGAACCCCCGATATGACGACATGGAGGTTTCGCGCTCGGAAATACGCGAATTATTGGTAGTACAGAACATACTTCATATAGATAGCAGATTATGAAAACAAAAAGGATATACAGCACGCTAGCCGCTGTCCTGCTGGCAATGTGCTTGAAGATGTGGGCAGTGGAAGTGTCGGTAACAGCCGGAGGATTGAGCGGCGCAGTGACCGATAAGACGATTACCGATCTTAGGGTAAAGGGTGAGATTGATGTGCGGGATCTCAGTTTTATAGCTGAGGAACTGCCGTCGTTGAGAACGCTGGACCTGTCGTCGGCATCGGTAAAGGCCTATTCTGAAGGAGAAGCTTATTTCGCAGGGCAGACAAAGTTTGAAGCGAATGCGTTGCCCGAGTACTGTTTCCTTGGCAAGAAATACGAAACCGTAGTGCTGCCGTCGGCATTGGAGTGCATAGGCACAGGGGCATTTGCCGGTTGCCGTGCGCTTAAGCAAGTGGTGTTCCCGGCTGCCTTGAGCGAGATAGGCGATTATTCTTTCAACTCATGCGATGCTCTGGTAGATGTAGTGATTCCTGCGAGTGTGAAGGAAATCGGCACAGGAGCATTTTCGAGATGCGCAGGATTAAAGAGCGCCGACATGAGAGCCTTGACAGCAGAATGTGTGTTTGAAGCCGATATATTCTCTAATTGTGCAGCACTGGAAAAAGCTGTGCTGAGCGAGAATATGTCGTCAGTACCAGCAGGAATGTTTGCTTGCTGCCATTCATTGTCGGCTGTAGAGCTGAAAGGGAATGCATCGTTGGAAAGCATTGGTGAAGAGGCTTTCGTATCCACAGCATTGACCTCGTTTGATTTCGCATCATTTACGGGTTTGAAAGTTATTGGCCGCTGGGCATTTGCCGGAGTCCGTTTTGAAGAAGTGGTTTTGCCCGAGAGTGTGAGATCGGTAGGAGAAGGAGCGTTCTTCTACAACGATGCTCTGAAAGGCATCACACTTAGCGAGAATCTTACCGAGATAAGCGATTTCGTGCTGGCCGGCTGCAGCGAGCTTACCGGCAATGTGAAGGTTTCCTACAATGTAAATACGATAGGCCGTTATGCATTCAGTGATACAAATATGACATCTATCTATATAGGTTCGCTGAAATATGCAGGCGATCGTGCATTCGAGAACAATACCGCACTAGGAGAAATAAGCATAGAGGCAAAAGAAGCACCCGAATTGGGCGAAGATGTATTCTATGGTATGGACCAGCCTAATGTGAGACTCAATGTAGTAGCCGAAGGCGTGTCAAGCTACAAGGCTGCCGAACAATGGAAAGAGTTCAATATTGTGGGAGACTTGAGCACTCTGGAAAATGTTATTACCTCATGCGACATCAAAGCATATTTTACAGGCAAGGTACTTAATGTAGTTTCTAGCGAAACCATAGAGATGGTAAATGTGCATGAACCTGGAGGCGTATTGCTGATAGCAAGCCGTCCCGATGCGATGAGCGCAGCTATTGACATGTCGCAGATGTCGGGCAATTTATATATTGTTACAATCAAGAGCAGTAATCAGTTGAAGACTGTAAAGCTGCTACGAAAATAAGATTTATCTATGGGAAAAAATAAATTGAAGAAATTTGCGGAGATGGAAACATTCGACAATGTGTTCCAGTATCCGTTTGCAGTGGTAGAGCGTGAAGGGTTTCCCTTGAAAGGTAATTGGAAAAGAGATTTTTTCAAGAACGACAACCCTATAGTGCTTGAACTGGGTTGTGGCAAGGGCGAATATGCCGTAGGCTTGGCGCGCCGTTTCCCTGGAAAGAATTATATAGGCGTGGATATAAAGGGCGCACGAATGTGGACCGGAGCAAAAGCTGCTGTTAAGGAAGGCATCTCCAATGTGGCTTTTCTGCGCACTAATATAGAACTTATCGACCGCTTCTTCGAAGCTGGTGAGGTGAGCGAGATATGGATTACATTCCCCGATCCGCAAATGAAGAAGGTGAGAAAACGCCTCACTTCTACGCGTTTTCTTGAATTGTACCGCAATATTCTTGTTGCCGATGGAATTGTGCATCTCAAGACCGACAGCCCATTCCTGTATACCTATACCGATGCGCTGGTGAAACTCAATGAGTTGCCTACCGAAATCAATACAGCCGATTTGTATCACTCCGATGTGGTTGACGATATCCTTGAAATCAAGACATTCTACGAGCAGCAATGGCTAGACCGTGGTTTGACTATAAAATACATCAAGTTCCATCTAGACCATACAACCGAACTTAAAGAACCCGATATTGAGATAGAGGAAGATACCTATCGCAGTTTTTCACGCGGATATATCCAGTGTCCGCAAATGCTTGATGACGATAAAGAAGAATAATAAACAGTAATGGAAAGATTATATCCTAAATTGATTCTTGATGCACTGTCAAATGTGCGTTATCCTGGAAACGGGAAAAATATTGTAGAATGCAATATGGTCGAAGACGACATTCGTATAGACGGAAATAAGGTGTCGTTTTCACTGATTTTTGATAAGCCTACCGATCCATTTATAAAATCGGTAGTGCGCGCTGCCGAAGTTGCTATAAATACTTACATCTCTCCCGAAGTGGAGATAAAGGGCAATATAGCTGTGAAAACCCGTATGGAAGCACCTGCTCCAGCACCTAAGATGCTTCCCGGAGTGAAGAACATCATCGGTGTTTCGTCGGGTAAAGGCGGTGTGGGGAAATCTACAGTGGCAACCAATCTTGCTGTGTCCTTGGCACAAAAAGGCTATAAGGTAGGACTGCTCGATGCCGATATCTTCGGACCTTCAGCACCGCTTATGTTCGGGCTTGAAGATGCTCCTGTATATATGGAGGAAGTAGATGGCCGCAATCTTATAGTACCAGTAGAAAAATATGGAGTGAAGGTACTTTCAATAGGATTCCTTGTAGATAAGGAAAAGGCAGTGCTTTGGCGTGGAGGAATGGCAAGCAATGCGTTGAAGCAGCTTATCGGCGAGGCAAATTGGGGTGACCTGGACTATTTCGTTATAGACATGCCTCCTGGCACCAGCGATATACACTTGACACTAGTGCAGACTCTAGGTATCACAGGTGCTATTGTGGTTACTACGCCTCAGGAAGTGGCGCTAGCCGATGCTCGCAAGGGAATAAGCATGTTCCAGAGCGAAGCTGTGAGTGTGCCTATTCTGGGACTTGTAGAGAATATGGCATGGTTTACGCCTGCGGCTCACCCTGAAGAAAAGTATTATATTTTCGGTAAGGAAGGCGGAATGCGCCTAGCCGAAAAATTAGGAGTGGATTTGCTGGGACAGATTCCTCTAGTTGCAGGAATATGCAAGGGCGGAGACGATGGTGTACCGGTAGTGCTTCAGAATTCAGTGAGCGGAGCCGCATTCATGTCGCTTGCCGATCGTGTAATAGAAGCAGTAGACCGTCGCAACGAGCAGTTGCCACCCACACAAAAAGTGGAAATGAAATAAAATCTAAAAAACTTAATACAATAAAAGCTCGGCCGAAATTTTCAGCCGAGCTTTTGTGTTGTGAGTGACTTCCTGTTGACACCAATTAGGGTTGTGGCTGTCGGATTTCCTGCTTTGGCGAGGCAGTGTGCAAGCGTTATTCAATGCTCAGGATTTTATTGTCGCGCTCGTGCCGAAAGGCGTTGAAGGTGTCGAAAATATCGGCCAGTGCGATGGTAGCGTTGCTAATCTGTTGCTTGTAGGTCTCGGAGCCTATGGCCGAAGAAGGCAGCTTGCCTTGCAGCACGCCGTTGATGCCCGAGATGTCTTCGAATAGCTTCATTTGTAGCTGTATCATTTCAAATGCGCCTATGTCGGTGGCATTGGTAGAAATCTGTTTTGGGATATCGCCCGAATGGCTAGGAGTGTAGGGGATTATTCCATTGGTCGCGCCCCATATGCGTTTTATGTCTTCCCAAGTGAATCCTTCAGGCAGACCATTGTCGGGAAATAGCAGAACGCCTTTGGCGCTTGCTCCCATGATGTGATCGATAAGAGTAACTAAGCGGTTTACATGTTTTTGCTGGTCGATTACATCTTCCACGAAGGAGTGTACCTCGCCGTCGGTAAGTGGATAGAATTTCATCACATAGGGGTGTGAGCCGTGTGCAAAAGGAGAAGGATATTCAGCCAGGAGATTGCCCATAGGGCTGAACCACCGGCACACCCATGCCTGCTCTATTGCCCACTGAGTGGAAATGCCTGCAACGCCGTTCCCTTCCCGCTTTCTGTTCTCGTCATTGATAGCTTCAAGGTCGTCTATCGGAGCGGTGTAGTATATAGCATTGAGGCTGTCGTGGCATTTAATTATCTCATGGCATTCGAGAGTCCACACTTCAATGGCTCTGAACTTGCCTTCTCTTGCGTGCCAGAAGCCTGTACCCGATTCATTGTTTGCGCCTATGCGTGCTGTAAAGTCAATGATAGCATTTTCGGTATTCTCGTTGCAGTACAGGTCCCTTATCCAGGCTGCACGATTGCGGTTGTGCGCTGCACCGGTGAGAGTGATAAGTTCGGCAAGGTTCAAGTCGTGTATTTGCCCCACAATTTCACAGTCCCAGGATCGTGTGTCTTGGATAGCATTAACGAAGAAACGGTTAAGGTTCACATTGTCCACCCTGATGCGGTGAGCGTTGAAGGCGTCTCGGTCCACGCGTTGAATGCAGCACCCCGAAATGAGAAATTCTTCCAGGTTGCGGCTATCCAGTTCGTCAAGGCAGTTATGCGAGATTGTATCTGCAGGAACAGGGCTAGCTGCTGCCGATTTAAGATTGTTGCGGAAGTGTCCCACGATGTTTTTCACCATTTGACGCATCATGTTATTAGTAATAGGATCCTTGCCAGATTCTTTCAGTTTGCGGTATTCTGTAATAGGATTTCCGTCAATATCGGTAGTGTAGTCGTTCCATTGTCGGCCGTAGGTGAAATTCTTGTTGCGTGTGCGAGAGGAGCGGAGTTCACTTCCATTCACCCATGCCCTGTAGGCAGCCCGAAGGATACGAGCTGCCAGCCGCTCTTGATTTTCAGTCGTGTTTTTCATAGTATTAAGATTGCTTTTCATGCTGCAAAGTTATGCCTAGGCATGAATGCAATATTTCCTTAAAAAGTAGAAGTGATAATAAAAATTCAAGATTTTTTTATTTTTGTAGGTAGAAAGAAAAAATATTGGAAAATGAAATATATAAGTTACTTATTAAAACACAAAAATAGGCTTGCTAAGGAATGTTGCGGAATAGAAGATTACCTACTGCTTTTCCCAATACCAAACAGTGAAGTTTATTTAAGCAATAATATGAGTCAAAATGAAGGATATAATTAACCACTAAATAAGAATGATTTGTGGATAAAACCATAAATGTTTCTATTAATATTTTGTATAACTCAAATTGAACTTAATTATGAAAAAAGCATTAAGAATCCTTATGTTAATAGGAGTAGTTGCAATTTCTGCAACAGGTGCAAATGCACAAATTTTAACGGAATGTTGGAAAAATAGCACAGATATTCCTGGAGTGTCTACTAGTGGTGATATACGCTTTGCTTCGGCAAAAGATGGAAAAATTATAGCTATCAATTATGTTGCAAAAAAAATAATATCAATTGACGATAAAGGTGTTACCGAGATCTTTGACCTATCTAAAGCAATTGCTACTTATTATACTAAAGAAGAAATCGTGTTTGATGAAGTTACAGGTGAAGAATCGGTTGAAAGTGTAGTCCCTAACGCAAACACAGGTATCACGGTTGACGACGCAGGGAACATACTTGTAGGCACAGATTTTCCTAGTAAAGCTACTGCTACTGATATGATTATCATATCGGCCGATCTTAAAGAAACTTACAAACTTCAACTTTCTCTACCTGAAGGAGTTAGCGCAAATCGCATTGACCAGTATGGTAAAATTGTGGGAGATATGCTTTCAGAAGAAGGTGCTTACCTTTGGCTTGCTATCAATACTAACGAAAAAGTGGCTATTGTCAAAATTGCTAATGGTAAACAGGTAGAAGAGTATTCTCAAGCTTCAGCAAAAGTAAAAATAGCAATGACCTCTTCAACTCTTGCACAACCTTCTATGTGGAATGTGGCAGAAATTGATGCTCTTATGGATAATAATAAAAACTTATCCCCTACATTTTGGTCACGAAATCGTCTTAACCCACAACAATTATATGGCTGGAATGAAGACGGGACGGAGCAAGTTCTTATGGAATTGACCGAAAATGATGTTAATGGTATAACTACAATGAAAGCAGGAGCGGAAGGTTTTGCTACTTTTAATATAGCTGGGGTAACTTATTTAGTCGTTCCTATGTCGCTTGAAGGTTCTTCACGTAGTTGTGCTATCGGTATTTATGATGAAACAGGAAAACTTCGTGGCACTTATACTCCAAACGATAATGATGGTTTTGGACAAATGGGCAGTATTGTGGTGGAGTCTGATGGCGAATATGCAGTAAATATCTATCGTTTCATTCCTGGTACTATAGCCTATAAATTAAACTTCTATGATATTGGAACCTTAGTTGAAGACATAGAAAGAGAAGAAAATGAAGAAGCTGTTTATTATAATTTCCAAGGAGTGAAAATTGCTAAACCAGCAAACGGTGTGTTTATCAAAGTTCAAGGAGGCAAAGCTTCTAAAGTTCTTGTAAAATAATTCAGGCTGAGATAACTTGATAGTGATATAACGGATGTGTGTATTTTTTGGGAGCACATCCGTTTTTTATATATAGTTTAAGGGTCTTGATAGGAATTGTAAAAATGAATTTATATATTTGTGAATATAATTAGTGCCTTATGAAAAAGATTACCTGTTTAAGATTCTTGATGGTGATGCTGTGTTGCAGTATTGCTGTAAGTGCTATTGCCAATCAAATGTATATTATGGTTGACAAAGCAGAGCTTCATAGTGAACCGGATATTAATTCTCCCATTGTGGGCTATGTGTATAAAAGCGACACCCCGAAATCGTGTAATCTGAATAAAGACGGCTCGTGGGCGCAGATGCAAGCAAGTGACGCAGCAACCGAAGGTTGGGTGATGACTTGTGTGTGCAAGGAGGGCAACAATGAATCTTATGGATTTGACTATGAAACCTGTTATAAGATCAACAAGGAATGGGCAAAAGGTGAGATTTCTCAAGAAGTCTTTGCTGAAAAACTGTCTAATCTGCAGAATAATATGCCTGTAGATGAAGAGGTGGAAGAATTTTGTGATGTAGAAGAAGATGGGAGCATGGATTATGCTCAAGAAAACTCGTGGGTATCTCGTAATTTTCTGATAATTGCCATAATAGCATTGTGGATTGTGAGTTTGATAAGTTTTGTGTTATCATTATCGCCGTCTGCCCGAGTATTGAAACACACAGGCATATATATATTGTTACTGGGAGCATGCGAAATTCTTTTTGTATTGCATCCCGATGCTCCTACAAGTTTGCGAACCGGACGAATGATTGAAATCCTGGTGCTTGTGGTGGGACAATTACTCATGATTGCCATAAGAGTGACTAGCGCCCGCAATGCTTTTGAAAAATTAAGTATGCGTGTAGGCGCATTGATGCTATTTGCTGCAATAGGAATATTTATTTATAACATTGGTGTGGGTAACTTCTTATGGTCGGTAGTAGAAGCTATTATAGGCATAATATTACTCATCATTGTGGGCGCAGTAGTTGTAATGGCAATTAAAGCTCCACCATCAAAGATACGAAGAACTTGCGTAATAATGGCAGGATAAGGGTGAAATTTGATAAGTGGTTGGTACATATACCATTTTTGTGTTACCTCACCATATTGTTAATTTCGGCAGAAGGAGCCGTATATGGTGGGTATTAGAGAAA
>JAFOXR010000035.1 GCA_017391675.1 Muribaculaceae bacterium
CAAATAGAAAAAATTTCTTCATAAATAGATTATTTTTAATAGTTAAACAATATATCATTCATAAGCTATTAAGAATAATCTTATCTAAGAAGAAACCAAGATCTTGAACCACTATCCCCCTATACGGGCAATAGGTTTATATCGGCATGCTCCAATCCACGAAAGCATTATCCTTAATAGCATGTACAGCAGGTCTTCTGACTTTCCCTTCATTTTTCACGCCTTCCCAAGCATAACATGCTCAGTGACTTAATGTGAAAAGATTCTTATGGGATTACAGCAGCGGGACTGTTGAGGATTCGCACCTCATTCCCTCTTAGGAGACTTCCGTAAAAGCCTCAACTGCACCTCTTTTCCAATTTATAATTTTCAGGCTCTCTTGCCCGATGTTTTCAATTTCAATATATATGAAATTACAGAATCACTTTTGTTACTTTATTTCCTTGACGCTTAACAAATATGCCATTTACAGGATTCTCTACCTTCACACCTTGCACTGTGTAATATTCCACCGGCTCATTAACGCAAGTAAAATTTGATTCGATTCCCGAGAGTATAGTATCGGGGTGTAAATCTTCACCACCACATATCTCGGTAGAAGTTTCTCCTATCCAACCGCAATATTGGTTTATAGCGCTATAAACCTTAATAAAATGTACCGCAGGCAGATTCACCGACTTGCCATCACTATCTACCGCCCATTCTATATTGAATCCTGGATCGGACGCATTTGGTTGATTATCCACATATCCGTAATCGTAAAACGACAGCACATAATTAGAACCATTACCACTCTTATCTGTCGCGTTATCGGCAAGTCGGCTTCCTTCAAACTCCATTGTTTCGTCCTCTATCCACTCTGGCCAGTATGCCTGCGAATGGAATGAGTTTTTCATCACATAGCCCGAATTTCCCTTATTGTCTTCCCATTTTGCATAAGTGCGGTCGGTTATATACCTATTGGCTGGATCGGGATTGGCAACATGGTCGGCCGCCGGTTTATAATAAGTCATTTTATAGTCATGGATAGTTTCCGATTTTCCATATTCACTTCCGGCTAGTTCATACCACTTATCATCAGGCACACCATTTCCGTTTTCGTCATAACTCACCATTACTATGCCTGGCTCACAACTGCCTCCCGAAGAACTTCCCGTAGCTGCAAATGCATTTCCATATATCTTAAAATCATATTCTCCCTTTACATTTACTACAGGGTGGTCAAATCCAAACACAACATATCCTCCCCATGCACCTAGCGATATCATTCCGGGAGACGCGCCATCTATATCATTACCGCAAATATTCTCGGCAACCTTATTCAACATTGCTTCTTTATCATCTCCCTCTTCATACTCGGGCATAACATTTACAAACTGTCCCGGAGCCGGAACAAAATCATAGACCTTTGCGATATACGGATTCGCCGAACTAGCCGAAAAGGCTATACACATAGCTAATAATGCAATTATATTCTTCATATCTTTTTTATTAATTATTTTCCAATAAAAGCAAAATGAGCAGGAATGTCACCTGTGCGCACACTCCATTTTAACGCACCATCTTGACCAAAACAATACAAAGTACCAGGATTGACATAATTCTTTGCATCGGTTACATATATATCCTTTGTTATAGGATTTACTGCCACTCCGTAGGGTTTCTTTATTTTCTTCTCTGTCCCATCGGTAATAAAATTCCGTGTCAGCACCTCATGAGTTCTCACATCTATTACTGCATAAGTCACCTCATCGCTCATCGTTATGTTGCTCCACGCAATGCTCACCACATATAACATATCTCCATCTAGCCACATCGATGATACTGGCACATCAAGCTTTGTTTCAATACGCTTTTTGCGCACATCATAGCAAAACAAAGCCGATTCTTCTTCATAATAATCTCCTCTCGTAGATACCCACAAGCCTCCATATTCGTCGCCCACCACACATTGAAGATTTATTGCTATAGGCACACGCTCAACTTCCTTAAAAGTTGCAATATCGATTACCGAAAGTGTATTTTCATAATTTGGAACCATATATCCACCTGAATTGGCAACATATATTCTATCATCTACGATTTCAAGTTCGTCGGGCTGAAAACCTACGACACATGTATCCACAACGGTAAAGGATGCAGTATCAACTTTGGCCACATATCCTTTCTGTTCATAGTCGGGATTAATCTCAACCGGTCCTGCATAAGAAGTTACATAAGCATATCCGTCATGAAACTTTATATATCTGCAATTAGGGATATTTATCTGCCCTACGCGTTTAGCAGTTGCCATATCCATAACCTCAATCTTATTTGAGCAGTTTATCACTGCATATAATTTTGTTCCATACACAGCTATATCGTTTCCCACATCGCCCAATTCTTTAGGAACAGAGGGATTGGCATTTCCATATATATTGCGAGTGTAAACCCCGGTAGTGTAATCATAATAGTCAAGCGTGCTTTTATTGCTACCCATATTGCCCTCATTAAGCAAATAGAAGCCTTTTATATCGCTCAATTCAGGTTTGGACATAGTCACATTTTCCGGAATGAAGATTTCATCATCATGCCGGCAACTCACTAACGCAAGCAATACCATTAACAATATGTAGCATCTTGTTTTTATCATATCTCTATCTTTAAAATCGCCTTATAATTGCGTCCTGGCATAGGATAATTCACTATTACATCATAGTACTGATTAAACAAGTTGTTCACCTCAGCCGAAATCTTCATATTTACTTTCCCAATATTGAAAGAATAGCCCGCAGAGAGATCGTGAGTGTACCATGGCTGTTCATAATTAGCCCGTATATTGGAAGAATTATGATAACGCTCACCCACATAAATAAAGCTATAATTCAATTCCACTTTTTTCCATGTTCCATGTATCACTACCGATCCATTATGCCATGGAATATACGAAATCTGCCCCTTATATGTACCGGCCCCCGGTTCGTTGTCTGTAGGATCAGTATAGTCTTGTGCTCGCTGATAGGTATAGCTCAAGTTTGCGTCTACCTCTATATTATACGGGAAAGTGAAACGAGCCTGAGCATTCACATCTATTCCTCGGATTTTCACCTTACCAATGTTCATCATCATCCATCTATATTGCCCTGTACCCTTTGGTACCGATATTATTTTATCGGTCACATAATTGTAATAAGCATCGGCACGCATACTCAATCCTGTAAGCACGCCACAATCGAGAGCCGATTGATATTGCAACCCTAAATTGTATTGATTCACATACTCCGGTTCAAGATTGGCATTACCTATATCGGTATAATACAAGTCATTGAATGTAGGCATTCTGAAAATACGCTTATAAAACGCCCTGAAATTCAAAGGAAAAGTCTCTACAGGTTTATATGACACGAATACAGCAGGAGTGAATTCATCAAAACTCTTAATACGCTTAGTCACACTTCCCGTCCCACTTGTTGCAGTACTGCAATCTTGAACGAAAGTTCCAAGAACACTTGCCTGCGCTTTCCAGCCACGCCACTTATATGCAGTTGCCAACGCTACTAGTACACTATGTCGCTTAGGGTATACAAAATTAGTCAATGATGCATCTAGCGTATTCCAAGTGTAATCAACCGACAGATTCAGTTCCCAGTCTTTCAATAATTTAAATTTATTAGCAGCTGACACATAAACTTCCTGTTGAGTAAACTTATTGTCTAAATACATCAATGTTGTATCTGGATTAAGATATCTCATCTTATCTATTGCATATTTTGCACTCAACAGCAACTCATATCTACTACCTATACGCTTTTGAAAACTTCCTTGCGCAAAAAAATTCCTGTCCCATTGGCGTTGTGATGTTTTCCACACATTGTTCACTATCGCTCCTGGAATTCCTCGTTCTGAGTCGTAATAATATGCCTTGGCGTTCCATTTTCCTCCCTTCATTTTCCCATAGAGGCCACCTTCCACTCGCAACGAATAGACATCTCCATTTTGCCGTGTGGCTGTAGTATCCCATGCCAGCGTACCATCACTGAACACTTTCTTATAACGGAACTTATACTTTCCATTGGCATCTATATACTCGGCATTGATTGCAGCACTGAGGTTATCACTTAGCTTCTGCTCTAGCAATATCGATGGATTAACGAGTCCAAACGAACCTGTACGGAACAGCACCTTTACATTAGTTCGTTTATTATTCTCAAATTTGGGAGTTCTAGTCCTTAAATATATGGTTCCGGCTGCGCCAAAATCCTTTGCCGGCTGAAAGATATCACTTTTCTGTCCATTATACAACGATACTTCCTCTATATTATCCAGTGAGAACTTACCCAAATCAATTTGTCCATTTTGAGCATTTCCCAACTGTATTCCATCATAGAATACCCCCATGTGATTAGTACCCATGCTGCGAATATCCACAGTTTTTATACCTCCCACACCGCCATAATCCTTAATCTGAACTCCTGAAAAATATCTCACTGCATCGGCAACCGAAAAACTGTTAAGTCGTTGAAGCTGTTCCCCGTCCAGTTTCTGTGCAGGTATAACCTCAATATACGGCTTATAGCTACGCACTACACTCACCTCTTTAAGATTGAGCATAGTGTCAATAGCCTCCACTTCCACAGCAAAGACTTTTTGTGCAGGAACAAGAATATTCATCAGCACGCCAACGAAACATAACAATTTTCTTCTTAACATTAATAAGTCGTTTAAGCTCTAATTGCCGAGAGCTGTTAAACAATAAAACGACATGGCAGGTCTTCTGACTTACTCTCACCCTACTTCACCTTCCTTCCCGCCACTTTGAGGCAGTGGAAATAGACTGGTTACTGGGCTTTATCCGAGAGCATATACAGCAGCGGATTCTGTCCAGGATTCTCACCTGGTTCCCTTTTCATCGCTTCACGACGGCTAGTCACTCAGCGACACCATATCAATTGCAAAGGTACATAGTTTTTCTATAATTGCAAATTTTAAGCAAATTTTTTATCTTTGTTCAGTTTATAATTATTATTTAATATGAAAAGTATACATTTAATCATTGCATGCATTGCTGCATTATTTTGCTTTGCATGCAACAAAGAGACCGCTCCTGAAGAGAACACTTACACATCGGTATCGGTAGAAGAATTTGCCAAATGCATAGCTGGCAAGAATGTGGTAATCCTTGATGTACGCACTATTAACGAATACAACGCAGGACACATTGAGAATGCAATCAACATAGATGTTGAGCAGAATGATTTTGAAGAAAAAGCCATTGCTGCACTGCCAAAGAAGAAAACTATTGCGGTATACTGCCGCACTGGCCGTCGCAGCAAAACGGCCTCAGAGATCCTATTCAACAACGGATACAATGTAGTGGAGCTTGATAGCGGCATCAACGGATGGACTAAAGCCGGAATGCCAACAGTGAATTAAACAGCACACATAAAAAAAACAGCACAGCCCGACGATACCGCCGGGCTGTGCTTATTATAGACAGGACTTTTATTATCCTACAAGTTCTTCGTCTAGAACGCCAGATTCTTTCTTGATATTGGCGCGTTCGATTTCATCTTTGTTTGCAACTACAAGTGCACTGTATTCACGCAAACCTGTACCAGCAGGAATCAAGTGACCGCAAATTACATTTTCCTTCATACCTTCTAGGTAGTCGGTCTTTCCATTGATTGCAGCTTCGTTAAGAACCTTAGTTGTTTCCTGGAATGATGCAGCCGACATGAAGCTTGAAGTTTGAAGTGCTGCACGAGTGATACCTTGAAGTATCTGTTCTGAAGTTGCAGGAACTGCATCACGCACTACTATCACCTTCAAGTCGCGGCGCTTCAATGCTGAGTTTTCATCACGAAGCTTGCGCGCTGTGATAATCTGTCCTGGCTTAACTGCAGTAGAATCTCCTGCATCAACCACAACCTTCTTACCCCAAATGCGGTCGTTTTCGTCCATGAACTCACGCTTATCCACAACTTGCTGTTCTAGGAAGCGAGTATCACCTGGATCAAGCACATTCACCTTGCGCATCATTTGGCGTACAATCACCTCAAAGTGCTTATCGTTAATCTTCACACCTTGTAGACGATATACATCTTGTACCTCATTCACGATATAGTCTTGTACCGCAGTAGGACCCTTGATGTTCAAGATATCGCTTGGAGTCACAGCACCATCGGACAACGCTGTACCAGCACGAACATAGTCGTTTTCCTGTACAAGAATCTGCTTTGACAATGGCACTAAGTACTTCTTCACTTCACCTAGCTTAGATGTAACTGAAATTTCACGGTTACCGCGCTTAATCTTACCGAATGACACTTCACCGTCGATTTCGCTCACGATAGCTGGGTTCGATGGGTTACGAGCTTCAAACAATTCGGTTACGCGTGGAAGACCACCAGTGATGTCACCAGCACCGCCTACCGCACGAGGAATCTTAACGAACACCTCTCCAGGATTCAAATCGGCTCCTTCTTCTACCATCAAGTGTGCACCTACTGGCAATGAGTAAGTCTTTATCAATTCTCCATTAGCATCAAGCAATTGAGCTTCTGGTACACGAGTTCTATCCTTTGATTCAATAATAATCTTATCGCTTATTCCCGAAGCATCATCTATTTCTTCACGGAATGTTACTCCTTCAACTACATTGTTGAACTTAACCTTACCGGCAACTTCCGACACGATTACAGCGTTGAATGGGTCCCATTCACAAATCAAATCACCCTTCTTAACTTCTTCACCGCTTTTCTTATACAATTTAGAACCGTATGCGATATTAGCAGTTGTAAGAATCATCTTGGTCTTTGGTTCTAGAATACGCATTTCTGCCATACGACCTACTACTACTTCATGGTCTTCGGCCTTAACGCTACGCAATTCATCAATTTCCAAGATACCGTCATAACGAGAAGTGATATTTGAAACGGCTGCAATATTTGAAGCCACACCACCGACGTGGAATGTACGAAGTGTAAGCTGAGTACCTGGCTCACCGATTGACTGTGCTGCGATTACGCCGACAGCTTCACCCTTCTGAACCATACGGTTAGTAGCAAGGTTGCGGCCATAACACTTAGCACATACACCCTTCTTAGCTTCACAAGTAAGCACTGAACGGATTTCTACGCTTTCAATTGGAGATGCTTCAATACGCTTAGCAGCTGCATCGCTGATTTCTTCTCCGCTTTCTACGATTGTTTCGCCAGTAATTGGGTCCACTATGTCATGTACTGATACACGACCTACGATGCGTTCGCCTAGAGAAGCTACTACATCTTCGTTATTCTTAACCTCGGTACATACAAGACCACGCAAAGTACCGCAGTCTTCCTCGGTAATAATCACATCATGTGCAACGTCAACAAGACGACGAGTCAGATATCCCGCATCGGCTGTCTTCAACGCTGTATCGGCAAGACCCTTACGAGCACCGTGTGTTGAGATAAAGTACTCAAGCACGCTCAAACCTTCCTTGAAGTTCGCCAAAATAGGGTTCTCGATAATCTGACCACCTTCGGCACCTGCCTTCTGTGGCTTCGCCATCAAACCACGCATACCTGACAACTGACGGATCTGGTCCTTAGAACCACGAGCTCCTGAGTCTAGCATCATGTATACTGAGTTGAAACCTTGATTATCACTTGACAACTGCTTCATCAAGATGTCGGTCAAGTTAGAGTTAACATGCGTCCAGATATCGATAATCTGGTTGTAACGCTCTGTATTGGTAATGAGACCCATACTGTAGTTATTCATCACTTCCTCTACTTGAGCATATCCTTCGTTTACAAGAGTTTCCTTTTCTGCTGGGATTAGCACATCACCCAAGTTGAATGACAATCCTCCCTTGAACGCCATCTTGTAACCCAAGTTCTTGATATCATCAAGGAATTGAGCAGAACGAGGCACACCGCAAGACTTGATAACCTTGCTGATGATAGTTCTCAATGACTTCTTAGAGATGATTTCATTCACATAGCCAATTTCTTTTGGCACATATTGGTTGAACAAGATACGGCCAACCGAAGTCTTTTCCTTAAGAACCTTAACAGGATTTCCGTTCTCGTCAATATCATCAACAATAACCGAAACGATAGCGTGAAGAGTTACCTTACCTTCGTTATATGCGATTTCGGCTTCTTCTGGTCCGTAGAACTTCAAGCCCTCACCCTTGTCGCCTTCACGAAGCTTGGTAATATAGTAAAGACCAAGCACCATGTCCTGAGAAGGCACAGTAATAGGCGCACCATTGGCAGGATTCAAGATGTTGTGTGAACCAAGCATCAACAATTGAGCTTCAGCTATTGCTTCGTTACCCAATGGCAAGTGAACAGCCATCTGGTCACCGTCGAAGTCGGCATTGAACGCCGTACATGCTAGCGGGTGAAGTTGAATTGCCTTACCTTCAATCATTCTTGGCTGGAATGCCTGAATACCTAGACGGTGCAGAGTTGGAGCACGGTTCAATAGCACTGGGTGACCCTTCATTACATATTCAAGGATATCCCATACTACCGGTTCCTTACGGTCTACAATCTTCTTAGCACTCTTTACAGTCTTTACGATACCGCGTTCAATAAGCTTTCGGATAACGAATGGCTTGTAAAGTTCGGCAGCCATATATTTTGGAAGACCACATTCGTGCATCTTCAATTCTGGACCAACGACAATTACCGAACGAGCTGAATAGTCAACACGCTTACCAAGCAAGTTCTGACGGAAGCGTCCTTGCTTACCCTTCAAGCTGTCCGACAATGACTTCAATGGACGGTTAGCATCGGTCTTCACTGCGCTAGACTTGCGAGAGTTGTCCAGTAGCGAATCAACAGCTTCCTGAAGCATGCGCTTTTCGTTACGCAAAATCACTTCTGGAGCCTTGATTTCGATAAGACGCTTCAAGCGGTTGTTACGAATGATTACACGACGGTACAAGTCATTCAAGTCACTTGTTGCAAAGCGACCGCCATCTAGTGGCACCAATGGACGCAATTCTGGCGGAATCACTGGAATCGCATTCAGAATCATCCATTCAGGCTTATTTCTATTCTTTGATGCACGGAAGCTTTCTACTACTTGAAGACGCTTCAATGCTTCAGTCTTGCGTTGTTGAGAACCTTCGGTACTTGCCTTGTGGCGTAGTTCGTAAGACAATTCGTCAAGATTAAGTTTCAAAAGCAATTCATAAATAGCTTCAGCACCCATCTTTGCAACGAACTTATTTGGATCGTCATCTTCAAGCATCTGATTTTCTCTTGGAAGCTTGTCCATAATATCCAAATATTCATCTTCCGACAAAAGGTCTAGCTGTTGTACTCCTTCTACAGTACCAGGATTGATAACGATGTAACGCTCGTAGTAGATTACCGCGTCAAGCTTCTTTGAAGCAAGACCCAATAGATAACCTATCTTGTTTGGCAATGAACGGAAATACCAGATGTGTGCTACTGGCACTACAAGCTGGATATGTCCCATGCGCTCACGGCGTACCTTCTTCTCGGTTACTTCCACACCGCATCGGTCGCACACAATACCCTTATAACGGATTCTCTTATACTTTCCGCAATGGCACTCATAGTCCTTCACTGGACCGAAGATGCGCTCACAGAACAGACCGTCACGCTCAGGCTTATATGTACGGTAGTTAATGGTTTCTGGTTTTAATACCTCACCACTTGACTGTTCTAGAATCTCGTCGGGAGATGCTAGACCGATGGATATCTTCGAAAAGCCACCTTTTACCTTGTTATCTTTTCTAAAAGCCATATATTATATTTCTCTTTTACTTTATTATTCTAACTTGATGCTTAGTCCCAAACCGCGAAGCTCATGCAATAGCACATTCAATGATTCTGGAATGCCTGGATTTGGCATTGGATCACCCTTAACGATTGCTTCGTATGCCTTGCTTCGACCTACTACGTCGTCACTCTTGACAGTCAAGATTTCTTGTAGAATGTGTGATGCGCCGAATGCTTCTAGCGCCCAAACTTCCATTTCTCCGAAACGCTGACCACCGAATTGTGCCTTACCACCTAGAGGTTGTTGAGTAATCAATGAGTAAGGACCTATACTACGAGCGTGCATCTTGTCTTCAACCATGTGACCTAGCTTCAAGAAGTAAGTTACACCCACTGTCGCAGGCTGGTCGAAACGCTCACCTGTACCGCCATCATATAGATAAGTCTTACCATAGCGTGGAAGACCTGCCTTGTCGGTCCACTCATTCAAGTCGTCAAGACTACAGCCGTCAAAGATAGGTGTTGCAAACTTAACGCCTAGCTCACGACCTGCCCAACCAAGGACTGCTTCAAAAATCTGTCCAAGGTTCATACGAGAAGGCACACCTAGAGGGTTCAATACCAAGTCTACTGGAGTACCATCTGCCAAGAATGGCATATCTTCTTGACGAACAACGCGAGAAACGATACCCTTGTTACCGTGACGACCCGCCATCTTATCACCGACACCGATCTTGCGCTTCTTAGCAACATAAACCTTTGCCATCTGCATGATGCCCGATGGTAGTTCATCACCTATTGAGATATCAAATTTCTTACGACGCAATTCAGCATCAATTTCCTTGTACTTGCGCAAATAGTTTGCAACTGTAGTCGCAATCATTTCATTTGCATGAGCGTCCGATGTCCACTTGCTCAAAGTCACCACTTCGTAGTTGATTTCGTTAAGCATTGACTCTGTGAACTTAGCACCCTTAGGAACGATTTCAGTACCCATGAAATCCTTAACGCCTTGAGACTGCTTGTCGGCTGTCAATACAAGAAGCTTATTGATAAGAATTGACTTCAATTCTGCCTTCTTTTCATCATACTCTTCGTCAAGCATTGGAAGCTGTGCGTTTGCTGCTTTACCCTTCTTTTTCTTGACGGCACGAGCAAACAAGTGAGTATCGATGATAACACCCTTCAATGAAGGAGAAGCCTTCAAAGAAGCATCTTTTACATCGCCTGCCTTGTCACCGAAGATTGCACGAAGCAATTTTTCTTCTGGTGTAGGATCGCTTTCACCCTTTGGAGTAATCTTACCGATAAGGATATCGCCAGGAACTACATGAGCACCTACACGGATAATACCGCGTTCGTCAAGATCCTTGGTTGCGTCTTCGCTCACATTTGGAATGTCAGAAGTCAATTCTTCCATACCACGCTTTGTTTCACGCACTTCCAAAGTGTACTCATCTACATGCACCGAAGTCAAGATGTCTTCGCGCACCACGCGTTCGTTAAGCACGATAGCGTCCTCATAGTTGTATCCCTTCCAAGGAATATATGCAACCTTCAAGTTACGGCCAATTGCCAATTCTCCGTTTTCAGTAGAATAACCCTCAGTAAGGATATCGCCCTTTACTACACGCTGACCCTTGTCACATATAGGACGCAAGTCAATAGTTGTGCTTTGGTTAGTCTTGCGGAACTTAGGCAACTTATATTCTTTAACAGGAGATTCGAAACTTACGAATTCTTCATCTTCTGTTCTGTCATATCTAATACGGATTACATCGGCATCAACATACTCGATTACACCAGCGCCCTCAGCCTGAATCTGAGTACGAGAATCATAAGCCAACTGAGCTTCAATACCAGTACCTACGATTGGTGCTTCACTACGAAGCAATGGAACTGCCTGGCGCATCATGTTAGAACCCATCAATGCACGGTTAGCGTCGTCGTGTTCCAAGAATGGAATCATAGCAGCTGCAATAGACGAAATCTGCATTGGAGATACGTCCATAAGCTGAACTTCATTTGGAGCCACAACTGGGAAATCGGCATCATATCGAGCCTTAACCTTGTTACGGATAAATGTACCGTCATCGTTAAGCGGTGCATTTCCCTGAGCAATCACTTGACCTTCTTCTGCTTCGGCTGTCAAATATACGACTTCGTCATTATTCAAGTTCACTTTACCGTTTTCAACATTGCGGTAAGGAGTTTCGATAAATCCTAGATCGTTAATCTTTGCATATACACAAAGTGAAGAAATCAAACCGATGTTTGGACCTTCTGGTGTTTCAATAGGACACAAACGGCCATAGTGAGTATAGTGAACGTCACGCACCTCGAAACCGGCACGCTCGCGAGACAAACCACCAGGACCTAGAGCCGACATACGACGCTTGTGAGTGATTTCGGCAAGCGGGTTTGTCTGGTCCATGAATTGAGACAACGCATTGGTACCAAAGAATGTATTGATAACCGAAGAAATAGTCTTCGCATTAATCAAGTCAATTGGAGTAAAGACTTCATTATCGCGCACATTCATACGCTCTCTGATTGTACGAGCCATACGCGCAAGTCCTACACCGAATTGATTATATAGTTGTTCACCTACGGTACGAACACGACGGTTACTTAAGTGGTCGATATCATCAACATCGGTCTTAGAGTTTACTAGACCAATCAAATACTTGATAATTTCAATGATATCTTCCTTGGTAAGAACCTTTACGTCCATAGATGTAGTCAAACCAAGTTTCTTATTGATACGGAAACGGCCAACTTCTCCCAAATCATATCTCTTTTCAGAGAAGAACAAGCTTTGGATTACTTCACGAGCACTTGCATCATCTGGAGCCTCAGCATTTCTCAACTGACGATAGATGTACTGAATAGCCTCGCGTTCAGAGTTGGTAGTATCCTTTTGTAGTGTGTTGAAGATGATAGAATAATCATTCACATTAGCGTCTTCCTTGTGCAAAAGGATAGTTTGCACGCCCGATTCAAGGATTTCCTGAAGATTTTCTTCTTCAATCACTGTTTCACGGTCAAGGATTACAGCATTACGCTCGATTGATACCACTTCACCTGTATCTTCATCGGCGAAGTCTTCAATCCAAGTCTTCAATACACGAGCTGCTAGACGGCGTCCGACAGCCTTCTTCAAATTTGTCTTATTAACTTTGAGTTCTTCAGCAAGTCCGAAAATCTCGATAATATCCTTATCGCTCTCAAGACCTATTGCACGCAACAATGTAGTTACAGGCAATTTTTTCTTACGATCGATATAAGCATACATCACATTATTGATATCGGTAGCAAACTCAATCCATGAGCCACGGAATGGGATAATGCGTGCCGAATACAATTTGGTACCATTAGCATGAGTGCTTTGTCCGAAGAACACCCCTGGTGAACGGTGCAACTGTGACACTACTACACGCTCAGCTCCATTGATAATGAATGTACCTTTATCGGTCATATATGGGATTGGTCCAAGATAAACATCTTGAACTACTGTAGCAAAATCTTCATGGTCGGGGTCGGTACAGTATAGCTTAAGCTTAGCCTTCAATGGCACGCTATAAGTCAATGCTCGTTCCAGACACTCCTCTATTGTATATCTTGGAGGATCGATATAATAATCAAGGAATTCCAATACAAAGTTATTTCGAGTATCCGCAATAGGGAAATTCTCGGCAAAAACTTTATAGAGTCCCTCGTTTTTCCTTTTTTCAGTTGGTGTATCTAATTGCAGGAAGTCCCTGAAAGACTTCAATTGCACATCAAGAAAGTCCGGAAATGGTAGCGGATTCTTGACAGTCGCAAAATTTATGCGTGGTTGTTTTGTTGTAACTGACATTGAAAAATATATTAAGTGAACTCAAATTAAAATAATAACACAAAAAGGTTAAGAATCGACTTTATAGGGGATTCTTAACCTAATTACCTGAAACTCAGGCAATATTATTTAAGTTCAACTTCTGCGCCAGCTTCTTCTAGTTGTTTCTTAAGACCTTCAGCGTCAGCCTTAGCAAGACCTTCCTTAACAACACTTGGAGTACCGTCTACAAGTTCCTTAGCTTCCTTCAAGCCAAGACCTGTAAGTTCCTTAACCAACTTAACGATAGCTAGCTTGCTAGCACCTGCTGACTTAAGAACTACATCGAATGAGCTCTTTTCTTCTTCAGCAGCAGCACCTGCAGCA
>JAFOXR010000036.1 GCA_017391675.1 Muribaculaceae bacterium
AATTACAACGACTTCGACTATTTCATCTCTATTCACTCAAATGCGTATAAAGATGGGACTAACACCAATTACATGACACTTTTCTATAATGATCGAATAAGTTCATCGATTAATAGTGCTAGAAAGGCCGGTTGGTATCTAATAGAAAACCCTCACCTAATGTGGACAGATTATGCCGATTCTCCTGATCTTCGTGCTGGAGCTAGTGGTTATGAAGTACTTGGCTCTCTAAATGTGCCTGGTTATATGTCAGAAGGATTCTTCCACACCTATCAGCCTGCTCGTCACAAGGTTATGAACCCACAAGTGGCACGCATCGAGGGTATTGGATATGCTAAGGGTATAAATGACTGGTTTAGCCTAGGCAAGAGTGATTCTTATGGTATGATTTATGGAGTTTTGCGCCATGCTACTGAAACATTCACTCACACTTATTACAACCCTAACACATCAACTCTTGACAAATACAAGCCAATAAATGGTGCAACTGTGAATCTTAAGAAAGATGGTCAAGTGGTTCAAACCGTAACTACCGACAATTTCTATAATGGTACATTCGTATTTGACAAGGTTGCTCCTGGTATTTATACAATCGAGTGCTCTCATCCTGATTATGCTACTAGCACAATGAGTGTAAGCGTTGACGCTAACAAGATTTCTTATCCTACGGCTTCTATCTCAAGTGAAGGCATTAATTATGTGGCAGTACAAGGCGCTTATGCTTACGCACATAGCCTAACTAAAGAGGGTGGCAACTACAAGTTCTCGTTCAAGTCAACTGCAGCTGCGCCAAAGGCTAGCATTGTGCTTACAAATAAGAGCACCAATGCTACTGTGTCTTATGAAGTTGGTGCAGTAAGCAAGGGTGATAACTCAGTTTCTATAAGTGCAAGTGAAGTTAGCGAAGGAGAATACACTTGGGCTGTTTCTATCACAAACGAAAAAAGTACATTAGCACAAGCTTATTATAACCAAGGTGGTACTACTAGCAATGACCGTCGTGGTGGTGTTGCAATCGACCTTGACACAGAAAGTGCATATTTTGGTCATGTGTACACTTCTACTGCAAAAGCAGAAGGTATTCAACGCTATAACCCCGATCTTACAAAGAACGGAAGTGCTCTTCATACTGACAAATTTACCACAACATCAAGCTCTTCACCTTATCGTATAAAAGTGAGCAACTCTAAGGTTTATATTGCTGACTGGAGTAATGACAATGCCGGTGTATATGTCTATAATCCTGCTAATGGTAATCTTAGCCAAATGTTCCAAGGTTCACGCGCTTCAAGTGGACAATGGACCAATGGTGGTAATGTTGTTGGTGGTAGTACAACAGGTGTTGCATTCCATACAGCAAACGGCACTCGCCGTATGTATGCTTTTTGTGAAGATTATACAGGTGGTGATATGCTATTGCGTTATGATTTGGGTACAGCAGATACATGGAGCACTGCTCCTTCTGCAACATATAGCACAGTTTCAGGTTCTCTTGGACACGGCAATATAGAAATTGTTTCTTGTGAAAAAGGTATTTGGGTTTGCCAAAACTACCGCGGAACAGCTTCAACAGCAGATGCTCCTGGATTTATGTTCATGGATCACAATGGTAACATTAAATTCAAGTCTAGCGACCTAACCGGTGATGAGAAGATTACTGAATCGCCTGAAAGTGGTATTGCAATAAGCAGTGACATGAGCCGCTTGGCTGTTGTAAACCTATCAGGTAATTTAACTTTATACAAAGTGACATGGAGTGGTGACACACCTTCTCTTACTTGGCAATATGATGTTGATGTACCAAATACTACCGATATAGAACAAATTGTATTTGATCCTGCCGACAACCTATTGCTATTCTCTCGTCAACAAGGTCTTATGGCTTATACATTGAAGAATCCTGAACGCAACACTGTGACTGCTGCACCTAAGTCTCAAGCGATTTTGGGTGATGGCTCTGTAGTTGAACCTGAACCAGAGCCTGAACCAGATCCAGAACCAGAAACTCCAGGTGCAAAACGAGGTGCTTTTGCATATGAACTAACAACTAAACCTGCTGAAGGAGATGGTATTTTCCAAAATATTAAATTCAAAAATTCAGCAGAAGCAAAGGACTGCAACCTATTATTTAAGAATACCGAAACAGAAGAAATCATTAAAATCAATATTGGTCAATACAATTGGGGGCTAAAGGAATCTACTGATTTAAATATTGAATATACCGACCTTCCTAAAGGTAATTACACTTGGGGCGTTGAACTTATCAATAAGGAAAGTATCGCTGCTGAATTTATTTATGATGAAGGTGGCACAAATAATAATGCTCGTGGTGGTATCGCTATTGAACTTGACCAGGAAAGTCCTTACTTCGGTCATGTATATTCTTCAACAGGCTATTCTCGTGGTGTTCAAGCATTCTATCCTACTCTAGAAAAGAATGGTGAGCTAAAGTTGCAGGATAAATTCTATTCAACCAAGAGTTCTTCTCCATATCGTATCAAAGCGAATTCTGGAAAGCTTTACTTAAGCGACTGGAGTGATGAAAATGCCGGTATCTATGTCTACAACCCTGCTAACGGATCACTCAGTCAAGTGTTCCAAGGTGTGCGTGCATCTAGCGGACAATGGGTAAATGGTAGTGTAGTTGTTGGTGGCGGTTGTACTTGTGTCGATTTCTGGGGCACAGGAAGTGATCGCACTATGTATGCATTCTGCGAAGATTATGAAACAGGCAAGAAACTTCTTGCTTATAAAATGGGTACAGCCGATGAATGGAGTAGTGCACCTACTACTGTATTTGATAATGTTTCTAGTTATCTTGGAAACAGTTGCGTGGAAGTAGCAACTTGTGAAAAGGGTGTATGGGTGTGTCAGAACTCTATTACATCAACAAATACCGAAGAGAATAAGCCTGCATTCCTATTCATGGATTATAGCGGAAACATTAAGTTCAATTCTTATTCTCTAGGTCAGGCTAATAATATGAGTGCTGCGCCTGAAGGCGGTATTGCTATCAA
>JAFOXR010000037.1 GCA_017391675.1 Muribaculaceae bacterium
CTATGAGTTCCGCCCATACTATACTTCGTCATCGGGTAACACACACTATGGAGAATGGACTGCATTGTTTACAGGAGATGCAAATGTGTATTTTGAACCTGAAGTCCGCACCTATGAAGATGTTATGGTAGCTACAAACAATGCCACCCTAAAAGGCTACGCCCTTGCAGGAACTGACGATATAATATCTCAAGGTTTTGAATACTGGGAATCGTCAGTACAGCCCGGTACAGCCAATTCACTCACTGCTTCAGCCAATTCCAAGAAGGTTGAAGTGTCAGGCATTTCAATGACAACCACCATCAGCGATTTGAAATACGGAACTACATACTGCTATCGTGCATTCGCTACAACCGCCAGCGGTACAATTTATGGCGAGACAGTAGAGTTCACTACCGAAAAGGACTTGTCGGGAATAGAAAATGTTATTGTAGAAGAAGATGAAACTGTCGAATACTACAACCTGCAAGGTGTGAGAGTGGAAAATCCTGAACGCGGACTTTACATCAAGCGCCAAGGTAATAAGGTAACAAAAGTTGTGTTATAACAAGAATATAAGAAAACGGCTCGGTATTCCGAGCCGTTTATGTTTACACTGCTGGCAGTGACATGCCGTTGAGTTTGCGGTAGAGGTCAAGGGCGTAGACATCGGTCATTGCGCTCATGTGGTCAAGTACGGCTTGTATCTTGCCGAAAAGTGTAGGCGCATGCACTTCATATTGTTGAGGCACTTTACTCAATAATAGTTGAGAATAATTCTTTTCGGGGAATCGTACAGCATCAATGAGTTTCTTCATCAGGAAAGCGATGATCTGGTTACCGCCAAGGTCTATTTCAACAACCGAAGATGCTCGGTAAATCTTGTCGTAGGCAAGGTCGGAGCAAGCCTGGTAGGCATTCTTGGTGTGGTCGGATATGTGGTCGATGAGGCAACCGCTGAATGTTCCGCTCAGTATCTCGTCTTCATGGGCAACAAAGACTTCGGCGCATTCTTTGACTAGAGTGCCTATGATGCATGAACGCAGATATCCCACCTTTTCATTCTTGTCGGCTACATTGTTCATCACTTCCTGAATCCTTTCCTTGCGCTCGCTTTTGAAGAAACCTAGCATTAGTTCAAGCGTTTCTCTCGTGTTTACGATTTTCAGCTTGTGAGCATCTTCCAGGTCCATTACCTGATAGCAAATATCGTCGGCTGCTTCAACAAGATATACAAGCGGGTGCCGCACATATTGGTCTTCGCCTCGCTTGATTATGCCAAGCTCGTTTGCTATATGTTCAAATATGCTCTTTTCTGAAGTGAAGAATCCGAATTTCCCTTTTTCGTTGGCATGAGCCGATGAGTAGGGATATTTTACTATAGATGCAAGCATAGAATAGGTCATAGCGAATCCGCCAGGTCGTCGGCCGGCGAACTGGTGTACCAGTTGGCGGAAAGAATTGGCATTACCTTCGAAATGAATAAGGTCTTTCCATTCTTCGGCTGAGAGCAACTGTTCCAAAGCTGCACCTTCCCCCTCGGAGAAGAATGAACTTATGGCCTTTTCTCCAGAATGCCCGAATGGGGGATTGCCCAGGTCGTGGGCAAGACATGCTGCACTCACTATCTCGTCGATGTCGTAAAGTTTGTCTACCCATACCTCATCGCTATATTTCTCGCGCAAGCGTGTAGATACCTCTCTGGCTAACGATTTGCCCACGCTAGACACTTCTAGGCTGTGGGTGAGACGGTTGTGCACGAATATGCTGCCTGGGAGCGGAAAAACCTGAGTCTTGTTCTGCAGCCGGCGGAAAGGCGAAGAGAACACTAATCGGTCGTAGTCGCGTTGGAAATCGCTGCGAATGCCGCCATTATTGTTGTCGGTATAATGTTCAAGGCCCAACCGCTTGTCGCAAATCAGGCGGTTCCAGCACATCTTATTTTCGTTTGTATTCATAATTCTTCAATATATTGCACTAAATTACAAAAAAATACTGTATTGCGAGGCTGTGAATAGAACTAAAATGCAGAATAGCATTTTTTAAGGGTGAATGTCTATGAATAATCACTCGTTTTGACTAACTTCGCATGATTAATGTATAAACTAGGGTAATTATGGAAACAGTTAAAGTCAAAATCATAAACAAGTCAAATAATCCCACTCCAGCTTACAGCACTGAAGACAGTGCAGGAATGGATGTGAGAGCTTTTGTAAACGAACCTATCACACTTAATCCGCTAGAACGGGTGCTTGTTCCAACTGGTCTGTATATGGAATTGCCTCAAGGATATCAATGTGAAATCCGTCCACGCAGTGGCCTTGCACTGAAGAAAGGCATTACAGTGCTTAATACACCTGGAACTATTGATGCCGACTATCGTGGCGAAGTGGGTGTGATTCTTGTCAACTTGTCGAATGAACCGTTTGTTATTAATAACGGAGAGCGCATCTGCCAAATGGTGATTATGAACTATACAAAGGCAGAGTGGGTTGAAGTGGAAGAATTAAACGATACCGAACGCGGTGCGGGAGGTTTTGGCCATACTGGGGTTAAATAACACGATACAACTGGCGTGAAGAACAGCATAAGACATATTCCGTTATTTCTCATTCTTGTAGCGGCGCTGGCAATGACTGCAGGCGCTAAGAAGAATGACTCTAACGCGGAGGAACTGCAACGCAAGTCCCATTATGTGTTTCTGGAGGCTATGCGCAAGAAAGCGATAGGGGAGTTTGATTCCTACTATGAGCTGCTGCGTTATGCCTATAACCTGGATACTGCTAATACTGCTATCGGTTATTACTTGGGGTACATGTCGCTGGTGTCGGAGGATAACACGGCTGAAAAACTGGAAACCAACCTGTCTTTGATGCGCAAGCACTTCGATTCAGTTCCGGAAGACCAGTATGAAAGTGCCATGTATGGGAATGTGTGCAATAAGCTGCGCCGTAATGACGAAGCTCTGCGCGTGTGGTCCAGACTGGTAGGTTTATTTCCTTCTAATGTAAATTTCAAGTACAAACTTGCCGACACCTATGCCGCTAAAGGCAATTTCAAGCAAGCTATAGCAATATATGATAGCATAGAGGTGAATGAAGGAATGTCTATACCGATAACCTTGCGCAAGGTTAATTATCACATGGCATATAATGATACGGCTGGTTCAATAGATGAGGGACTCAGACTGGTGAAGTCGGCCCCTGCAAATGTGGATTATAATTTGTTTATGGGAAACATGTATCTGCAGTTTTCCGAACATGATAGCGCTATGCTGTACTTTGACAAGGCTTTGGAAATAGATCCTAATAACGGATATGCCTATTTGTATAAAGCCGATTATTACAAACTTGCAGGCGATTCGGTCAATTATGACAAGCAGATATACAATGCCCTTATCAACAAGAATATAGAGATAGACCAGAAGATAAGTGTGCTGACCGATTATGTGAGGGAATCGTTGCGTGACACGATTATGGCGTCGGAGCGTGCCGAAAATCTTTTCAGCGTGCTTATTGACCAGCACCCGCATGAAAGTGCTATTCATGACTTGTACAGTCAATATCTGGTTACAGTGAAGGATTATGGCGGAGCGGCTGAACAGCTCGGATATGTGCTGGATCTTGAACCTGCCAATGCTGAAAACTGGAAAAAGCTGATGCTCATAAATCTGATGGACGAAAATTATGAAGAGGCATTCAAGGCGGCTGACAAGGCTCTTGAATATAATCCGGATAATATAGAACTTTACCAGTACATCGCTCCTGCATATTATCAGATTGAGGAATATGATAAAGCTATTGCGACCTATGCCGTGGCAATGGAAAAGGCCGATACGACTGATTCGGAACTGATGTCGAGTCTGGCTAGCGGACTTGGAGATGTGTATTTCATGAAAAAGGACACGCTTAAGGCATTTGAGCAGTATGAGAAGGCTTTGGAATACAATCCTGGCAATATCATGGCTATGAATAACTACGCATACTTCCTTGCCGAATCGGGACAGGATTTGGATAAGGCCGAGCGTTTGAGCGGCATGTCAGTGAAATATGAGCCGGAAAATCCCACCTACCTCGATACTTATGCATGGATATATTTCAAAAAGGGAGAATATAGTCTGGCCTTAACCTATATGAAAGCGGCTATAGCCAATTCCGATGGTGAGCAGAGTGCTGAACTGTATGAACATTATGGTGATATCCTTTTCATGAACGGATTCCATGAGGAAGCGCTTCCTAATTGGGAAAAGGCACTGGAACTGAACCCCGATTCTGAAATCCTGCAAAGAAAGGTGAAACATAAGACATTCTTCTTTAAATAAAAAATAGACCGATGAGAAAATTGTATTTCATATTAGTGGCGGTGATAGTGATGACGCTAGGCTTTACTGGCTGTAAATCGTCAAAGTCTGTGACTGGTACCGACGATAAAGCGGTAGGTGCTGCTGCAGTGTTGCGCGATGTCGCAGCCTCGTATGAGCAATGGAATACTTATACGGCATCGGGAAAACTCATTCTGTCGGGGAAGGCTTCGCTGTCAAGTTCTATTCAGCTCAAGATGCTGAAAGACAAGAATATCTCAATATCTATACGCCCTGTGCTTGGCATTGAGCTGGCGAAAGTGTTTATTAATAACGATTCGGCAGTGGTGATAAACAAGTTCAATAAGGTATACACTTCGGTGAGCCTAGATGTTTTCTCTCATGTGGTGCCTATGAATGTAGGCGCATTGCAGGATATTTTCCTGTCAAGGATATTCTCGCTGAATGATGGAACATTGTCGCTTGATAACATTAAGAAATTTGAAGCGGAATCGTCGGGCGAAGGATTTGATGTCGAACCGCGTAAAAAGCAGAAGGATTTCAGTTATGTGTTCTCGTTGAATAAGGATAGGGAACTGCAAAA